>JAEOSZ010000066.1 GCA_016840095.1 Candidatus Heimdallarchaeota archaeon
TCTTTGAATCTTGCTAAATAATAAACAAGAAGCATCAAAATTGCTAAAACTAATGCAACAATTGGGACAAAGAAATATGCAACAACAGAGACAAAATATCCCAAAACTAGAAAAAGTGTTAGATTCTGTAAAGCCCTTCCAACTACTTGAAAACTTTCAGTCTCAACATTAGGTGTGAATCCACGAAACTTTTCCTCTATGTGTTCACATGTCTTATGATCAGCTTCAGTACCAGTAATTCTTGTTCCGAAATTATCAGTAATATATTTAATAGAATCGAGAAATGAATCCATAGAAATTTGAGACAAATAGGTTTTATTTAAGTCTTAAGAGATTTCTGTCAAAAAGAGGGTTATCTAGCACTCTTAACTAAAGGAGTTTTTTCCTTGGTTTCTAGTTTTAATCCTACTTCGTGTTTAATTTCATTGAGTTTCCATAAAACAAAATCAAGAGCTTCTTCATTTAGTGTAGGATTTTCATTTGAACTAGATTTCAAGTGTCGTACTAAATCTTCACGTTTTATTTCTTCCATCGAAATCGCCTTTTCTCAATAATATATATTGAATTTGCCATATAAACTCAAGAATTTTCTTTATTAATTGTATGTAATATTAATGAAATACTGAAAAGAAATCTGAAAAACAAATCTTATTGGTAGAAAACAACTAATGTTGTGAAGGGAAAAGGGCGCGGAAGGATTCCTCTAAGGTTTCAGCAAGATTTAGACGGACTAATTTCAATTTTCCTTCCTACACCTTAATTTTCACTCCTTCTCACGCACTTATATATTATTCCAAGGATTAGAATGACACTTGAATATCAGTTCGTTTGCTAATGAATAATCTACTTAATGCTTCTAATTGTCTTTTGA
Organism: Candidatus Heimdallarchaeota archaeon; assembly: GCA_016840095.1. Lineage (GTDB taxonomy): Archaea > Asgardarchaeota > Heimdallarchaeia > Heimdallarchaeales > Heimdallarchaeaceae > UBA460. The sequence goes on from JAEOSZ010000066.1 coordinate 872, forward strand.
ATAAAATAGCATAAGAGAATTCTTAATCGGAAACTACTTGAGATAATTGATCTTTTAATTGATCAATAACAAATACTCTAAACTCCTTTTTCGACCCAAATGTAGAAATCTCAGAGTTTGGATCAAAAACTATAGTATTCGTTATCAAAACTGTACCATGAATTACTGACCAGAGATATAGTGACATTTTTTTAGCATCAATATTTTTTATTAATCCTTGAGTAATAGCATTCTCCAACAAATTTAGAAGCATTAAGATTGATTGTGGCTCAAATTTTTCCTCTTCAGTACTCTGAGATTCAAGTGGTGGAGGGGGGAGTACAAACATCAATTTGTATCTTCGATAATTTTCTTCAGCAAAATCGAAATAGAATTCTGCTAGCTTTACAAGTAGTTCAAGGAAATTGCCTTTATGGTACATGATTATTTCTTGGATTTTATCTTCTAATTCAGAGAAATCATGGCTCATGATCTCATACCACAGTTGTCTCTTACTTGAATAATAATTGTACAGATTACTCTGAGACATGTCAAGGCGTTTTGCTAGTGCTCTCATACTTAATCCTGATGTTCCAGCTTCGAAAAACAATTCTCTAGCTTCAGAAATAATACGTTGAATCTGTTTGTTTTTTGCATCTTGTGACCTTGCTCTACTCTTACTCATTGAATAAACAAAATTGTTGTGATAAATAAAGTTTTTTAATGAACGGCGTTCATTTAGAAACATTTATAAAAGTTCGAACTTGGTGAGGGTTATTCATATTACAGGGTTTGAGAAAGTTGGTATGGGGTGCCAAAGCCAGAAGAATGTCAGAAATTAATCCAGATTCTTTCCTCTTACTGATGAGGATAAAACTGAGACAAATGAACACAATCATAAGTGAGACTATTAAAATAAAACTTGGATTAGTTGAATACACTTGTAGGGTTAGAAATCTGTTACATGTCTTTGGGGGAGAATTAGAGCTTTACTGCGACATAGATATAAGCAATCATATTGCTAGAATCACCAAACTACTAGATGCCACTAATTCAGAAGATAAATGGAATGGATTGATATCTGAATACCTTGAATTATATGAATTGATCCTAAGGTTTTGCAGTTAAGAAGGTAGCTCATACATTTCTTTCCTAAAGGATAGGGCTACCTTACTGTAACCTACCTTCTTGTATATATCTCCTTATTAGAATGCTACTATAGTTAAAAAATAATGTTTGTTGTTGTACTATTTATTCTTTTGAAACTAGCATTTAATTTCTTGCACAAAATCCTAATAAATTAGTCAAAATTGAATTTGAAATGATTTAAATATAATATCAAACAAATAACTAGAAGGAGAAATATGCCAAAAATCTTCCTGCAAAGTAGAAGAAGTATAGAAATTGCAAGTTTCTTATTAATAGCATTATTAACAGTTACAGTTACATCCAAAGCTGAAAATTACGAAGAAACTGTCTACTTTCATGGTGAAATTACTATTATTTCTGGTTCTTATTCTGTCCAGATGCTTACCTATAACAAGAACGATACTCTTGAAATAGAGATTCAAGTACTAGAAGGACCAGGATTAGATGTATATGTTACTAATCTGGAAAATCTCGATACTCTTGAGGAATGCTATTTTGAAGAAACAAACTTTTCTCTTGTTTCAGAAGTGATTCAGCTTGGTCCTCCTGACAATTATTACGTAACATTTCAAAGAATTGATTATAACAATGATACACAACTTTACCTCTACATATGTGTTGTAAGATCTGGAACCAAACCCTTTCCTCTAGATTGGCAAGATGGTCTATATATAGGAGTGGGTTTATCAGTACTAGTAATTGTTATCATTGTAAGCAAAAAATTGTTAAATAGATAAATTTTTGGTGCTAGTTAATACAATATTTAGATTTTGAAAACATATTTAAGATAGTTTTCAAGCAGTTAATATGATACTAGTCAGTGGGGACAATGAAATCGAGAAAGAAACAATTTATCTTTTTGATTATTCTTACATCAATCTTTGTCTCCTTAAGTTATACTCGAGCAGATGTAATCAGAGACGAAACTCGTGTAGTGTATGCTGGAACCTATAATGGTTGGATGCACACTCCAACAACTAGTCATGTATTATACATAGAATATGAAGTTTTAGAAGCAGGTTTCAATGTTACTCTCCAAATTTTTGATTCACAAAATTATATTCAATGGCGAGAAGGGAACAGTTCTGTCAATGAACTATATGTATATGATAAAAACACTGCTGAAGTTAGTTGTGATTTAGAGGCTTCAGTTACATATTATATTATTTTGGAAAATCCATATCTAATTCAAGACATACATGTTAAAATAACAATTCGAGACGATCAATTTACACCACCAATAACTACAACGGAAAACAATAGAGGATTCTTGATACCTATAATTATAGCATGTTCCTTTCTTTTTCCTTTTCTCTTAGGTTTAACTATTATAGCTGTAAGAAATTCGAGACCCGATCTATCTAAAAAGAAGTCAGGCAAACACCTTCAGCCACTACAGTTTGAGAAATACGAAGCACATATTGTTGAGACAAAAGCAGATATTGATAGTTATAAGTTATGTCCCAACTGTAATAGTGCTGGATATATCAGTGAGAATTATTGTTCCTTCTGTGGGCAAAAATACTAGTGCTAAAGTATTGCTTCTATTTTCGTTAAGCCCCAAAGTATTTTAAGAATAGATTTACTACCTAAAACTGGTATCAATGAATGATAAGATTGGGCAAATAGATCTTCCAAATGAATTGAAAGAAATTATGGGGGAATCTTCATGGGAAGAAAATTCAATAGGTTGCTCAAAAGCTAGAGTATTCAAGTGCATCGTTGAAGAAAATGTCCATTATCTTAAAATCGATGAAATTGATTCTATTTTTAGTTTGGAAAGAGAAAAAATCATTCTTGATTGGTTGGTACGAAAACTAGAGGTTCCTGAAGTAATTTATTTTGGACAGAAGGAAAACAACGAATTTCTTCTTTTATCTGAAATTCAAGGAGAAGTATCATTTAAAGCTAAAACTAACAATGAAAAGAGAAGAAACATTAAGATATTAGCTGATGGGTTAAAAAAGATACATTCAATACCTATTTCAACCTGTCCAATTGATAATTCACTAGACAAATTGCTACAACTAGCAAAACAGAGAATGGAATCAAAGGAAATTGATTCAAGTCAATTTGATGAAAGATGGTCTTTCAAAAAGCCTGAAGAAGTATTTGATGAGATAGTAAAACTGAAACCTACTAAATTAGATCTTGTTTTCACTCATGGGGATTACTGCTTACCAAATATTCTTGTTAAGGAAGGTAAAATCAGTGGTTTTGTTGATTGGTCATGGGGAGGAATAAGTGACAGATATTTTGATTTTGCAGCTGTAATCTGGAGTATTGGGTATAATTACGGTGATGAGTGGGTAAAATACTTCATTGAAGATTATGGGATAGATAATTTTGATTGGGATAAACTAAGGTTTTTCCAAATGTTAAATGAGTTTTTTCAACAGTAATACTAGAATTGACCATTAGATTTATTTTTAGCTAAGTTAATTTCTCAACATGAGTTTAAAATTCGACTCCTATCGTTCTCCTGTTTATGGAAAAAGAGGAATTGTTGCTTCAAGTCAACCTTTAGCTTCTGAAGCTGGTATGAGGATACTTCAACAAGGTGGAAATGCTGCGGATGCTGCTGTTGCAACAGCTGCTGCACTGAATGTTACAGAACCATGTTCAACAGGAATAGGTGGGGATTGTTTCTGTCTGTTTTTCGATGGAAAGCAAAAATCTGTTTTTGGTCTTAATGCAAGTGGAAGAGCTCCTTCTGAAATAAATCTAGATGTAGTAGCCGATGATAATGTGAATGGAATGTTATACCCAATAAGTATCCACAGCATAACTGTTCCAGGGGCAGCAGCTGGTTGGGTTGATACAGTAGAGAAGTTTGGAACTATGTCACTTAAAGAAGTTCTTGCACCTGCAATTGAGTTAGCTGAAAAAGGTTTTCCAGTTGCGCCATTTACAGCTATGGCTTGGAAAAGAAGTGAACAATTGATTAAGAAAGGTCCATATGGAGATGAAATACTCCTTAATGGAGAAGCACCAAAAGAGGGAGAAATTATGAAAAACCCCACTTTGGGAAAAACTTTTCGTACTTTAGCAGAGCATGGAAAGAGTGGATTTTATGAGGGAAGAATTGCAGAAGCAATCGTTGATCTCATAAGATCATTAGATGGAGTGATGTCTCTTGATGATTTAAAGAATCATCAAAATACATTTGATGAACCAATCTCAACAAATTATAATGGGGTAGAAGTGTATGAGATTCCTCCTAATGGTCAAGGTATCACAGCTCTTATAGCTCTGAATATTGTGGAAGAATTTGATATTGCAAGTATGAAGCATTCCTCAGTTGAGCACTTGCATGTCATGATAGAAGCAATGAGAATAGCTTTTGCAGATACACGATGGTATGTTGCAGACCCTGATATCGTAAATGTTCCAATTAAAGAGTTAATTTCAAAAAACTATGCAGCAAAAAGAAGAAAGTTGATTGATTTAACTAAAGCTACTATTGATACAAAACAAGGTTCTCCATTTACAAGTTCAGACACTGTTTACTTTTCCGTTGCTGATGGTAAAGGGAATGCTTGTAGTTTCATCAACTCAAACTACATGGGTTTTGGAACAGGATTGGTACCCCAAGGATGTGGATTTACACTTCAGAATAGAGGAGCAAATTTCACTTTGGAACCTAATCATCCCAATGTTCTTGCCCCGAATAAAAGACCGTATCATACAATTATTCCAGGTATGGCTACAAAGGATGGAGAACTTTATGCAAGTTTCGGTGTAATGGGTGGATTTAACCAACCTCAAGGACATGCTCAAGTTATCTCCAATATGGTTGATTTTGGAATGAATCCTCAGCAAGCACTTAATGCTCCTAGGTACACAATAAAAGACGGAACTAGTGGTGGAACTGTTGCACTAGAAGAAGGTATTGAGGTATCTGTAATGAGTACTTTGAGTCGAATGGGGCATAACATAGCACCTACATCAGGTTTAGCTAGAATGATTTTTGGTAGAGGTCAAATCATAAGAAGAAATCCAAAAACTGGAGTATTGTGTGGTGGAACAAGTCCAAGAGCTGATGGGATAGCCATAGCCTGGTGATGCTTTAGTTTGAAAAAACGAGAGATTTAACAACTACAGGAACAACTTGTCCTCCAGCTTTAGGTTTATCTACATCAATAAAATCTCCCTCTTGAACATTAATCTCATCAACCGAAATAATATTTTCTTTGGCTTCAGTTTCTCTTTTCATAACGTTGCCTACAGAATTACCAATATCTCTATCAAAAATCATTATTATTGGTTTTTCCATTCTAATTGTATTTGGAATAGCGTCGACTACACCTTTAGAAAATGTTGTTAATCCGGCATATGAACCACCAATAGCTCCTTTGAAAGATAGAGCAACAATTTCATCCCCTTCCTTTACATCAAAAAGACTGAAACTCTTTAGTATGGCATTCTTCACTTTTTCTTCTGTAATGTTCTTATTGTCTAATTTAGGTTCAAGAACAGGAATATTATGTATTGGAAGAATTTCAGGATCTGAAATATGAGTAGTAACACCTGAAACTTGCAAAGTATATTGACCAGCCCCTATGACAGTGGCTCTGATAAGTTCTGTTGGTTCATGAAGTTTAATGTTTTGAGCTTTTACTATTTTTACAATTTCTTCTCCCAAATATTTACCCAGATCCCTGTAATCTTGATTAGTTTTTTCATAGATATATTCAGCAACTCCACCAGAAAATACATACTCATCTATGCTTTCTTTGTAATCAATAGCATTTGTCATTAGAAGATTCTTAGCTATTTTCGATTCTATCTTTTGATTTAGCACTTCAAAGAGACTCTCTGCGAGGATTCTTGCCATTCTCCTTTTCTGATTATCTGTGATTACTAGCCCATATTCAAATTTAATTCCCATTCGATCTTCTAAGTTTCTTATAGGTTCTTCAATCCGAACAATCTTATTTTGATCATCAAATGCTAATAATCTTCCCCCCACATTAACGCATGAAGCTTCAACTACTTCACCTTCCTTAACAATAGCTATGTTAGAAGTTCCTCCTCCAATATCAATATTAATTACAGTATTTTTAGCGTTCTTAGAGTGTAAAGAAGCTCCAGACCCCATAGCTGCAATAATTGATTCAAAATTAGGTCCAGCAGCAGCACAAACGAATCTTCCTGCCTTATGAGCTAGAGATTTAACCAAATCCTCCGCATTCTCTTTCTTCGCACTTTCACCAGTTACAATTACTGCCCCAGTATCGATATCATCAATGGAAACATTAGCTCTCTCATATTCTTCTTTGAGGAATTCTACAAGTTTGAGATAGTCTATATTTAGTCCATCTACAAGAGGTGTCAAGATTATTTTTCCTTTGAAAAGAATCTCTCGTTCAGTAACTTCAAACTTTACTCCCCTTGGTGTGTAGATCTTCTCTAGTTTGAGTTTAGAGAAAATCAGGTGTGAAGTTGTTGTACCAACATCAATTCCACAACTAGTCAATGAAATAGCATGATCTTCGCTCATTACGAATTCCTCTAGACGCTAAAAGCACCAAAATTTCATACACTTAAAGCATTTTGGTTGAGGCTTTTTTTTTAACGTAAAAATGCAATCCGAGAGAAAAGGTTTAAAATGTCTGTTGTAAAACACAAATTGAAACAGTCATGGCAACTGATAATATTGTAGCTGAAGATAGTGATTTTAGCTCAACTGAATTAGGTCCTCGTTCATTCGGAGAGGTATGGAAAGATTGGTTTTTAGCTTCGTTAAAATATTTCTGGAAAAAAATACATTCGCCATTTGGCATATACATTATAAGCACTTGGTTCATAAGTGTTCTAATTATGGGGTTAACTAACACATTCAGAGGAGGAAGCTTTTGGCAGGGACCTGCTTACTGGTTGGATGTGTTTCTAACATATGGTCTAAATACAGGACAAGATTCAACTGCAAGATTGATATCAAAACCATTCTTTGTATGGTTTTTTGCACCAGTTGTAGCTCTAATACTAGGATTTTCATTATTTTTATTATCTGATAGTGGTTTTTTCAGAAATGGAGGGCTTCCTTTAGCTATTGAAGCAGATTTCAATGAAGCTGGCAGATTTTTCAGTGTTGAGAACATATGGGGACAAGAATTATTAAATCCAGACAAACCAAAATTCACAAAAACATATCTCTGGATCGTTATAATGCCAATTATTTTAGGAGCGATTATTGCTGGTCTCTACAATTTCATAATGTTCAAATTGGTTAAGAAGAAAAAATATCTACCATCCGCGAAATCATTCTTGTTGATTGTATTCATATGTGCTCTTATTATTGGCATTGAAATGGCTTTAATGACTGGAGAACTAGTTTTGGAGTTCAAGAAATTATTCTACTCTTTGTTTGTAGACCGGCGGGATAACCAGTTCTTGATTTATGGTTTAGAACATGGAGGACAAGGTCAATATCATCCTATAGCAGTAGCTTTAACCACCTGGTTGCTATATCTCGTGCCTTTCTTTGCAGTATTTTTGATTATCCTAATTTTAGGAAATCTTGATAATGTTTGGAAGAACAGAAATATAGTCTATAAACGAGTTGCTGAATTTGTTGCAGCAAGAAGAGAGCCTGAATTAGAAGAAGGTTTTTCTAAAGAAGCATGAAAAATGCAGATGAAAAACCCAATTTTTTTATTTATGGACAATTTTATTAGTGTGCAAGATTAGGGAGGTATGTTCAAAATGGCCACTAACACAGAAATTTCTGCTAGTAAAGAATTCATTCAAAATGATAAGAACGGTATTCCTTTATTAGTTGCGGAGGATATAATCAAAATCTATCAAACAGGAAAGATTGAAACTCAAGCACTAAGAGGTGTATCATTCAAAGTTCATGCTAAAGAAAAACTATTTCTTATTGGAGCAAGTGGAAGTGGTAAAACAACATTAGTTAATATAGTGGCAGGAATTACTAAACCAACCTCTGGTAAGGTATTTTGGAAAGATCTATCTAAAGATATCACAAGATCAAGTTTAGAGGAAATTATCAAAGCCAGAAGAACCTTTGCTGGTGTAGTGTTCCAAGATAGCAGACTGTTACCTCATTTAACTGTAAAGGAAAATATTGAATTAGCAGGTTTTTATGCAAAAGTACCTCCTAAGATTGTAAAAAGGAGATCTGAATTCTTATTGCGTTTCCTTGAGATTTGGGATAAAAGAAATAAGAAAGAAAACACATTATCTGGTGGAGAAAAGAAAAGAGCCGCCATTGCAACTACTCTAATAACGAATCCTAGAATCTTAATTGGAGATGAACCCACAGGAGATTTGGATGTTGTAACTGCAGAAAGCATTCTCGATCTGTTTGATCGAATAAATGAAGAATTAGGGATTGCTCTCTGCATTGTAACTCACTCCCAACAAGTAGCTACAAGAGCTGATAGAATTTTAGAGATAAGTGATGGAATAATTATTGGTCGTCATGGAAAAGAAGTTGTTCTAAGGAATTTAGATCAAAGTCGATTACTTGAAATTGATAGACAAGATAGATTAGCTATTCCTAAGGAAATACTTCAAAGCATAGATAATCCTACTCATTTCACAGCTTCTTCAAAGGATGGAAAAATAATTCTAAGTCCTATCTTCGACCCAAATATTTACAATAATAATGTCCAAGAGATAATTACGTGTTCAGTGTGTGGGAAGCTTGTCAAGAATAATGCACGATTCTGTGATAACTGTGGTTCCACCATCACCAACAAAAGGGAAAGAAATGAGTAAGAAGGAAAAGACTTGGAAAGTAAAGGAAGTAGAAGAAATTCCAATACACAAAAGTGAAGAAGGTAAATCTACTGAAACTATTAAGATATACTGGCCAAAAATTACTTTACTAGGCTTTCTTTCTTCAGTTGTTTTTTCAGTTATTAATGCAATTCTTTTACTGATTTTCTATTTTGGTATGGGTGCCGACATACTTGTAATTTTATACTACATGCAATACGCGTTTTTTGGTGAAGCGGGGATAGTTATTTTTATTGGAGCTTGCTTGGGTAGTTTTGGTCAATCAACACTAGTTTCAAACCTCAAAGAAAGATTTATTGGATCAGATCCAATCTCGAAAGATAGCATTAGAGAAGCAACTTTCAGTGCATTTTCTTATTACTTTGGAGGAGGTTTCCTGATATTATATGGTATGATTTTATGGCAAATTCTTAGATTGGTTTATCTAATATAATAATCAAGAAACTACTGAACCAGTTTAATAATTAAAACCAGAAATGCATCTCAAAAAAATAAACCATTTCAATTATTGGAATGAAAATCAATCATTTAAAAATCAATTATTAAAATGAAAACCCAAAACACTTATTAACGAGTTAATCAACGATTTTCTTGCTTCCACTAGCATGTAAATGTATAAAGTGGAATTTTGAAAAGGTGAATAAAAAAATGAATAAAAAAGCATTTTTGGGTTTAAGCCTAGTCCTATTATTTGGTTTATCCATGGCACTAGGTCAGACACAAGCTCAGGAAACTGAGGTGCAAGAAGTAGTTTCAATTAATCTGTTATCACCCAATACAAGCGCAGCAAGAAATCAATGGTCATTATTGATGGAAAATCAATTACCAAAAATTGGTATTGGTATTGACTTCCATGAATCCACTGGATGGGGTAATATTGCCCCCCGAACATGGTCATATCCATTAATTGACTTTGATTACGTGCCAACTTACGCCGAAGGTGGTTATGATATCCTCTTCGTTGGTTGGTCATGGGGCATTGATTGGGACCCAACAGGTTTATTCGAATCGTCAGCTTTAGTACCATATGGAGATAACTTCTATCAATATGTTAATCCAGCTTATGATGCTAAACTAACACAGTACTTAACAGAGTTAGACCAAGCTACTCAAATTGGTTATGCAAAAGAAATGCAAGCTATGTTGTACAACGACTTACCAGCTATAGTACTCATTTATCCAAAATCACTCTTTGGTTTCAAAGAAGGATTAACAGATATTGATGGTCTTCTATTAGGTGCAGGTGTTGCAAGATATGAATTCTGGGATGATCCAGATGATCACATCATTAAATACGCAGTACCAGCAGATCTAAAAGAATGGAATGTCTTTGTTCAAGAATCATTCTATGATGCTCAATGGATGCAAGGTGTATACGGAGCTCTATATCAGAGAGAACAAATTACAAACGTCTATGAGCCACAATTAGCTGCAGACTTCCCAGTGTACAGTTCTGATGGTAAGAATTTAACAGTAGATATCGCTGCAGGAGCTACATTCAGTAATGGAGATCCAGTACTTGCAGAAGATTTCGCATATACAATTCAACTCCACATGACTCCCGCTGTTGGTTCATCAAGCTATAGTTACTTCAACACATGGTTTGAAACAAACTCTTCTGTATACGCAGTTGATGCTGACACAGTCCAATTCAACATGACTGACGTCAATGCATTCTCCTTAGGAACTATTTCCTTCGGTATTATTGACAAGAGTACAGTTGAACCATTGATCTCCACACATGGATATTCAATCTTCAATGAAGTACCATTAACAGGAAATGTTGGTGACGGTCTTGTTATGTCATCTGGTCCATTCATGGTTGATACCTTTGATTCAGTTAACAGTATTGTAAAGCTCGTACCAAATCCAGAATACGCTAATCTGGCCGCATATGATGCTCCTCTGTTAGATGAATGGTATATAACTTTCATTTCTGGTAAAGATACAGCAGTCGCTGAATTAGTTGCTGGAAATGTGGACATTGTTGATGCACAATACTACCCTGTAGTTGCAGACTTCACACCAGCTGGTGTTGAAGGTGTTCTCGTTAGTGATCCATCTCACCAAGAAATGGCTATTAACTTGAAGCATCCTGTATTAGGAACTGGTGAATTGACTCCTGAAGGAACTGCAGCCGCAGCTTTAGCAGTCAGAAAAGCTATCAGCCATGCTGTACCACGTGATGTTATTGTAGATCAAATTCTAGAAGGCCTTGGTGCTCCTGGTGTTACATCCTGTCCAATTGTGTCAGTATCATTTGATGAAACATTAGAACCATTCGCATACGATCTTGATCTCGCAATCGAATACATGGAAGACGCAGGTTATGATGTGCTAGTAACAATTCCACCAACAACCACAACTGGTATTGCTGGATTAGTATTCCTGTCCTTCTTAGGATTGGCATCAATATTAGCATTCAAAAGATACAGAAAATAAGTTCTAAACTTCTTTCTTTTTCTTTTTTTTACTTTAACTTGAAAAGAGAGGTGACTCCATTAGATGATTCAACTGAAAATCCGTAATGTGGTTTTGCAGTAAGGGCATCTTTCGTTTTCCATTACCCATTCAACAAGATGTTTCAGATGAAAGAGATGCTCACATAATGGACATTCAATTGCATTTTCATAGACAGGTTGAAAACAAATCATACATTGTTGTTCTTTGGTTTCAGTTAATTGTTTCCCCTTAATTGCCACTTTCTTTAAGGTTTTAGCAATTTTAGACAGATTTTCTGCAATTATTACTGTTTCTTCAGTAACAGTTACCTTTTCCTTTTTCGCTGGCGTTATCTCACTAACGGTTGCATTTTTTGTTAAATATTGAATATAATCTCCAAGAATGGCTTTATTAATGAGGGGGTCACCAACAATAATCAGCTTTTTCTTCGCTCTAGTTATAGCTACATTCAATCTTCTTGCATCAGTAAAACCTCTTTTGCTCTTCATTGTAGTTTCAGTTAAAGAAAGAATGATAAGTTCTCTATCACTCCCTTGGAATCTATCAACAGTATCAACTGTAATGGTAGGGGGTAGATTTCTTCTAATCTCTGCAACTTGTCCCCTATAAGGGCAGATAATGCCGATCTGATTAGAAGTAAGTCCTAATTTAAGTAAATTAGTGATTATATCACTTACAACCTTAGCTTCTTCAATGTTGAACTTCTTCTCATGTTCAAAAATTCCATGGACAGGAACGAAAATTAGTGGGTGTTTTGGATCATAAATTTCAGGACAACCAAACTGAGTATAATCGGTTTTATAATTTGGCAATTCCAAAAGATTCTGAAATTTCACCAAATTGTCAAAGGATTCTAGTTTATTATCATAGAATTTATTGTTAGAGAATTCAACGAGTTTTTCATTCATTCTAAATTGATGTGTAAGTAAATGAATGGAATTGGGATTACTCTCAGCTAAACGTTCAAAGAGAGATACACTCATATTTTCCTTTTGTGCTTTAACACTTTGAACAACAGGAGGAAGCTGTTTGTGGTCACCAACTAGAATAAATCTATTCCCCTCAATTAAGGAAGAAAGAACAGTTGGTTCAGTCATTTGACTTGCTTCATCTATTATAATTGTTTGAGTTCCCAGTTTCTCAAATACGGGACTAGAAATAGTAGTTGTTGTTGCTACTATAATCGGATATTCTGCTATAATTTCTCCAACGGATTTCTCAGAATCTTGTTTCTTATAAGCATCAATAGTATAATCTCTGATTTCTTTTTGAATCGAATGAGAAGATCCAAGTCTGACAAAACTCTGAAAACCATTTTCTAGTAAGTACTTGCAAACATTATCAACAGCTCTATTTGTAAAAGCAGTAATGAGTACCTTTTCTCCTTGTTTTGCTAATTCTATTGCAGACTTTGCAATAACGTAAGTCTTTCCAGTTCCTGCAGGACCTTGTATAAGAGAATAGTTTTTAGTTCCTAGAATTTTCTCAACAGCTTCATTTTGTATCGGATTACTTGGTATAAACTTTCCTTTCACTGGTTCAGATTCTGAATCCTCTTCTTGAATGACCAATTCTCGGAAGGCATTGCGTTTGAAAAGAAGATTGAACAGACCTCGCTGTTGTCTTCTAAAACCAACATCGATAGAATACATATCTATGTTTGATACTTCTTCTTGAATTGATCTGGTTTCGATTTCAACTGATGTATTTGAAATACTAGAAACTATACCAGTACTTACAAAACCTTGTTTGATATCTCCTTTGCTTAAAACAACAATATCCCCCTCTCGAAGCTCACTATTATTTTTACATGAATACAACAATTTAGTAGTATTACCTTCTTTTATCTCATTTTCTAAAGATAAATCTGTGATGGCTTTCCCTTTTGCAACTCTTTGTTCTACAGATAGTTTCCACAAATCAGAAAGGTTTCTAGCTGATTCACTCTTATCGAATCTTATTAATTTTGAAAACTTATTGAAATAGTCTATGTGTGTATCAGGAAGCGCATTTTTTGTACATAATTGATCATGAGGACAAGTAGAACACCTACGTTCTTGGTTCAATCCTGCGCAAACTAAAGCGCAATAATGTTTTACAAAGCAATTTCTACACCTATTTTGTTGTGATTCAGAAAGAATAGGGGGAACGTATCCTATGTGTGTTATTCTATGAGCAATATTCCGATGAATCATACCATATCGTAAAAGCCCCCAGTTGGGACTGGCTTCTTTTTGAACAAGAGTATTTGTTCCCACATAGAGAACGCTTCCAGTATCAAGTTGTGAATTATCTATTTGTGATTGAAGTCCATATCTGTAAAGTGTAACTTGTAAAAGGTCTGAGAAACGAATATCCTTTTCTTCTGAGACCTTCCCAGTTTTTAACTCATAGATATTATCATCAGTGTAAAGATCGATTCGTCCTCTTATTCCAAAGAACGGTGAAAGAAACAGGATTTCAGGTAAGGATTTTGGAGGGAGATGTTCAACAAAAGAATCTAGACTTTCTGCCATTTTTCTGACATCTTGAAAAACTGTTTCCTTTCTATAATTATAATATTCATACTGAAGAGAATAGGAATCAAGAACCTTAGACAATTCTTCAGATGGTTTGGAATTATTGGAAACTGCCAAGCTTAAAGCATCATGAACAATTGAACCTCTTATGGCTATGTAAGGAGAAGGAGTATCACCTACGATTTCATTAATATAATAACTTCTAGGACAAAAAGAAACACTGTTTGCAGCTGTTGCATTCATCAGAATATCAGGGTCTACAACTATGATAGTTTTAGAATCAGCAGAGTAGTAGTGGGATTCTTCATTAGCAACTTTATTCACATTGAAAATTTTCAATGTCGTATAAGGAGGAAGGTAATCAGCTATTTCATTCCAAGGTGACCACAGATTAAGTATGAATTGTTCTGTGTCTACATCTATAAGTACAGTGGTTAAGGGATTATCTCCATCTTTTTGAGAAAGCGTTTTCAAGAATGCACAGTCTAGATTAAGCATTGTTAATTTTAAATCCAGAAAATGATAAATAAACATGTGGGTAAAAATTGCAAATCAGACAAATATCTAAAGAAAATAGCACAAATTAGAAAAAAAAATAGAAGAATTATTGATTTACTCGTAATCAATACATTCGTTTGGACATTCATCGATGCATAGTCCACAGTCAGTACATTCTTCTTTTCTTGCGACAACTGCTACATCTGCTAAATCATAAACGTTTTCAGGACAAATGTCCACGCAAGCTCCACAAGCTATACAACAATCAGCATCTACTTTTGTTGGCATTTTTTTATTCACCTAGGTGTTTGAAAACCCTTTTTTACTGCTCTTTTTAAACTCTTCTCTCAAGTCATGTTAATCATTCATCATATCCACATCTAATTGATCTATTATCCTATCACAAATTGGACATTTCTTACTTTTCTCCAACCATCCTAAAATCTCATTCTTATGTACAGTATGTCCACAAGGAACTATTGTAAAAACTTCATCTGCGTCAATTATCCTTTTGTTACATATATGGCACATGGGAGTTTTCTTTCCACAACTCATACACATTATTGGACCTTCATCATCTGGTTTTTCTACTTCAGCTTCACAAAATGGACAGAAGACTCTTCGATTCTTGACCAAATTCTGATATTTGACTGCTCTTTTATACTCTAGTAAGATCATAGGATAAATGAAGATCAACAATAGTGCTGCTCCAGGTAGAGTTGTAATTAACCAAAAGAACGCATCATATGAGTTACTACTGAAATAACCTATTAATCCTATTAAACTTAAAATCCCTGCTATGAAAGGTAAGCTATTAAGTAATTTCTTTGTTGGTTTTGTTTTTGTTCTCAAGTACATGCTTCCCTTTCGACAACCTTTCGAACAGTAATGTTGTCCTTTCATTTTCAGAAGCTGTTCATCATTGATTAAACTCCCACAAACCTTACATCTTATCCCCATCTAACTCCACATTTCATATGATTTTTAGCTATTTATATATTTCACAATAATTTAAGATGAAGGGATAGAAAGTGTGGTCTTAGAATTTTTGTTTTTTCTCAGAATTAATATACATGTTTAAGATTTCGTTCATCGATATGAACTCAAGATCTACACTTTCCATTTTTCTAGCTCTTCTTGTTTTGATTTCAATGAACAACATACCTATTCAAACTAGTCATGCAGAAACATCACCCATCATTTATTCTCGAATCAGTGCGATTTCTTGGCCTTTTACATTATTTGACTCGACTAATCCTTCTCTTGTTAATTATTCTACATTTCAAACTGAATTTACTTTTCAACTCATAAATCCGACTAATACTAGTATTACTATTGCCAATAATTGTACGATTCTATTTGCTCTCAATGCTTCTGCTGAACTACTTGATGGTGAAATTGCTACAATTACTGATACTAACAGCTGTCCCTATGCGATTACTTATGATTTACTTCCTGGTGTAAACGAATACACTTATAGAAAAAACATTCACTTCCAAGAAGCTAATCTTACAAGTTTTCCTCTGGGAAATTATACTCTTGCTTATGCTCTCCTCGGTGAAGGAGATTTCGAGTTCTATGCATATAAATTATATCTTAAAATAACAGAAGACCTTGTAGAGATTTCTCAAGAAGATGGAAGTTTCGAAATAACAATAGTTAATGATAAGGAAATAGATGATTTACCTAATTTAACGGAGACTCCTATTGCTTTTATTACTATTTTATTAGGATTGATACTTGCTCCTTTAGTTGTTAAATACAGAAAAAAGAAGAAATAGATAGCAATCTATTTCAGATTATTTTATTTGTGTTGATCTTCCTCTAGCAAAGTCAGCAATAACGATATAAGAAACAATTTTAGCAAACTCTGTTGAGCTACTTAAGATACCTACTACTTGATTTGTTGCTTCGTCTACAGCTCCTATAAGAACTTCCTCATTTTCTCTTTCTACACCGATAAACTTCGGTAATTCTACTCCAGTACCCATATCTCTAAATTTTCTGACTTCAACATTTGCTTCTGATGCATATGCATCATTTATCCAATCTCGATTTATCTGTTCATCAAGTTGAGTTACTATGGTTACTCTAACTGTTGAAGGCAATGTTTTTACTGCTTCAAGTGGTATATAGTTCGGATTAGGGGACATAATGGTTACACTTCGTTTTGCATCTCTAATTATGCGATCCATGTGATCTTTTGTAGCTTCTAATCCTGTAATTGATGTAGTTTCTACTTTTGGTACGGGGCTTTCTCTGGTTGTTGCTTCTAATGTTCTGAAATCATTTTTCAACTTCATGGCAACTGTTAATAGATGATTTGCTGTATCAGAAAACTTACCTTCAGTCTCTGCTAAAAATCTAGTAGCTGCATCCACTTCAGTAGTGAGATTTCCGGCTAGTTGATTTTTACTTTCAACTATTTGAGCTTTTGAAGTGCTGACTATGTCATTTGCTATGTTGCGTGTCGATTCTAATGATTTATCTAGATGATTTGACAGTTCTGAGGAAATTGTAGAAATTGAAGAGTTGATCAAATTTACTGCTTCTTGGTACTTAGAATTTATCTCTGCTTCACTTGCTTGAGAGAGTGTTTGCATTTGGTTATTTAGTTCAGACCACTTTTCCTTCAAGCTACCTGTTTGGGTTTCTAATGTTTGGTTAAAATTCTCATTCAACTGAGATATTAGACCTTTATATGATTGAATATGGTCGTTTAAGCTTTCTACTATACTTGCAGCTATATTGCCAAATTGACTTGAAAAATTTTCTTCAAAGTTAGCTAATCTTGCTCTTGCAGTCTCTTGAATTTCTTGAACCTTGCTATTATAACTTTGTAATGTTTCATTATATTGTACATCAAGTTTCTGAGCAAACATATCCTTTTCACTTGAGAGATTATTTCGATGTGTTTGTTCGCTATTCTGGAGATCAGCATACTTGAGATTCATATCCTCTTTTATCTGTGACATAGCATTTGACATAGTAACATTCTTTTGTTGAATAAGTTCATCAGATAATGTCTGCTTAATCTCAGTAACCTTTTCATTCAAAGCACTTACAGCTTCTTGAACTTGAAGAGATAATTCTTCCACTTTTCTGTTTAAAAGCATTTCAAGAGAAGTATTTAACTCGTTTAAAGAACCAGAAACTGTTTCGGATATTCTATCTATTGTTTCTCCTGTGGCTCTAACGGTTTCAGTTGAGAAGTTAATATTCTTGTCAGCTTGACTTTTAGTAAATGCTCTTACATCGATTTTAGTTAAATCAATCTTCTCTTCCAGTAGTTGAGGTACTTCCCCAAGGTGAGAGGAATAATTTTCTCCTAACAATTCTAATTTAGGTTTAAGAGTTTGTGAAATTTCTTCGATTGCAGATAATTTTTCAGTTACATTCTGATTTACTTGGTTACTCAATGTTGAAGCAGTTTCAGAATTCTTCTTAGATAGATTTTCTACAGTTAAATCAATAGATGACTGAGCATTAGATATACTATCTGTGTTATTCTGAAGTGATTCTTGCAGGAAATTTGTCAAACTTTGTTTTTGTTCTCTTTGAAGGTTAGAAACTTTACTTTTAATATCAGCAGTTTTTGATGTCAGATATTCCTTCTTCTGACTAACTGAAGTTTCCAATTCTGATGATGAGCTAGCTAATTTTTGATCTAGCTCAGTTTCTTTTCTCGAAACTGATTCTTCTAACTGTGTTACTAGATTTGCTCTTAGCTCATTGAACTCAGTTTTCTTGCTTTCCATGAATGATGATGTATTTTCAAGATTATTTTTTACATTTGTACTTATTTGATCACTACCTTCAGCAAGATATTCTAATGGTATTCTAACAAAGAATTTCTCCAAATAGCCTTCAGATATGCCCACAGCTCCCTTCTTCTGCAAAGCATTAAGAGCTACCTTTACCTTCGAAAAATGAAGATCTCCAAATTGTGCAATTTCAAAGGCTGTTAATTGTCCCGAACCTAATAATAGAGAATAGACTTGTTTTTCTTCTGGTGTTAGTTCTAATCTTTCTATAAAAGACATTTTTGTAAACCTCTTATTTTCAAAGTTTAATCTCTTGAAGTAAATTAATAAGGTTTCTTAAAAGGCACATGCCATTGGCATCATTGAGAATCTTTTTTAACGAGCGACATACTATTTGCAACTGTGGTAAACTGATGGTCGAATATGAAATTGTTTCTTGGGATCAAAGTTATCAGATGACCTTCTATTTGTTCGAAAAAATGGCTGAAGATAATTATTCCCCAGATATTATAGTTGGAATTGCAAGAGGGGGATGGATTCCAGCCAGATTACTAGCAGATTTTTATGGAAACAAAAGAACTGCTAACATAAAAATTGAATTCTATAATAATACTTCAAGAGCTTCAGATAATCCAATTATTACCCAAGAAATTTCAGAGAAGGTTGAAAATAAAGCAGTTCTAATTGTTGATGATGTTGCAGACTCAGGCAAAAGTTTGATAGCAGCTGTTGAACACATTGAAGAGATGGGGGCTAAGGAAATTAGAACTGCTACTCTATATTACAAAAAACATAGTATTATCAAACCTGAATACTACATAAATGAAACAGAAGCTTGGATAGTTTATCCTTGGGAATATGGAGAGTTTGCAGCTTTTCAATATGAGGAGTTAAAAGGTAAAATGCCTATAAAAGAAATTAGAAGAAAACTGAAAGACATTGGAATCCCACCACCATTAGTAGATACATATTTTACACTAATCAAAGATAAACTAAGTGACGAGGAGACAAATAATGAGTGAAGAAAATAACGAAGATGTGGAATTACCCACTGATGTAATCGACAGAGTAAATGTTGGAGTTGTCGCAGTCTCTTTAAGCTTGTATGAAGAAGGTATGAACTTGGAAGAATTGATTGAAGTAACAGGGATAAGAACAGATGATGTAATGAAAAGTTTAGAGTTTCTAATCAACCACAGAATGGTTAGACAAAAAATGAATTCAGAGTTCTATTTTGTTTCAAATTTCAAGAAAATGCTTCAGTTTCTTCTGTCTTCAGGCTTAATGTTCCCAATTGGTGATCAAATATCAAAAACTAAAGAAGAATAAACAGCGTTCTACTTTCCAAGAAATGTTTCCAGTGAAGTTTGAGATCCGTTTTTGTCTTTTTTACCAGTTGGTTTTTTCTCTACTGCTTTTTCTGCTTTAGAATCATCTTTTGGTTTAGGTTTTGTTTCCTCTTTCTCTTTTGTTGTTTTTTCTTCTATCGGACTAGTTTTTTCAGGTTCATCTTTGTTTTCCTTTACAGACTCTTCAGTTTCGGGTTTCTTCTTAGGTTTTTGTGGTGTTTTTTTAGTCTGTTTTTTCTGTTTTTGTGTATAGAAAATCAAACTCTGATTCATTGTTTTTGCTTTATCTATCCAACTTTCAGCCATTTGTAAATAGGCTTCTTCTGAGTACTCCAGAATTTTTTTTGTCAATTTGTTTGATTTATCTGTTAGAAAAAGAATATCTGATTCATCATACTGAAACCATGCACTCAAGCCTGCAGCCATCTTTGGATCAGTGTTAAAAATTATTCTAATGAATGGGAAATAGTCTGTTTGAAAAACCTTTTGTGAACAATGTAAGTGTTTTGTGCTTTTAATTGCAATGTTTTTCAAATTAGCATTTTTAGTTCTTAACCTCGCCATCAATGACCAATAACTTGGAAAACCATATTTAGTATATTTGAAAGCAGATGTTTTAACTAATCCAACTGAGGATATGAAGGTAAAAAAGTATTTGAGGAATTTCCAGTCTTGTTTAATGTAACATTGTTGCAAATACCTATCTGCTTCAGCAATAAGTTGGTAAATACTGAATAATTCTTCAGATGAATTTGCTTGTTTATACGCATGTTCATAAACATAAGTAAGTAATTCTCGATAATCAACATCAACTCCATCTAAAGCTCTTTTAGCTGAAGTAAAATCTTTGGCACTAAAAATATTAGTCAATGCAGAATCTAAACTGTGTTTTTGATTTCTTGGATCAAATACTAATTCTATATCTTTTAGACCAAAGGAAACGCCCTCTAAATCATTAATAGCTGATCTTGCGTCACCACCACTATTCTTAGTGATAGCAATCAGAGTTGCTTCTTTGACATCCAATTTTTCTTTTTTGACAATCTTCTTAAGAAGAGTAAGAATTTCTTCATCCTTGAGACTCTTGAATTCTATTACTAACATATTTTTCTTTGCAGATTTCAAGGATGAAGCACTAGGATCATTCGCTGTGCAAATTATGGGGGTTCTTGTAGCTATAACGGCTCTAGCTAAAGCACTTCCACCACCCCTATCTTCATTACCAAAAAGACCATCTGCTTCATCAACTAAAATTAATTTCTTAACTCTTGCACCTTGAAGAACGGTACCTTCTGTTGAAGCCCTTCCAACCAATAACTCAACTGCTTTTTTATTTCTTTTATCACTAGCATTTACTTCTACAAACTCAAAGCCGTATTTCTTTATTAGATAATGGACAACACTAGTTTTTCCTACTCCTGCAGGTCCTGCTAGAAGAGCTACTTTTTTCCTCTGTTGGTTCCAGCTTTTTAACCAGTTTTCTAACTTCTGAACTGCCTCTTTGTTACCAACAAAATCTTCCAATTTCTCAGGACGATACTTTTCAACCCAGGGGATAACTTGGTTACTATCTATACTAGCCATAAAGGTCATTTAGAACTAATATGTTTCAATATAAAAAACATGTGGGTATTGGGAGAAAGAGGTTAGAAATTACTCTTCTGAATCTTCCTTTTTGCCTTTGGATTTTGTAAAGAGCATCTTTCCCAAGATACCACCAGCTACTCCACCAGCAAGTCCAATTAATGGTACAAAAATAAATGATCCTAAAACTAAAGTTGCGAAGAAAGTTCCAAAGAAACGACCACCTGATCCAAAGAAAGCGGAAGTCATAATTGCAAAAATGAAATCTAGAAACAAGAAGGATAACATAGCTGACCAAGCACCTGCTCTTAGCCCTCCTCTGGAAACTAAACCACCAGCAAAAGAACCTACTAACCATATAACTAATATCAAAACATAAACTCCTCCATTTCCTAATGTATTATCAAGACCATAGGTTTGCAAAACTGGTATAGGAATAGGAATGTTTATTCTCATAAATATATTTACAACCAAAAGAGATAGAAGTGTTAACCAAAAATGACCTCCTGCGCCATGGTCTGCAACTAGTGCTGTATTAGCAAGTTCTAGTGCTTCAATATCTAATGTAGGGAATAGAAGCAACATTAACAAGACAACAACAATTGTACATGTTACAAAACCAATTAAGGTTTTGTAGATACGCCTTAAGAACATATCAATCAAGTTATTTTGGATTCGTTCATATTTAGACCTTTGTATTTATTTGACTGCCTAATATTTACAATCAAAATAATATCGATAGACATGTTAAAGACGCTTGACACTTTTCAAACTCACTCATATTTAGTGAGATTACTTCAAAACCCGCATCTAGTACTACTTCTTGAGCATACGCGAATTTATCAGACATTATTACTGTATCAGCTACGGGTAAACAATTTATTGAATAATATTCTTCTTTTGGAATAATTACCAATTTGAGGTTCTCCAACAATGGGTGGTTTTCATAATCAGCAGTTGTGATAACAGTTTCCTTTCCAAGATATTTTATGTAGCTTTTTAGATGAACTATGTCTGGGTTAGTAATAGATAATACTGGAAAATCCATCCATGATCTCAATTGTTCTACTCCTTGTTGGTTAGTTCTTTGAGTAATTCCACACACCAATTTATCAGGAAGGTGCACTACATCCCCACCTTCAATAGTACCAGGTGCTTTAGCTCTCCTTACAGAAAAATACTCTTGTAATAGTTCTTCAACATCTCCATCTTCTCCTCTTCGACTTTCAAGAGCCATTCTAGTAACTAGAGCTTTTGTTCCATGAACAACTGCGTTATCTTCTACAAAGCATGAATCTGGAAGATGATCTTTTGGTGCTAATCTAAGAAGTTCTAATCCCAATTCCTCAAGTGATTTACAATACTTCTTATGCTGTTCTTTAGCTATAGAGAAATTCACTGTGTGTCCTAATGGATGAGAAGTGATACACTTAGTATAACTTTGACCTGGTTCTCTAACTATTGCTTTTTTAGCCATCATTATGTTTCAAAGAATACTTTGAGGGATGAGTTTAAATATTTCTATTTCGCAGCGATTCATATGGAATTGATAGGTCAGACTGTTCAAGCATATAAGGGACTTGGGTGTGAACACATAATCAGTTTAGCTAAAGCTTTAGGGATAGAATCTTGTGAGATAAATCCTCAAGGAGTTAATTTAGAAAACAAGGATAGAATAGTTGAAGCTATTGGAAGTATGAAAACTACATTCCATTTACCAGTTGAAGGAATAGAAGGATATGATTTTGCCTATCCTGAAAAAGAGAAGGAGATTCAAAACATCATCAAATTAATCAATGACCATGGGAAGGAGCTCAATATTATTCTAGGAGTTTTTCATCCAGTTGAAACTCACGGAAATTTGGAAACCCTATTAAAAAATATTAAACAGCTTAAGATTCCTTTAGTAGTAGAGAATATTCAACTAACTTCAGATGAAGAATTTATTGAAGCTTATAATTTGTTTAAAACAGAGTTAGGTGATCAACTTAAAGGATGGTTATTTGATGTAGCCCATTCTTATCTTCGAAATGGTCCAGAAAAATATCTTGATTTGCTAGATAAAATGCCATTTGAAGAATTAGAGGAAATACATTTATCTGACTGCACTGAAACTGAAGATTCCCATTATTCATTTGGTGCAGGTATTCTTCCTGCTAAACAAATTCTTCAAGAAATCAAGAAAAGAGGTTTTAACAAAATAATAGTTAATGAAATAGATGCTTATCCAAGCGTATGGAGTGCAATTGATTCCTACAAGCAAGTTGCCAAAGTATTCAAAAAACGGTTGTATTTCAAAGTGGCAATTAGAAAGTTGTTTGTTAAACCTATGGTACAAAGGAAACTCAGAAAAGCAAACATTACATAAAGCTATTTTAGGAATTTTTCTTGATAGAATTTATCAATTGAAAGGACAAATCAATCCATTTGAGATAGGAGTTAACTGTAGCTCTCGCTGAAACAGCATCTTTTGCCTTTATTTTTAGAATTAAAATTGAGTCTATCTTATCAATTTCCACTGTAGACCTTTCATTTGGATCAAAATCAGTTTCCATAAGTAAATTGGTATAAACTTGGTTGCATACTTCTGTATCTGATATCTCAATTTTAAAATGAATATCTATATCCGAAATGTTGGTTTCTTGAATTTCAATCACCATCCAAATTCTCATCCTTGTTATCTAGAACATTTCTTTTTACTATTCTTAATTTAATACGAGGTCCAGTCTGTTTATTGTTTTTATCCAAAAATTCGATATAGATTATACCTTCGTCTTTATCCAAATAATCTGCATAAACAGTAACATATTCTTTATCTCTGAATTTTTCAATAGATTCATTACTTATTCCAAGGAATTTTCTAAGAACATCCTCTTCAATAGGATTTTCTAAGGTTGAGATTAAAATTGAAATCGCAGGTTTTCTTCTTCTTCTTTTCTCTTGATAATCCCTAGATAAAGTTAATCCTCTGATTTTTATTGCATATGATAATTCCTCAATTTCACCAATTAAAGAAAAAAATCTAACAAAATTAGGATTTCCCTTTACAGAATTAATTATTACAGCTGTTTCATAACCCTGATTTTTCATGGAATTCAAGCAAAAGAACTCATTTGCTGAACCTCTAGGAATTCTTGAAGAATTTGGAACCACACTAACCATATCATGAATAAAGGTTCTTGTTTTGTTTGTAGGAGAGCGTGATGTTGTAAAACCAATTTTACTCATTATGTTCACCATTCTTCTGAGTTTTAAAATGTAAGTATCTTAAACTAAAAATAAACTAAAAATAGAAATTGAGAGGATTAAAAATCTTCTTTTAATCCTTCTGCTATACGAGTAACTCTTCGAGTTATACTTCTTCCAGCACTAGTGTTAGGTTCCCATGCTCCACCTGCTAGTTTTTCACCACATTTAGAACACTCCCATATACCAAGACCAGCTCTTTTTAATGTCTTCATTTGACATACAGGACACTTATAGACAGCTTTGCTCTTATTTTCGATTTCTCTAACTCGCTTCCTGATAGTACTTCCGTACCTAGCACCATAACGCCCGGTTGAACCTACTTTTTTTGTTCTTGGCACTTTTTACACCTCTTATTTCTTCGAGAGGGCTTTCATCAGCTCTTTCCTTAAAGTTTTCGATACAAGTAAACTTTCTCTAAGTATTTCCTTTACTTCTTTAGGAGTATAAACACCCTGTTTACCCTTTTGCAAAGATACTATACGGTCTTCTTCATCAAAACCGAAAGTTATTCTTGCTTCACTTACTCTTTCTTCCTTGAAATTAGCATCAAAGATATTGTACTTTCCAAGTTTGTAAGTTGTCACTGAAACAGGATAATGATGAATTGTTAGAGGTTCTTTCTCATCTAAAATTTCTACTTTATCATCTTCTCCAATTTTTACTTTTGGTATTTCAGCAGTTGCTAAGGCAGCTATTGCTCCTAAAGTTGCAGCATCAAAAAGATTACCAGCATCATTTAGTATGTAAAAATCTATGAATAGAATCCATACTGATTTCTCAGGAATTACACACAGTTTTGATAAATCAACGCAATGAGACTCTCTTATTGCCCTATCGGTTACTCTTGCAAGTTCTATTGCAGCCTCAGAAGGAGGACCACTTTCAAAGTAAGAGGAAGCTAACGGGGAAAGCTCTGCACTTGTTGTAATAACACCAGAGTCAGGAGTATCTGGAAAAGGAGTTCCTAACACTGCTTTGACACCAACAATTAGTTTTGTGTCCCCAAGTGTAACAACTGCTGATCCTTCAGCTTTTCCAACGTAGTTTGTTTCGATATTAATCTCTCTAAGTTGATTAAGTTCTCTATTATCAGATCTCTTATTTTGTTCCAATTGGAATAAAATATGATCTTTCTCTATTTCGCTAATAACATAATTGTCTCCCATTTTACTCAGCTCCTTCTTTTTTGTCCTCAGCTTCTGGTTTTTCTTTGGCCTCGGTTTTAGATTCCTCTTTAGGGATCTCTTTGATTTCAGGTTTAGGGACAGTTTTAGGTTCTTCCTTAACTTCGACTTTAGGTTCTTCCTTAACTTCGACTTTAGGTTCTTCCTTAACTTCGACTTTAGGTTCTTCCTTAACTTCAGCTTTAGGTTCCTCTTTAACTTCAGCTTTAGGTTTTTCCATTATTTCTGCCTTAATTTCTGTTTCAACAGCTTCAGCCTCTGTAACAATTTCTTCTGCAACTTCAGCTCTGATATCTGCATATTTCTGTTTTAATGCATCCCTTTGTATCTCAAAAATATCTTTGCACCCTTTGATAGCTAAATCTAAACTTTCTTCAAACTGTTCAACTGTAAAGACTCCATCTAACTGAAGCAAAGATATTTCATCTAAAGTAGGAGCATATCCTAATGGTAAATCACCAGATCCTTTTTGATCTTCTAAATCAAACAAATCCAGTATGGGTTTATCATTTGCTAATCCAGCTGCTACTGAAGCAACTATTCCTCTCATTGGTACTCCTGCATCAGCTAATGCAACGGATGCTGCTGTTAAACTAGCACAACGAGTACCTCCATCAGCTTGAAGTATTTGTAAGTATACATCTATTGTTGTTCTAGGGTACTTCTCTGTTAAAACAACCGAAGACAAAGAATCAGCGATAATCATCGAAATTTCTTTTTCTCTCCTTGAAGGAGCAGGACTTTTTCTATCATTTACTGAAAAAGTTGACATCCGATAAAAACACTGAATTAATGCTCTATCTGGTAGTGCTCTGTGTTTTGGATGCAATTCTCTTGGTCCATAAACCGCTGCAATAATAATATTTTTTCCCATACGAATTTCTGCAGAACCATCTGCATTTTTCAATACACCAATTTTAATACTTATTGGACGTAGTTCATCTAATTTTCGCCCATCTACTCTTTTTCCTTTTTCATCTATTAGCTGGACGGTTCCATCTCCTGCCATAATATTACACCTCTTTTTCTGTTTGACCGTTAGATAACATATCGCGTATTCTGTCAGTTAATCCTTGTGTATGTGCTTCTAACTCTATTTTTCTAATTGATTCAATGGCCTTCATTTCATCTTCAGGTTTTTTACCATGAATCCAAACTCTTCCATTTTGACCAGTTATAATTTGTGTTCTTGTAAGTCTCTTAACCATATTAATCATAGTTCCCTTTTTTCCAATGACTCGAGGGATATGTGCGGCTTCAATAACTATTACTCTTCCGCCTCTTAATTTTCCTAATCCTCTTTCATTTGTGAGTAATGTGGGATCTCTGGTTCTGTCAAAACTTGCAATTTTAGTAAGAATAATATCTCCAATATTGAATATTTTTCTAGTATCGTCCTTAACTGGATCAAATCGTTTCTCTGTTGCATTATTGGCTAATAAAACCGCCGAATAAGGGGAGCCAATATCAACAATCCAATTGGTTAAACCAACTTCTACTACTTTTCCGATTACCAGATCACCAGATCTAGGTATGTATTTACCCTTTAGAGCTTTAACTTGAATAAATTCTCCTTTATCTTGAAAAAGACCCACAATTGTAGAGTAATAGGAATTTCCTTTCTTTACGACACCATCGCCTAATCTGAAATTACCTTCGGCTAGTAAATCACCTGGAATAACTATCTCATGATTTTTTACTTTAACAACGGACATTATTGATCACAATCTTTGTTGTTTATTCCGCAAGTCGTTCTAATATTTTGATTTGCGCTTTTCCTTTAGTTCGTGAAGTTACTTGTTCCAAGAAATCTGCCTGAGTACCAGAGGGAATTTGAGTCACCACAGCTAAACTACCGTCAGATAACCATTCTTCTTGAATTAGATTACCTGCTGATAGTACGAAACCATAAAGTGGTCCAGTATAACTTGGAGGTATTTTTACTGCCAGTTTAACAGATTCCAATCGAATTGGCATAACTGGTTTTAGTTGATTAATAATGTCTAAAGCTTGAACTTTTACTTCTTCTTTGTAATCAATATTAACTCCCAAATCAAGAATGGCATTTTCTATCCTGTCTTTAGGGATAGGGACATTCTCTCGTGGATTTATACAATGAACATGAATGAAATCAACAATTTCAGTTCTTTTCTCTTTAAGAATTTCATTTCTCTGATCAGCTGTTAACTGAAGCTGACCATCTTGTAATATTTTAACTGCAATTTCTCTCTCTGTCATTCCTTCAAAAGCAACTTCTAAATCGTCATTTGTTGCTTTAACTCCGCGTGATAAATTTTCATATACAATAAATACTTCAAATATATCATCAATTTCAACCTCTTCCCCTTGCAAAAACTTCCATGCAGGTTCTGGATTGACAAGTAATTCATACCTCCTCCCATGTTTTTCCAAACGAACAATTGACTTTCCTCGTAAATCTATTCGTCTATCGTGAGTAACTCCTCTGAATTCGCTCATTTTTATCACACTCGAGTAACATAGTAACTTCGCTGATTTTGAGAACAATGAAAGCCAGATTTATAAGATTTTTTAAGAATGAGAACAAGAGAAACAAGAAAAAGAATTTGATTTATGGGGATTAAACATGTCAAATATTCTGATAACTGGATATCCTAGAGTTGGGAAGACTACTTTAATCAAAAAAGTTGTTGAAGCAACTGGAAAAAATGTTGTAGGATTTGTAACTTCAGAGATTAAGGAGAGTAATAGACGGGTAGGATTTAGTATAGAATCTTTTTCAGGTCTTAAACTCATATTAGCTTCAAAGGAAAATACACAAAGCAAATACCGTGTTGCAAGTTATGGGGTCTATCTTGAAAATGTTGATGCAATTGTAGATAGAGTTAAGCAGGATTTGGATACTATCGACTATGAAATGATTGTACTAGACGAAATCGGAAAAATGGAACTTTTCTCCTCAAAATTCAAAGTATTTGTGGAAAGATGTTTAGAACAGAATTGTGTTTTGGGAACAATAATGCATAGAGACAATAACTACACTAGCAAAATTAAAAACAGATCAGATATTGTTATCTATCAGCTTACTGAAAAAAACAGAGGACATGCTGAAAAAGATATTATTAAGATGATGATGTAAATGCCAGAAGGACCAGAAGTAGAATGTACAAGACTTTCTTTGAAGAAATTCGAATCTATGAAAGTTTCAAAGTTAGAATTAACTCAGCTTTCACAGAAATACAATAAATATAAAGGAAAGCAAGGATTTTTTGAAGAATTCAATGGTAAAATACTTACAGAAATTGAAAGAAGGGGAAAATTCCTTATATGGCATTTTAATTTCCCAAAAGTCATTTTGAATCATTTAGGAATGTCTGGACACTGGATTAATCTGAAGAGCAAGAAAATACCTTCGAACATTACTCATCCAAAGATTATAATTTCATTTGAAGATGAAGAAGAAACTACAATATTCGAAGATATTAGGAATTTCGGACAATTCAGGATTTATGGCAAATACCAAGAAGTTTTAGACTATATGCCAATAAGAAAACTAGGACCAGATGGTCTGAAAATTCCTTTTCCTAAAAACGAATTCTATAAAAATTTGAAACAGAATAGATATGAAAATAAGGAAATTGGAAGAGTTCTTCTTGATCAAAGTTTAATTGCTGGTGTAGGAAACATATACAAGTCTGAATCCTTGGCTTTAGCAAAAATAGATCCAAAGAGGTTAGTAAAAAAACTCAACGATAATGAAATTGAGAGATTGGGCAAATCAATATCATTTACTCTTCAGAAAGCTGTTAAAAGTATGGGGAGCACAATTCAAACGTATAAAACATCTTTAGGAGAGGAAGCTTCAGGTCAAAGTTGGCACAAAGTTTATGCAAAAGCGGGAATGAAATGTGATACTTGTGGAAGTGAGATTTTAAGGATAGTTCAAGATAAAAGAAGTACATTTTATTGTGAAAACTGTCAAAAATAATGAACTTACTTATTATCTGCAAAAAAATTATAATAAAGATATCATTCTTTTAGTCATGAATCTTCTGGAACTAATTAACAAAACAGCTCTTGAATTATCTGGAGAAAGAGCAAAGCGAACAACTCATTACCTTAGCACATTTCATCGAATTCAAGCAAGTAAGGAATTTCACACAGTACTGGAACATATCCAGAATGAATTAACAAGTATAGGTGATGAATACTCCCAAATCCACGAATATATAGCGGATGGAACTAAACAATATTATGATTGGGAAACACCTATTTCATGGGATATAGACGATGGAACCCTGGAGTTACTTGAACCAACCCAAAAAATGCTTTGTAGATTTTCTGAAGTACCTGAAAGTGTTTGTACTCATTCTAAATCAGTGAATCTTATTACCGAAGTAGTTCATGTGGGAAAAGGTAAGGAAGAAGATTTCAAAGACATTGACGTAAAAGGCAAAGTAGTACTAACAACCGCAGGTCCAAGAACTATGATTGAAAGGTTATCAAAGCATGGAGCTATAGGAATTATCGCCTATCCCTCTGAACAGAGAGCTCAAGGTCATCAAGAGATGATACAGTATGTAGGATTATGGCCTCGAGCTGAAAATGTAGAGCAATCAACATTTGGTTTTTCACTTTCTAGAAAGCAAGCTTTAGAACTCATAGAGTTCATGAATAAAGGAAAACCAGTGAAAATTAAAGCAGATATCAAAGCTGAACTATACAAAGGTAAAATGCATGTTCTTTCTACAAAAATTAAAGGAGATAAATACCCAGAAGAAGAAATTATTGTGATAGCTCATATCTGTCATCCAGCTCCCTCAGCTAATGATAATGCTTCCGGAAGTGCATTATTGCTTGAAACATACAGAACAATAATGACCATGATTGAAAAAGGAGTCATAAACCATCCTGAACGTACAATTAGATTCTTATGGGTACCTGAATTCCATGGTACAATACCATGGATTATGGAACAAGAGAAAAAAGATACTTTCAAACCTTTGTTCTGCATAAATTTAGACATGGTTGGTGAACATCCAGCTTTGGTTGGTTATCCATTCACTGTAAATAAAGCAAGTATCTCAACACCCACTTTTATCAATGATTTGATAACTGAATGCATTGAGCACGTAAAAGATAATCCAATTGCAATAGAACAAGGAGGATGGCAATTTCCTTGGAATTACAGGATTAAACCTTTTGCAGGAGGTTCAGACCACTTACTATTTAATGATGCACCTTTAAGAATTCCTTCAGTAATGTTTGGTCATTCGGATACTTACCATCATACTAATTTGGATACCATAGAAAAAGTGGATCAAACTACTTTGAAAAGAGTCGGTATAGTGACTGCGTGTACAGTTATATCAAGCTGTTATAGAGATGAATTTGCAAAGGAAATTCAAAAAGTATTTCTTAAAGGTATAGAAAAAAGAAAAGGTTCATTTCTTCAGATGATAACAAATGAATTAGAACTATCAGCAAATATTTCTGATGATGAAAAAAAAGAAAAGGAATTAACAATTCTAAATCTTCTAATGTTTTATGTGGAATTTGAGAAAGCAGGTCTTCATTCAATTGATAACTTGTTTAGTAATTTGAATTCTCAAATCACAAAACTAACAAATAAGAACCTAGAATACTTTGAAGATCATACCTATGATTTAACCAATATTCAACAAATTGAAGAAAAAGAGGATACATTTGATCAGCAACTTGGATCTGTACCAAAAAGACTCTGGAAAGGACCGTTTAGTGGTGGAATACTGTACAAAACAATGGATGATTTAGAATCTCTAAAAGAGAAAAATCTTTCTGAAAATCAGATATCAGATATTCAAGATTTTTCCAAAATAATGATGTCAAATTATGGAGGTTTAATGTTCGACATTATAAACATGATTGATGATAAAAGAAGTATTCTCGAAATTGCACTAAAATCATGTTTGATTGAATGGAAGATTATTAATCCAAGAGTAATTGGTAGTTTCTTTGAATTACTTAGGAATCTTGAACTAGTGGAATATTAACTGAACATATATAATGAAGTTACTATCTTCTGAACTGAAAATTAAGTTCAATAAAATCTGTTTTGGAACTTCCTACCTTTAGCAATGTTTTTTTATACATTAAAACAAAAGTTACTTGTAGATTTAAAATGGCAAAAGATGAAGTAAAATCCTTGGTGAATTCTGTTAATATGGTAAAAAACATGGTTGAAAGCATCGTTTCAGCTGTTCAAGAAAGATTCAAAGATTATGATAACGTTGTTGTGTCATTAAAAGAAAGGATTGAGAATTTAGAAAACAAAATCACTGCATTAGAACAAGGAGGAACTCCTGTTGGAGCAACAGTTACTCCAGATCTATCACATTTAGGTAAAAGGATAGATGGTCTTAATGAAAGGATTTTGTTAATCGAAGCAACTAGAAGTGTTCAACAAGATCCTGCAGTTGAACCAGCAGATGTTCAGACCTTTAAAGAAATTGCAGAAAAAGAGACAAAGCCAGAACCTGTTGCTGAAATGCCAACAGCACCTTCAGCTCCAGCACCAGTACCTGATGTCATCGCCACAGAACCAGAGCCTGTTGAGGAAAAACAATTTGTTCCTCCAACTGTCGAGGCTCCTTCTATACCAACACCAACACCACCACCTGCAATTCGTAGTACTGCACCTGAACCTGAAGTAATACCTGAAATTCCAGTAGTTGAAGAAGCTCCAGCTCAACCTGATATTCCAGCTCCATCCGCATTTCCTAAACCTGCAACTCAAGTTACAGAACCTGCAGAGAGAGATGTCAGCCCAATATCCAGAGAAGTTTCTGGAAGTATTCCTGCACCACCCTCTCAAGTTGAAGAATCAACTCATCAACCACAAGCAGTTCAACCTCCTGTACCAAAAGTAGATGATGATGCTGCAGCTCCAGAAGAGAAAAAATCAGCAGAATTATTCGGTGAGGCTGTCAGTGGAGATAAAGCTGAACTTCTGAAAGCTCTTAAGAAATTGGAAGATCTGTAATAATTGTCTATAGTAAATTTCATATAGCAATTACAGATTTTTGCTTAATGGCAACTGTAACACCAGTAGTTATTTACATATTATCTTTTTTTATTCCCTTTATTATAACGTTGGCAGGATTACCTCTACATATAAAAATAATGCAAAGAAGAGGAATCGTTGGGGTGGATATTCACAAAAAAGAAAAACCTAAGGTTGCAGAAAGAGGAGGAATTGTAATATTAGTTTCTATAATTCTATCTTCAGTTCTGATGATTATCCTAGTTGATGATAATGAACTAAGATTATCTATAGGTATATTTTGTATTACTGTTACAATTGCTGGTGTGATAGGTTTAATTGACGATATAGTAAATCTGAGTGCTATTCTAAAACCATTTTTACTTCTTTTTGCTTCAATTCCAATATTTGCATCTAAAAGATATACGCCGGAACCAATCCTACCATTTATAGGTAAAACAAGACTGAATATAGCCTATCTTATACTATTGCCTTTCGTAGTTGCTGTTCCAGCAAACTCAGTTAATATGTTAGATGTATTCAATGGGACTATGGCAGCAACCACAATTATAGTGTTAATCGCAGTTGTCTTCTCCAATTTAATCGTCTTTGGTAATGGTTTAGATCCACTTAATGATGCTGGGCTATCAGAATCAGGATTAACCTATATTTTCATCCTAATCATGATTGGTACAGTATTTGCATTTTGGATATTCAATCGTTATCCTGCTAAAGTTTTTGGGGGAGATACAGGGAGTCTAGCCATCGGAGGAGCTTTGGGAGCTATTGCAGTTATGGGGAGATTGGAAGTAGTTGTTATCATTGCTATGATACCTTTCATTATGAATGCATTTGGAATAATTAGTAGTGTTAAAGGTTTATTAGAAAGAAGAGAGATGGCAAGACCAACAAAGATGACAGAAGATTGGAAAATTGAATCAACTAGAGATAAAAAGGCACCAATAACTCTAGTAGGGTTAGTTATTCAAAACGGCCCTCTTCATGAGAAAGAAGTCGTTAAAACATTCAATATCCTAACCATAATCAGTGGTATTCTTGCTATAGTTATTGCAGTTTTAACTAATCTATCGGGGGTAGTAACATGAATATCTTACACACTACATCAAAATTCATAAAGAACATTGGATCAGGATTGAAGGATTATTTCAAGCTTACACCAAGACTTGCAAAGTTAATTGGTTTAGAAATCTTTGTTTTTGGTGCATTTGTAGGCATTTGTGTAGTAATCAGTGAGGGTGTAATGAAAATACCTGATTCTCCACAGCCAGGATTAAACTTCCTATTTGCTGCATTGAAAGTAGGTATTAGTCTTCTTCTAATTGGTTTATGGTTAGGAGCTTGGTACTATATAACAAAAAGACTAATGAAAAATGATAGTAAAGAAGATAAGGAAAAAGAAGAAAATAATTGAAACTATATTTTAGTCTCTAAGAGATACAATCTCTTCTTCAAATTATAGAACCTTTTAGCAAATTCTAAACTAGAGATATCATAGTCCTCAAATTGTTGTTCTATAGCAAAAAGCTCACTTTCAACATTCAAAATTTCATCTTCAAGATGCTTTTGTTTTTCTTGTTGTAAAGTTCTATTTGTCAACTGTTGGGTTTGTTTGTTCTTGATTTCATTCAAGATTTTTTTCTTGTCTTCAAGAATTATAGCCAACTGCTCTTTTTGAGAGATTATAGGAGTAAGTTGTTCTTGAGAATCAACTGTTTCTATCTCTTTTTCTACACATCTTGCTGGAACTTTTTGGAATAGTCTTAATAATTCTACAATTACTTGGAATAAATGATAACTGTCTCTCCAACGAGCTAGCATTCTCATTTCGAGAACACCATCAGGTGTCATATTTGGATGGGTGATTGGACTGAGAATCTGAACAACAGGAGGAAATTCAGGAAAATTCTCTGGTAATTTTATTTCGACATCAACGAATATTTCTCCTTCATTTGTAATTACTGGAACAAATCCCTTCCAAGTTGTTAAATCACCATCTTTCGGCTCGAAAGCATAAGCTCTCTCCATTACAAGACTATATTCTTTTGCTAGGACACTATCTGGAACAGGCATAATATACACCTTACTTTCGATATTCTATTTCACAAGGACTTATTTATAGATTCGCTTTCAAATCTTAACCTATAACTCAACTCTAAATTTTTAAATCAACTATTCAGTTTACTCCTAATGACTCGAGTAGCTGTGATAAATCAAGATAAATGCAGACCAGATAAATGCGGTCAATTGTGTTACAAAGTTTGTCCTTCTGTTAGAGCTGGAAGAGAAACGATAACTTTTGATCCTCCAAGTAATAAAGCTGTTATCCATGAACCTCTTTGCTCTGGTGTCGCAATCTGTGTGAAGAAATGCCCATTTCATTGTATAACCGTTGTTAATCTTCCAGAAGAACTGGATAAAGAAGTTACACATAGATATGGGATAAATGGATTTAAATTACATAGATTACCTATGCCAAAAGTGGGCCAAGTAACAGGTCTAGTTGGGCAGAATGGATCAGGTAAAAGTACTACATTAAATATCTTACAAGGAGCTTTCAAACCAAATCTGGGAAGATTTGAAGAACCACCTGAATGGGATGAAATCGTAGAAAATTATAGAGGAACTGAAGCTCAATCATATTTTGAAAAACTTGCAAATGAAGAGCTTAAAATTATCTTGAAACCACAGAATGTAGATAAATTACCCAGAGTCATAAAAGGTAACGTTTCCGA
Source organism: Candidatus Heimdallarchaeota archaeon (assembly GCA_016840095.1). Lineage (GTDB taxonomy): Archaea > Asgardarchaeota > Heimdallarchaeia > Heimdallarchaeales > Heimdallarchaeaceae > UBA460. Next base: position 36,130 of record JAEOSZ010000066.1, read on the forward strand.
ATTAATTTCCAAAGTTGATGAACGAGGATTAAAAGATGAAGTCAAAGAGATATTCTCCCTATCTAAAGTCTGGGATAGAGATATATCAAAATTAAGTGGGGGGGAACTACAAAGATTAGCAATTGCAGCATCTGTAGTAAGAGAAGCAGATGTTTACCTTTTTGATGAACCAACTTCGTACTTAGATGTTCAAGAAAGAGTTAAAATTGCACAATACATTAATGAGATGAAATCTCCTAACCATACTCTTATTGTAGTTGAACACGATCTAGCTATGTTAGATTATCTTAGTGATCATGTTCACATGTATTATGGTCAAGCTGGAGCATATGGTATCGTAAGTCATCCCTATTCTGTTAGGGAAGGGATAAATATTTTTCTGGATGGATATATTCCATCAGAAAATATGCGTTTCAGACCTGAACCTATAATATTCAAAAAAGCAAGTCTTGAAGAAAAAATTACTTCGTCTAGGTTAGCATTAAGATATGGAGATATGACTAAAAAGTTTGATTCATTTGAGTTATCAGTTAAGGGAGGAGAATTATACAAAGGAGAAGTAGTTGGCATCATTGGACCCAATGGAATTGGTAAAACAACCTTCGTAAAAATGCTTGCAGGAATTCTTGAACCAACTACAATATCTGAACCTACAGAACTACTAGCTCAGATGACAACAAGAGACACAGAAGCAACTAATCTGCAAGAGAACAATGAAAAAGCCACAATACATGAGAAATTGATTGTGAGTCATAAACCTCAATATCTCTATACTGAGTCTGAACAAACAGTTCTGGATTATCTGAGAGAAATAAACCCTGTAATGCTAACAAGTGGCTGGCACAAATCAGAAATAATTGAGCCTTTAAAATTTTCAAAACTCCTAGATTCTAGGCTCTGTAACTTATCTGGAGGGGAGCTTCAAAAAGTCTCTATAGCTGCGTGTTTGGGTAGAAAAGCGCATTTGTATCTTTTAGATGAGCCTTCAGCTTACATTTCATCAGAAGATAGAGTTAATGTAGCAAAAGTAATCAAAAGAGTAGTATCACACTATGAATTTCCAGCTATTGTTGTAGAGCATGATGTAATGATGCTTAACTTTACTTCTGATAGACTTATGGTCTTTGATGGTATTCCAGGTGAAAAAGGATCAAGTAAAAGAATCGGTACCATACAACATGGCATGAATACTTTCTTGCGAAAAATGGATATAACATTCAGACAAGATCCACGGACACTTCGTCCAAGAGTAAACAAAAAAAACTCCCAACTAGATAAGAAACAAAAATCTGAAGGAAACTATTTTGTAACAGCTTAATTTTTAGTTTTTACTTCCACTGCAATTTCCATTTCCTTTTTCTCAGTTTTCTTTTGTTCAGTTCTATTGATATTAGTTATCCTTGCTTTGTAAATTTGTTCTGCAATTTGTAAGGTAATTTTCTCTTTCAGAAATCTAAACTTCTCAGTAATCCAAATAAGAGGAATGAATGATTTAGGTTGAATCAAATTGTACTTTGGCTTAACAATAAGTTTTGCAATTTTTTCAGCCAGTTTATTAACAGAACTTCCATTTACAACATTATCATTTAAACCAGATATTTTGTTGAACTCTGTGTCATATGGTCCAGGTAAAACAGTTGATACAGATATTCCATAATTCCTAAGCTCTTGTCTTATACTATCTCCAAACACTTTTACTGCAGATTTTGTTGCACAATAAACAGCAAAAGGATAGACAGGGAGCATTGCTAGAGATGAGGATATGTTAATTATACATCCTTCTCCTTGTTCTTTCATAATTGGTACAATTGCGTGTGTCATTTTAATTAGAGAGAGAACATTTGTCTCAATTAATTGATCAATTTCCTCTTCAGGTTGGTTCAGAAATAGATTTGCTTTTCCCAATCCAGCGTTATTAATAAGTACATCAATCCTACCATATGTTCTCAAAGTTGAATCAATTATTCTCTCTCGGTCTTCTCTATCTCTAATATCGCTGACAACAGGTAAAACCTTTACTTTCTGTTTTTTTAACAAACTAGCAGTGTGGTACAATTTTCTCTTTCTTCTTGCTGTAAGAACAAGTTTTGGCTTGTATTTAACTAGAGCAAGAGCAACTGCTTTTCCTATTCCTGAAGAAGCTCCAGTAATAATGATGACTTTACCTTCATCAAAAAAAGCATTATTTGAGTAATGAGCTTTTCTTTGCATACTATCAGAAATTCTTCTAAATTATCTTATAAAAACTCAAAAAAAGAAAGAAAAAGAAATCGACATTATTTTTCCTTTAGATGTTCAAACCATTCAGGCAATTTTATGCTTTCTTTGGAGACACTATCTCCTGGTAGATATGGTTTGATATCCAATACTGGTGTTCCATCTAGAGCATCAATTCTATCAATGTAAAGTCTGTTATTTTCAACCTTTAGTAACTTGACCTTAGTTAGACCTATGGGGTTTGGTCGTGTTGGACTTCTAGAGGAGAAAACACCTGTTTCTATAGAGACTTCTAACCTTGGAGGAGTAGCTAGCATTTGAGATCTATCTTGAGGATTATCTCTCATTGATATCCACCATAATACGAAAATATGACTAAATTGATCGATATGACGTAATCCAGTAGTGTAAAGTTGTGATAATTCAATATAGCAAGCTTCCTGTTCTATTCTTACTATACCAATCTGATGAATTCCAAAAGATGACATTATAATCAAACACCAATAATCTAATCATCTTTTGAATTTTTCTTTATCACTTATTTCCTCAATAACTGAATTACTCAAAGAAATAGTCTAGGGTGTGTTTTTCTTTTCTTTGTTCAACAACTTTCTCATAAAATTCCTTTTCAATCTTCATATTCGCTTTTTCTAAAGCATATTTGGGAATGAATTTACGAAAGAGTTTAACATTCAATCTTTGTTCAAGAAATTGAGTTTCATAATACTTTTCCCAAAGGAAATCCCCATCTTCTATAAAAGCATCAGTGGGAAAACCATCGGTAATTGAATGCTTTGCGAAATCTCTAACTTGTTCAACAATTGTTTTTTTAGAACTTCCTTTGAACTGAGGAAACTCAGAAAGGTCTTTTCTATTAGTTACTACAGAAAAGGAGCTATTACTGAAAACAACAATGATGAATCTATCAAATCTTTTAGCTAGTGATTTAGCAATTAAATTACAGGTATCGTGTTCAGGATTGTATTCTCCTACAAGAACCATCTCAGGAAATGGTTTAAGCCTCATATATGCTGACAGAAGATGTACTTCTCTAAGGACAGCATTGCCTCTCTTTTTAATCATATTTCCTAATTTTGAGCATCCTGTAGTTATTTCAAAAGGTTTAGACTCTAACAAAACTTCTGCCCCTGAAATAAAATCTTTAGTCGAATCTTTGTGATATTTTGCAGCATTAAAGTACTCTTCAGCAGATAAACTACAAAAAAACAAGTCTCTAAGCACCTCCTTTAGGAATTTTAAAAGTATCCAATGTTAGTTGAGTTTTCGAGCCAATCTTTAGAAAAGGTAGAGCTCTCTTCAAGACAATACCTATTGATTTAAGTTGCTGATTTTTAGTTAGTTTTACTCCCTGTTGTTGTAATTTTAATACTCTCATTGCAGAAGTATGACCTATACCTGGAACTCTCATAAGTTCATCGTAAGTTGCACAATTAATATCTACAGGGAAAAGTTCTGTGTTCATCCTAGCTAAGGTCACTTTCGGATCCATCTTGAGAGGGATAAATCCATTATCATTTACAACATTCAAAAGTTCTTCTGGAGAATATTTGTAGATTCTTCTGAGCCAATCTATCTGGTATAACCTATGTTCTCTTAAGAAAAAAGTTCTAGGAAAACTTTTACTCTTCTCTTCTAAAGGAAGACAAGTTGAGTAGTATTGTCTTCTAAAATTCCAATCGTCGGTATAGAAATCGAAAACATTGTCCAAAATCTCTTTGTCTGTTTCTTCAGCTGCTCCAATTACATACTGAGTAGTGTAACCAGCTGGAATTTCTCCTTTTTCTCTCATTTCTGGGAGATATCTTGTTACTTTGATGATGTCGGAGTAAAAATCCTTAGTTGAGCAAGTTTCACTGAATCGGGATTTATTAGGTAATTCCACATTGATACTAACACGATCAGCTAATTCACCTATTCTAAGAAGTTCATCTTTCCCAATACCTGGAAGAACCTTTGCATGTACATAACCATCAAACTTGTACTTATTACGTAAAACAAGGAGAGTTTCATGAATTTTCTCAGCTTGACAATTTGCGCTTTTTCCAACTCCAGAACTTAGAAACAATCCTTCAATATAATTTCGTAGATAAAAACCAATAGTTAGTCTTGCCAGTTCATCAGGTTTAAAAGAAGTAATTGAATGCTTGAACTGCTTTCTGTTCTTCGTAGAATTGATACAATAAGCACAATCATGTATGCACTGATTTGTAAACAAAACTTTGAGCAAACTAATGCAACGACCATCTGGGAGAAACGAGTGACATATACCTGTCGATACTGCCTTGCCAATTGATCCTGGAGTATGTGCTCTGGGGGACGCTGTAGATGCACATAAGTCATACTTTGCAGCTTCACCTAAGATACGTAATTTTTCCAAAACACTCGGCAATTTTACTCATAAATAATTAGACTTTCAATATAAAAACCCCCAAAAAGAGTAACTTGGAGAAATAATAAAGAAAATCTTCAAAATCACAACTTTTAAAACTAATTCTTTGTTTGGGAACATACCGACGAGATGTCCACCCGGGAATCGTTAGGTGATAATTATGACCAAAAGTATGTATAAGTATATTGGTGAGTTTTGGCGCAATCGAGATACTCCAGAGTTTAAGGAGTTGATGCGAAAGCGTATTATTCAATGGAGAAGAGAGGGAGCTACTGAAAGAGTTGAAAAGCCAACAAGACTTGATAGAGCTAGAGCACTTGGATATAAGGCTAAACAGGGATACGTAATTGTTAGAGCAAAAGTTAGGAGAGGAGGAAGGAGAAAAAAGAGACCTGTAAGAGGAAGAAAATCTCGTAATATGGGTGTTAACAAAATAACTCCCAAGAAAAGTATCAAACTTATTGCCGAAGAAAGAGTTGCAAGAAAATATAGCAACCTTGAAGTTCTAAACTCTTATTGGGTAGGTCAAGATGGTAGACATAAATTCTTCGAAATAATATTGATAGATCCTCAACATCCTGTAATTGCAAAAGATCCAAGAACAAGTTGGGTTTCAATTAAAGAATATCGTGGTGACGAAATATTTTACCTCAAAAATCCAGTTCATAGAGGAAGAGTTCATAGAGGATTGACAAGTGCAGGTAAAAAATCAAGAGGACTTCGTACAAAAGGTATTGGTGCTGAAAAAGTCAGACCTTCTTTAAGAAGTCATGGACGAAGAGGCAACTAACCTTCTTTCTTTTCTTTATTTTTAGAAATATACAAGCAAATTAGGTAATAGGATGGACATCACAATTAGCAAAATTGAATATAGTTTTTCAATTCATGCTACAGAGGATTTTGATAAAAACTTGGAAGCTTTAACGAATCTTATTCCAGAAGAACTTATTCAGGAAACAGAGGTTGTTGTTGAAGAACTTGTAGGAGGATATGATAATCCTATTGAATATGTTTCAATCACTTTTAGTAATAAAAAACTAATAAACAGAATTTTAGCCCACTTAGTAAATCAATTTTCAAAGGAACAAAAACAGCAGTTATTTACTGAATTCGAGGAAAGGTTTAACCAAGATAAGAAATCTTTTCATATTCGAATTGATAAGCAGGCAATGTTATCTAATCACCTTTCTGTGAGTTTAGGAACCAATATTATTAAAATAGAGATTAAATTGAGATCTTATATCAAAAATGTTGATTTCAAACAGTTTTTGATTGATAATGGTCTATTAATGAAAAACTATTAATTATTTGGCACAGCCACAAAGAATCAACTTATAATTTTATATCACTTATATAAGAGCATGAAAAAGAAGTTAACCTTAGCAATATTATTCTTAATGTTAACATCAGTTTTATTTATTGATTTATCTACCTACAATCTTGCTAGTTATGAATCTAGCGCAGGTAATGATACAATATCTAGCGTTGATACTCCAGAATTTGATCATATATTTGGTCCTCCTGGTCATGTTGCATTGGCAATATCAGAAGAAGATAATCTGATTTTTACAAATGCTCCAGAAGGTTTAGCACTAATACAATTAGATGATTTAACCAATCAAACGGTCTATAAGGATGAGATAGGTTTAACTGATGTCCAAATTCAGAATATAGAAATTGATAAAGATCTTAAATTGTTGTACATAGGTTCACTACAAGGAGTAGATATTGTTAACTATTCCGTTACACCACTTTCGGCTACTCCAATTCTAACAGGAGTTGCAACAAATTTTGAATTGGGTGATTTTATAGATGTAGATCCCTATACTCACTATGTATGGATTGTTACACAGTCTCATGGATTGATTGTTTATGATCCAATCACTGATAGACAATTAGACATTAGCGGATATAATCCTCCTGCTCCAAGTGTAAAAATGCTTACAGTTGATGCTAATTCTTCAGAATCTTACGTATTTATTGGTACATCTGTTGGAGTCTTTGAAATCGATATTTCGGAAAATACTACCAGATGGTATACAAAAAGTGATGGACTTCCTAATGACTATTCTAGACTTGTTAAATACTATCCAATCCTAGGAAAAATCTTTGTCGCAACATTTAATGAAACAACAAACATCTGTGATGGTATAAGTGTAATTTTTCCAGATAATGATACAATTATAACTTACCCCTATACTCAAACACCATACTATTCTAGATCATTTCTTGATTTAGTGTGTGATACTGAAGCGAAATTGGGTTTTGCAGTATCTCCTTATACCACAAATGCAGAATCTGGTCTATTAGTTTTTAATACAACAAGTATGGAAGCTGTAGCTAAATCATATTATGGCTCTGGATCAGGATATCCACTAACCACTGTGACAGGAGCACCTTACCCTATCGAAAGCTTGCTTGCATCTATACGATTAGATTCAGTTACAAGAAAACTTATCGTTGGAACAGTTCAAAGAATACAAAAAATCGATTATACTGCTCCTAGTACAGCTATTACTGAACAATCAGACATATTAGGTCTAGCACATAACATGGCAACCGATATTAATTATGATCCAGTTGATGGATACGCATATGTTTCTACTCTATTAGGTTTGGATAGAATCAACACAACAGATCCTAATCGATTAAATCCTCTTTCAGTAGAACATCTTATTTCAGGAATTGGTGGTGCTGGAGGAGATACAGCTGGAGAACTGCTTGTAAATGCACGACTTATGTTCCACCATAGATACATGTATGACATTGATACAAGTACTACTACAAATATTGAATCCATACTTCCATTAAGTGAATATAGATACGTTTCAGATATATCTTCATCATACAATGAAAGTTTGATTTATTATTCAATTGCATCTCAAAATGCAGGTGTAGGTGGGAATGGTTCTATGATTGTTTATAACTGGGAACTAGGCACATATTATGTTGAAAACTTCACTGAAGAAATTACACAGTTAGAAGTAAATTCCATTTTACAAGATCCAGATAAAGACGTTCTCTATGTGGCTACTAATACAGGATTAATCCTCTATAACCTTACAAGTCTCTCAGAAATTAAAAGATTTGGAGATGTTGAGAATTGGGAAATTCAATCACTCGAGTGGATTGAAGGAAAACTCTGGCTTGGCATGGAACCTTATCCAAATATAAGAATATTTGATCCAATTACTGAAAATATCATTGCTTGGGACAAAGCAGATCAAATCACAGCTCCTTCTATTAATGACATCTTCTATCTTGATTCTAGAAATGAAACATACATTCTAGCAAACTCAGGTCTGTATGTATTTAATAGGACTAATCAAGTACTGAAAACTGAAAATGAAGCAGATGGACTATCTACATTATTAGTTCGTAGAATGGATTACATTCCAACTACTGATGAACCATGGATAGGTAGTTTACAAGGAATCAATATCTATGATCCAAATTATGATGATAAAGTTCCTTCAGTTACTATAACATTCCCAAGTACCATAGTGTCCGGTCTGATAAATATAGACATAACTGGCGTGGATTATGTTGGAATCAAGGAAATCAAAGTTAGAATGGAAAATGGTTCATGGTTCCAAGAATGGTCTATAGGTTCCAATTTTCTGCGAATAAATCTTGATACAACCCTGTATGAAAACGGCTATTATGATTTCATTGTTGATGTAACAGACTGGAATGATTTATCAACTCAAAGCACAACTGAAGATATTCTAATCAATAATGTCATTGTAAATGAATTTAACACAACAACAATTCTAGTCATTCTACCTGCCATTATTGGTATAGGCGTATTATTCATAAGAAAACGTTTGAAGCGATAATTTTCTTCTCTTTCCTTCCTTTTTTTAAAAAACTTGTATTTAAGTAGTTGACAGAAAGTTTTTAAAATGTAGAAACGAGAAAAATAACGAGCACGAGGAATTAGGATGGATCGCGAAATTCGCTAAAAAGAAACTTTTTTTTATATATCCTTGTAGCGTGCCTTATATATTTCTGAAAAAACATTTTGGAGTAGATTATAGTGGATAACGAGAAACAAGTATTTGAGTCAGTTAAAGCTTTACCTTCATTTTCTAAAGACGAGGAAGAAACATTGACTTTCTGGGAAGAAAATAAGGTATTTGATAAACTAAGAGAGATGAGAAAAGGAAGCCCGTTATTTAAATGGTTAGAGGGCCCTCCAACTGCAAATGGTCTCCCTCACATTGGACATGCTTTAACTCGAGCAATCAAAGATGTATTTCTTAGACATAAGTCAATGCACGGATTTGAAGTTGTACCTTGGGTTGCAGGATGGGATTGTCATGGACTTCCTGTCGAACTAGAAGTAGAAAAAACTCTTGGATTTACAGACAAAAGCCAAATTGAAGAATTTGGAATGGTAAACTTCAATGCAGAATGTAGAAAATCTGTTTTCAAATATGTTAAAGAATGGCGTGAGATGTCTGAACGCATAGGTTTCTGGGTTGATTTCGAAAACAGATATGCTACTCTAGATGAAAACTATGTTGAAAGCGTTTGGTGGTCATTGAAGGAGATAGACAAAAAAGGGTTGCTATACTTAGGATATAAAGTAGTTCCCTATTGTCCAAGATGTGGAACTCCACTATCTTCTCATGAAGTAGGACAAGGGATGATGGAAACAACAGACCCCTCAGTTTTTGTTAAAATAAAAGCAGAAGGTTTTGAAGATACATACTATCTAGTTTGGACAACTACACCATGGACACTAATATCAAATGTTTGTATAACAGTACACCCAGATATTGATTACGTTCAAGTAGAATATAATGGAGAAAAATTGATTCTAGCTGAGAAGAAAGCAGATGAACTTCTAGAAACATATGCCGTTCTACAAAAATTCAAAGGAAAAGATCTGGAATATAAAAAATATGAACAACTTTTCCAATATATAGTACCTGAAGAAGATGCTTTCTATGTAACTCTTGCAAATTATGTAACCACAGATGAAGGAACAGGTATTGTTCATTCCGCCCCAGCTTTTGGAGAGGATGATGCTGAAATTGGAAAACAGTATGGATTACCTGTAATGAATCCAGTTCTAGAAGATGGAAGTTTCTCAGATGAAATTGTAGATTTTGCAGGTTTATTTGTTAAAGATGCAGATCCCAAAATAATGGATAACCTAAAGGAAAGAGGTTTGCTTTTCAAGAAAGGAGTGTATAAACACATATATCCGTTCTGTTATCGTTGTGATGGTCCGCTTCTGTATTATTCTACAGAAACATGGTACATTGAAATGTCTAAAATGCGAGATAGATTAGTAGCAAACAATGACCTAGTAAGATGGCAACCTGCACATCTCAAGAAAGGTAGATTTGGAAACTTCATCGAAGAAGTAAGAGATTGGGCACTTTCTCGAAATAGATTTTGGGGAAGCCCACTTCCAATATGGTTATGCGAAGACAATCATAAAACAGTTATTGGTAGTAGAAAGGAACTAGAAGAATTATATGGTAAACCTCTAGCTAAAGACTTCAGTTTACATAGACCTTGGGTAGATGAAATAACCTTTGACTGTCCTGAGTGTCAGAAGAAAGCTGAAAGAGTGCCATATGTTATAGATTGTTGGTATGATGCAGGAAGTGCACCTTTTGCTCAATATCATTATCCATTTGAGAATAAAGAATTGTTTGACAAGCATTTCCCATATGATTTCATAACAGAAGCAATAGACCAAACAAGAGGTTGGTTTTACACTCTTCTAGCAATAAGCACAGTTCTATTCGATAAACCAGCTTATCTAAACTGTTTAACTATGGGACATACATTAGATGCTAAAGGAAAGAAAATGAGTAAAAGCAAGGGGAACATGATCCGCGCTAATGAAGTTATACCAGAATATGGCGCAGATGCTGTGAGATGGTTCCTATATTCATACCCTACATGGAACAGTGTGAGAGTTGATCCTGAGCAAATATACGAAACAATGAAGAAATTCATACTTACACTCTGGAACAGTTATAGTTTCTTTGTATCAAATGCTAATGTGGATAATTTTGATCCTAAAACATTCAATGTTCCGTTAAACGAGAGACCAGAACTCGATAAATGGTTAATAAGTGAAGTTAATTATTTAGCAAAAACCATAGATGATGCATTAGAAAACATGACTGTACATATAGCAGCTCAAGCTTTTGAGAAATTCGTCATTGATAAATTCAGTAATTGGTATCTTCGACAATCTCGTAGAAGGTTCTGGAGAGGAGAACTGGACACAGATAAGAAATCTGCTTATGTAACAACATATGAAGTATTAGTAAAACTATCTAAGATGTTAGCTCCTTTCATTCCTTTCATCTCTGAGAAATTACATCAGAATTTGGTAAGAAGACTAGATTCTGAAGCTGCTTTAAGTGTGCATTTCCTTGATTATCCAACCATAAATAAAAAGGAAGTAGATGCCAATCTTTCAAGGGATATGAATAAAGTACTTTCGCTAGTTACAGCAGGAAGAAGTATACGATCCTCAGCAAATATAAAATTGAGACAACCTCTTTCTGAACTCATATTGATATCTCCTCTTGGAAAGAAGGATTTGATAGAGAAATATGAGGAAGTCTTCAAGGAAGAACTGAATGTAAAGAAGATAACTCTTAGCAAAAGCTCTGAAGAACTGGTAAATTATACAATAAAACCAAATTTCAAGGTATTAGCTCCCAAAGTCAAATCAGCTGTTAAAGGAATAGGAAAGGAACTAGAAAAACTAGATTCTGACAAGACCAAGGAGTATGTTGAAATGTTAGCAAAAGGTGAATCAATAGTTATAACAGCAGATGATACAGAGTTTCAACTCACTCCAGACGACCTGGAATACAGAATAGAGGTTCACGAAGGATTTGCAGGTGAAGAAGCTGAAGGATACCTATTGCTTTTCAATTCAACAATTACTGATGACCTTAAACAAGAAGGATATGTTAGAGATATAATCAGACGAGTTCAAACAATGAGAAAAGAACTGGATCTCGAATACACTCAGAAAATTGTTCTCTCTGTCGAAGTAGATGAATTTGGAAAAGAAGCTCTAAAGAAATTTAAAGAGTACATCAAAGAGGAAACCCTAAGCAAAGAGATGGAATTCACAAAACCAAAGGAAGGACTGATCAAAGACTGGAAATTCGATGAGTTTGAGGTAACTATTGGAGTAAAACCTCTCTAATATTTCTCTTTTTATTCAAACTCATTAAAAGTAATAAATAAAAACTTCAAAGTTAACAACAATGTGGCGATGATTAAACCGTCCCAGACTGAAATGTGATGTTCTCACGACGATATGAGCCACCATAATTTTTTCAATGGTTTTTATTGTAGTATAAATAAGATTCAACAAATCATAAAAGTTAATTAGTTTCTGTTACCCCAGATAATTGTGATTAATCAAGATCCCAATTTTACGGAGATTCTATATCATCAACCTGGTCATCTAAGAAGTGTTAATGTCATCAGGGAATTTGATGGTTATATCTTAACTGGAGGGCAAGATGGAAGAATCTGTATTTGGGATTTAGATTTAGAGAAAGAACTAGGATGTATTTTTGCGCATAACTCATCTATTTCAGATATTCAGAAGCTGGAAAATCTAAATTTAGTACTATCCACTGCTTTAGATTTAGATCTAAAAGCATGGTCATTAGTTGATTTTTCTAAAATAGAAAAACAAAAAGCCCACATATCTTCTATTATAGGAGCTAAACCTCTAAACGATTTTATAATTTCTATAGGAAGAGATGAACGACTAAGAAAATGGAAAATTGAGAATGGAAATTTCAAACTTCTTGCAAATACGAAAATACTAACTATGCGTCAAATACTCTCTTTGGATGACAGAATATTGATTTCTTGTCAAGAAGGAGACAAGTTCATTCTGGATACTGAGAACCTCAAAGAAGAAACAACGCTTTTTGTAAATGATTCCAAAGTTATTAAAGCCATAAAAAAATCTTCAAAATATTTAAAGGAATTTGCAAATAAGGATCCCCATACCATACTTTTTCAATTATCTAGAAGAAATGGGTTCCCTGCAATATCCAGTACAATAACTAATGATCAATTCATATTGGGGCATGAATTTGGTTTCGTTTCTGTTTGGCAAAGAGATACTCTGAAATTATCTAAGGTTTTCTTTGTTCATGAAAAACACATTACTGGAATAGAAATATTGGATAATGTTCTCTATACAATTTCATTAGATTCAACAATCTCTACGTTTGATATAGAATCACAAAAACCCATTAAATCTTTCAAGTTAAAATCAAAACCATTATCACTACTAAAGACATCAAAAGAAGAATTTGTTGTAGGTTTAGAAACAGGTGAATTGTTGGTTTTTGACTCACAATTGGTCCATATCAATTCTCAAATGAATATAAAGTTGATATCTGGATCAGCAATAACCTCTGATAGTCTTGCCTTCGCATTAAATTCAGGAGATATTGTTTTATTAAATAGCGAAAATCTGGAGATTATAAAACAAAAGAAAATCCATGAGAAAAACATTCATGGACTTTTTTTCTATGATGGTAGATTGATTTCTGTTGGAGATGACAAACGAGTGGTTATATTAGATTCTAACCTAGATATCATCAAAGAAATCGAGTTTGAACATAAAATTATCAACTCAAGACAAGTAAAGCATTATATTACTTTAAATTCCAATCATGTTTTAGATCTTCGGAAAGATGAGGTAATCAAGGGGGAAATATCAAAGGAAACAGAAGATGAGATGAAGAGAATTAATCCGCTAGATTATGAACTAGTAAAAGGGGATATTCGAATTAAAATAAACAACGATATTCTTCGAAAATTCACAAAAGATGAGCTAAATGAGATGTACAAAGGAAAAATTTGGGAATCACTGGAAAAACTCTCAAAAGCAAAGGTTAATTCATTTTATCTCCAGGAAAACGAATTTTTTGTTATCTCAAAAAGATTGAAAACAACAGAAAAAGAATAAGCAGTTAATTTTTACTTAATTTCATATTTCTCAAACTCAACATCAGATGAATCCAACCAACCCGAACGTAGAATTGGATCTGAATATTCTTCAACGTAAATAACTTTTCTAATTCCAGCATTTATAATCGCCATTGTGCAATTTCCACAAGGTCTAGTTGTTGAGTAAAGAGTTGTACCTTCTGAACTTATCCCTGCTGTGGCGGCCTGGATTATTGCATTCAGTTCTGCATGAACAGCTGGACACACCTCATTTTTTTCTCCAGATTTTTCGTATAGTTTTGTACAAGTCTTTTTTGTGCAATGATCTATTCCTCTAGGAACTCCATTATAGCCTGTAGATATAATCTGATGTTTATCATTTACAAGTACTGCCCCTACTTGTCTTCTAATACATGTAGATCTTGTCTTAGCAATTTCTGCAATTCCTATAAAATACTCATCCCAAGAGGGTCTATTCAGTTCTTTAATCAAAGAATCATCTGTATTTTTCATTCTAAATAAAATTTAATGTTAGATTTAATCAATATTTTTGTCTTGGTTTATGATTTCGAAAGATATTTCTTTGCTTTATTGATTACTCCACTCACATAAGAAGGATGAAGAAGGACATTTTTGTCATCTATTCTTGTAATAAGTGCTAAGATTGTAAGTAAGGAAGAGAGGGAATCATGCGAGCATCTAATTATTCCACTTTGTAAATTCTCATCAAAGTGTTCAAAATATAAGCCAGCGCTTGATGAACCAGAAATTCCATAGATCTTTTGATATGTTTGCCAGACTTTGGTCTTAATAGCTTGTAAATTAAAACTTGTTTCTTTAGCTATAATTGTGATAACTACATATCGATCTCTTGTTATGGTCACCATAATTAAACCTCCTTTACACCTTCAAAAACTGAAGTATCATGTAATTTTATAATATTAGAAACTAGCTTAGAAAACTGATTCTCAAAAACAGAGTATTTGCTTTTATTGTATGAAATACCAAAAAGTTCACCTAAATATCTCATTTGAGATCCATTTCGCAAATGCAAAGGAGATAGTGGATTCATTGAAAAAGTGAATGGAACATGACTTTGCTTTAGTAATTTTATTAGTTTTCTTCCGTTTCTTAATATAAGGCTAAGTTCCTTATCATCCTTTGAAGTTAAAAGGGCCGATAATGAGATTTCTAATAGCTTATCATTTTGTTTTATTAGAGAACATAAAGCTGAATCAATTGAGGAAGCATTTTCAAGAAGGTCAACAGAAATAAAGTCTATTCTTCTATCTGTGGCAGCCCATTTCAGAATGTTTTTCTTGTTAGAACAAACACAAACTAGCTCATGTTGAAAACGTATTCCTGCTAGATTCTTTTTTATTTCTTCTATACTTCTACTAGAAACATTTTTTCTAGTTACAATAATGTGCTGATTTGAATCCATATTTAACAAATATTTCTTAAATTTAATTATGGTTTGTTCCAAATTATAACTTGTATCTATAATGGATTCATAGATACTTGTAAGAGAAAATAATTCAAAATCTGATTTGGTGTTTTCTTCAATTAATTTATTCCTTTCAGTG
The DNA here is from genome assembly GCA_016840095.1 of Candidatus Heimdallarchaeota archaeon. Taxonomy (GTDB): domain Archaea; phylum Asgardarchaeota; class Heimdallarchaeia; order Heimdallarchaeales; family Heimdallarchaeaceae; genus UBA460. The sequence goes on from JAEOSZ010000066.1 coordinate 51,316, forward strand.
ATGGTTATTCCATTTACAACTACTATCGGAATATTAATCCTATGAGCAATTTCGATATAGTCCATTATTGAATAGCTGTCATTCAAAGATACATTACTTTCTATTGAAAGCTGCAATTTCTTAACAGTATTCACCATATCTAACATATTATTTCACTTTTAACTAAACTTTAGTATCACATTTCTTCAAAAATCTTCCTTCTTAGTAGTTTGTTTTGAAAGATTGTAAATTTGAGTCTGAGGATTTTCAGTAGAAATCCTGCTTCAGTTTCATTTTAATATCAATATTTCACTATTGAAAATAAAATCAGAAAGCCAAAAGTTAATAAAGTATTCGGGTTATCAAACCTCGTCATAAAGCTTCATTTATGCATAATCTTCAAGAATGGAGATATATAGAAACAGGAGCAAGTTCGAATGGGTTTATACGAAAGAATTTGGAAAGATCAGAAAAATAGAACACTTCTCATCAGTTCGATAATTGCATTGACTTTTATTATTCTAGCATTCATTTTTTCAGGTTGGAATGAATTAAGTGCTCCAAATTGGTTAAAGGGTCTATACCTAGATGATCCAACTGAAAAATACAATGTAGGTTTGACTCTCTTAATAGGATTCTTTGTATCTATATTCTATTTCTTCTTAATGTTAGCTTTAGCAACTTTGAGAGAAATAAGAGCTGGCTTACCATCATGGGGTTCATTTGTTAGTTCTTCAATTGCTTCAATACTAATCACATGGATAGTTACCTCAATCAAACCAGGATTAGCTCAAGAAACAAACTACACTCCTGGAATGCAATTGACTATTTTTGGAATACTTATTGGAGTAATTATTCTTTCAATAGTTTATATCTTCTTTACAGAATCTCCAGATGAAGAAAAAAAGAAATAGTCAAGGGATAAATTTTTCCCTTTTATTTTGTTAACTTGAACTAACTTCAGAAACTAATTCTTCTAAGGTTTTGGAACCAACTTTTGAAACTTTCATGTTTATTTGATATGATGCTTCTGAAATAATATTTCCGCGAACTGCTTTTCTTACACGTTTGCCTTTTCGTGGAACCTTATATCCAACCCCACCTCTTAGTAGATATTTTCTTCTACTAGCACCTTCAATACTTGATCTGTGGGGGAATCCATCTCTATCACTCCCGCCAGTAATAACAAACTCCCAAGAAGGTAATCCAATTACATTGCCTTCAACTTTAGCTCCAAGTTTTAAACCAATTAGAGCAGTTGCCTGAGCATCTCTAACAATCTTGGTGTGGCATTTACCTTTTTGATCTCCTATATTTAATTTAAACTCAAGTTGTCCTGCTTTTTGTGACATTTTTTGCACTCCATACGTAAGGGACTGTATATCTTATTACTAAACTATAGCCAAGTGGTATGTTTTTAACAGTTTTTATCTTTAACTTATTTGCTTATGTCTTTCATTGTAGTTTTTCAATTACAAAAAAGCCCTTTTTTATTGATTTTGAACGATTTTTGGTTACCAAAAAATGAGTAAGAAAGTTCAGCCAAACTTATATACTCAATAGCTAAACTATAGCCAGACTAACCTAAGGTGTTATTATGGCTCCAGAACCTATTAACATTACCACTTCTTCTGAAACTTCTCTTCCAAGGTGTCCAGACTGCAATTCGCTAAAACTAACATTCGATTCTACTAGAGGTGAAATAAGTTGTGGGAGTTGTGGGTTAGTTGTAGAAGATTCATACATTGATCAATCAGCGGAGTGGAGAGCTTACTCAAAAGAACAACATATTAAAAGAGCTAGAACAGGAACCCCAAAAAACCTTCTAACTTATGACCACTATGGAACCTTGATTGACTACTCAAACAAGGACATTTTTGGGAATTCAATATCTCCAGAAAAAGCAAGTCAGATGTTCAGATTAAGAACATTACAACGCAGAGCAGTTCTTCAATATGGAACTGAAAGAAACTTACTACGAGCTTTGAATGAAATTAAAAGAATTAGTAGTCAATTGAACCTCACAATAAAAGTTAGAGAAACAGCCGCTATGATTTACAGAAAAATTTTAAGAACAGGCTTAGTTAGGGGGAGATCAACTGAAGCTCTTGTCTCAGCATCTCTCTATCTTTCATGTAGGCTGCACAAACAACCAGAAACTCTGGAAGATGTAGCAGATAAAACTAGATTAAGTAAGAAGAAACTTGCTAAGAATTTTAGACTTCTTCTCAAGCATTTAGACTTAAAAATGCCTCTTGCAAGTCCTGAAAGTAGCATTGCAAAGTTCGCTTCTATACTAAACTTCTCTACTAAAATCCTAAATGATGCTCAGTTGATTCTAACAAAAGCAAAAGCTGCAAAAATAACTGTTGGGAAGAATCCAAATTCCCTTGCTGCAGCTGCATTATATATTGCTGCCCTACAAAATAAGACTAAATGTCCTCAGAATGAAATTGCTAAAACATGTCAAATCACTGAAGTTACATTAAGAAATAGGTACAAAGAGTTTATTCGTGTGCTTGATTTAAAAGTTAGTTTAAATTAACTAGTTCTAATCACTTTTTCAATTGTAATTCCAGTTACTTCTGTAATTGAACTTAAACTGGATTCAATTTCATCAACTTCAATTGTCAAATCTTTTTCTTGTAGGAAACCTTCCCAGAAACATCTATTTTCAACTAAACACAATCCTGTACTATATACCACTTTTGTAGCTATTTTGGAAATATTGTTCATAATTTTTGCAACGATTTCAGGTGTTAGTGGATAGATTTGAATACTCAATTTATATACATCAGAAGCTACTGGAAAGAAATAAATCGCACGAGCATTCATCGAATAAATGCTTAATATGTTACTTGTTTGTGTAACATCAGAAAGAGCTCCTAAAATTTCCTCTTTTACTTTTACATCTTCAGCAGACTCATATATTGTTGAATGTGTCAGTTCTTCCATATGTTTCACCGGATTGAAGTTTTTAGTTAAATTCTGATTCAACTAGTATATATAAATCAATAGTTTTTGCATTTAAACTCTTTCATCGAGAAAGACTAATAAAAAACTGCTGATAACTATTTACAATGGATGTTCATTTTATCACTCACAATCCTTCAAAGTATGAAGAAGCTTCAAATGTTGCTCAAGAATTTAATTTATCAATTAAGTGGTATGATCACGAATATGAGGAATTACAAGAAGATTCACTTGAGATCATTGCTCGTAAAAGCTGTCTAAGTATAATGCAAACGAAACCTGAACTTAAAGAACTTCATTTCTTCCTTGAAGATGCAGGACTCTTCATAAAATCTCTAAATGGTTTTCCTGGACCCTATTCTTCTTATGTGTTTAACACTATTGGAAACAATGGAATACTAGATTTGATGAAAGATAAAGAAGACAGAGAAGCTTACTTTAAATCAGTAACTGCATACTACGATGGAAGTACTATAGAAACATTTGTTGGAGTAACAAAGGGGATTATAACTAAATCATTGATAGGTGAAGGGGGGTTTGGTTTTGACCCAATTTTCAGACCAGATGACAATAATCAAACCTTTGCTGAAATGACACTAGCAACCAAGAATTTATATTCTCACCGTCAAAAGTCACTTCGAATATTATTCACCTCCTTAACCGCCTTCGCAAAGCAATAACCGGTGAAATTAATGGCAAGAATGCACGCAAGAAAAAGAGGAAAAGCGAGTTCAACTCGTCCTTATAGAAATCAACCTCCAGAATGGATGACACACGATAAGGAATTCATAGTCAAAAAAATTGAAGAGCTTAGAAGACAAGGACAATCTTCTGCAATGATTGGAAATATCCTACGTGATCAATATGGGGTTACAAATGTAAGGGAAGTCTTAGGTACAAAAATGCATAAAATTGTAGAAGACTTAAATTTACAACCAAAATATCCTGAAGATTTAGTCAATCTTGTTAGACAGGCTTCAAATTTAAGGAAACATTTGGAGGAAAATAGAAAAGACCTTCACAGTAAAAGAGGATTACAATTAATTGAATCAAAAATTCGAAGGCTAGCCAAATACTATAAAAAGAAAGGTGTTTTCCCACAAAACTGGAAATATGACCCCAATACTGCGGGACTTTTACTCTAAGATACGATATTCTTTTATCTTTTTATTTTTATTTTATTTTGTAAGATAGTGGTTACTTATGTCATCTATGGAAGTTCCATTTGAGAAAATTCAATCTTTAAAGGACGAAGCAGGTAAGATTTCGGAACTAATAAAGGGTTTAGAAGAGAACCTAGTAATTATCTACAAAGCGAATCCAGATAATCTATGTGCAGTAGGCATTCTAGTTTCCTGTTTGAGAGAAATTGGTTTGGGGTGCCATTCAATATCTATTGATAATAGTTCAGATTTAGAAAAGCGAATAAAGAAAATAAACTACTCAACCCATGTGTTCGTAGGTTTTCAGATAAAAGAACTACCTAGTAATTTTCTCAAAGATGATTCAAAGAAGATAATTCTTGTAAACCATAAATTATCGATTGATAAAAGATTGAAGATTCCATGGGAAACAATCTTAAGTCTTTCATTAAAAGAACTTGAAATACCATTAGATGCTTTATCTAATTCAGGATTGGCCTATTTCATCGCTGAAGGCATTACTGAAAACTATCCAAAATTCTCAGGATTAGCCTTGATTGGTGGTTTAGCTAATAAACAAGTTGACTCTAAGAGCCAGAAATTGATAGGCATCAATAGATTTATTCTTGAAGAAGGAAAAAAAGAAGAAATACTTAAAGAAACCGTAGGAACAAGGATATCTGGAAGAGAGAGTCTCCCTATTCATTTAGCTTTAAAGTATTCAATAAATCCATATTTTCCAGGTTTAACTGGAAGCGAAGAAGCTTGTACTTCCTTTGTATCTAGATTGGGAATTTCAATGAAAGATCAAGATGGCAACTGGAGAACCATTTCATCGCTTACAACAGAAGAAACTAAAAAATTGTATGATAGATTGATAGCTCTACTAGTTGAAGAAAAATCCCAATTCAAGACAGAATCGTTAATCGGTCCAATCTATATTATTCTTACAGAAACAAAAAAAAGCCAGACAAGAAATGCAGAGGAGTATTTGTGGTTACTAGATGGAGCATGCAAATTGAGGAAATATGGCTTGGCCCTTGCTGTTATTTTAGGCGATAGAACAAATGTTTACGATGAACTTAAACGAAAAATGGACAACTATCATGGCAATGCAGCTCAGATAATAGAAAAAATTACACAGGAGAGTTCTATTGTAGAAAATAAGAAACATTATAGAATAATTGAGAATCAAGCTATTTTTGACTTAGAATCCGCTCCTCTTGTAATTAAAGCGCTAGTAGAAAGCAATATTATTGCAATTGATAAACCACTACTACTTCATTTGAAAGAGAAGAACATGAATTATTTGTACATGCATGATTCTCCTAAGCAAATTCAAAAAGGACTTCAATTATATCATGTGATTCAAGATTTTATTAAAAGAAAAATACTTCCTGAATCAAGTTTCAAGGGAGAAACTGATTTCTTCAGATTAGTATTAACAGATGAGGATTATTTGACAATACTTGAGGAATTAGAAAAATCACTTAAGTATCATCATGATGGAACAAAAACAGTTAGTAATTCGGAATAAAAGGGAAACATATGATCTCACATGAATCTAGCTTCAAAATTATTATCAAATGCAAAAATAATGAAATTGCCCAAATCATCGCTAAAAGCTTAGAACCAGAAAACCAACATGTTGATAATAATACCACAATCAGTATGCAAGTTAAAGATTGTAAATTGATTGTGCAACTAGAATCTTCTTCATCTGTTTCAACAATAAGAAATACTATCGATGATATAATCAGTACAATAAACACAGTTGAATCAGTCTACAAGAGTGTTAAGAGCTGAAACTCACCTGTTCTAAATCTCATCTTTTAGCTAATTTCAAAGATTATAATCAAACATAATCTTTAAAACTCAATTAAAGAAGAAGGAAAACAACAGTTTAGAGGTTAAACCATTGTCATCTCGAAGACCAACTCGAAAATCTAAAGGAAAACCAAAAGTAGTAGACAAATGGAAAGAAAAATCTTGGTACGATGTAGCTGCTGCAAGTTATATTGTTGATAAATCCTTAGGGGAAACTCCAGCAAGTGAGCCTGAAAAATTATATGGCAGAGTAATTGAAATGGCTAGACTTGGAGTTGCTGAGGACATCTTTTATGATATTAATCTAAAGATCAGATTTCGAATAACAAGTGTTGAAGGAAATATTTGCAGAACTGAGTTTGATGGGCATGAAATAGCTAAAGAACAAATCAGATCTCAGATTCGAAGAAATCGTTCAAAGATTGAAGCAATCCAAAATATTGTTACAAAAGACAGGGCAAGATTAAGAGTTTCATCTATCGTTATCACACCTATTAGGTGTGGAACAAGCACACAAAAAGTTGTTAGAAAAGCAATTGAAGACTTAGTGAGAACAACAGCTAGAGCTCAAACATTTGTAGAATTTGCTCAAAGCATGATTAACGGATCAATTGCTGAAGAGATGAAGAAAGTTGTTAAAAAGATATATCCAGTAGTTATGGTGGATGTAAGAAAAAGCAAGGTTATAGTACTACCTGGTGCTTCTACTGCTGCACAGCAAGTTGCAGCAACCGGCGTAACAGTTTAGAAGATTAACTCTTCTATTTCTTTTATTTTACGGCAGAAACAATTTTAACTATATCATTATTTTGCAACTCGTAATCTGCACCTACTCTTCTACCAGATGGGGCTAATGTTCCATGAATGAAGTTTTTTGCGAAATCAGTATGAACTTTTCCAGCAAGTTCTTTGGCAGTAGTTCCTTTTGGAACCAAATATGCATCAGGGAGAATATTTCCTGACTTATCCGTAAATTTTGAAACATCTTCTACAGGAAAAACGACTATCATATTGAATAAATTAAAGATAACATGAGATAGTATTTCTTGTACTCCAGTAGAACCATATTTCTGAAGTATATCAGAATTAATCTTTTCTAGAAGTTCTACTTTTTTATCCCCTAGTTTTTCTTGATCTAGTATCTTAAAACTCGGATCTCCAGGAGTATATGAAAGAGTAGAATTTTCTTGTTCAGTTCTTAAAAAAACTTCAGCTAAAGATGAAGCTGGAAAGACATCACTATTTAGTTCTTCTTTCATTTTAGAAAAATTCTTGTGTGAAGAAGGCAGATCAATTTTATTAGCTACTATAACTAGAGGTTTTGCTTTTTCTCTTATTGTAGTTATTAATTCATCTAGTTTTTCATCCCAAGTATTCGCATCATCATCTATAATTCCAACTTCTCTGATAGATACTTCAATTGTTTGTTTTTTTATTGCTAATCCTGTTAATTTCTCATGTAAAAGCATTGAAAATTTAATTTTTTCAGCAGAAGCTTTCTTCTTCATGGTAACATAATCTCGATTTATAATTGCCTTTATCCAAGCATCAATTTCTTTCTCAAGGAATTTAACATCATCCAAAGGATCCCAAGTTCCTTTATCTATTTGGTTCCCTTCAGCATCTAAAGAACCACTTGCATCTACAACATGAATCAGAACATCAGCTTGTCTTAAATCATCTAGGAATTGGTTACCTAGTCCTCTACCTTCAGAAGCACCAGGAACTAATCCAGCTACATCTAGAAACTGTACAGGAAGATAACGAATTCCTTCCTTACAGAGAGAATTTTTAGGTGTATCTTCAACATTAAGTTCTTTACAAACGCATGGACTCCTCACATAAGCTGTTCCTCTATTCGGATCTTTTGTTGTAAAAGGATAATCCCCTACCTTTGCGTTCACCATCGTAAGAGCATTAAGAAATGTGCTTTTTCCAGAACTAGGTTTTCCTACTATTCCAACTAACATTACTAGTCTAATTTCATCCAAAAATAAAGACTTTTTGTATAAATGAGTATTTTTCGAAAAAACCGGCAATATGATACATAATCTCAATCTTTTTTAGTGTACCAAAGTTCAATAATATATGTCTGATAGAAGACAATCCAGTGAAGAAGGAGACGATAAGGAAGATTTCCAGAGTCATTTTCCAGCCATATTTAAAGAAATAATGGAAGGAGAAAACCAAATAGAAGAAGAGGAAAGAAGAACTACTACTGGAACTAAAAAGGTAAGAAAATTCCAAGGTTACACACCTAGTGTAATAGATTTTATTTGTCGATGTTCAACTGAAGAGGAAGCTAGGGAAATCATTGACTACATGTATAAAAAAGGCGATATTTCTGAAAAAATTGCAAATGAGTTGAAAAAACAACTAAAAGAAAAAGGTTTAGATTTTTTTGGAGAACACAGAGCTCCAGGTTATTATGAAAGAGCTTGAAAAAAAAGTTAGAGAAGGTGTTATTCCTTCTTATATGCAATATCACCGTCAATGAAGGTTACTTTATTTTCAGCGTAGAAATCTTCGAGGGGATGATTAGTCCAGATAACAATATCAGCATCCTTTCCAGCTTCAAGTGTTCCAACACGATCACTTACTCCAATCATTTCAGCGGCATTGATAGTTATTGCTTTTAATGCTTCATTTACAGGTAATCCTTCTTTAATTGCCATACAAGGCAGTATTTGGAAGTGTTTTAATCGAGTAAAGGAATCACTTTGAATTGATATTTTTACACCAGCTTTCCACAATATCCTAGGGGTTTCAAAACTGATATTGCGCAATTCAACTTTTTCAAAACCTACAAGTGATGGACCTACTGATACAGGGACACCTTTTTTAGCAATATAATCTGCAATCTTATGACCTTCAGTTGCATGCACAAGCATCATGTCAATATTAAATTCCTCTGCTAGTCTTATTGCTGTTACAATATCATTTGCTTGATGACAATGGAAGTTCAATGGTATTTCTTTGTTTAAAACTTTGAGTAGCATTTCTTTGTTTAGTTCTCTATCTGGCTCTGAAGGTATCTTATCTAGTTCATCTTTTTCTTCTGCCTGCTTCTTCTTTGATTCATATTCATCCCATTTCTTTCCATAATTTTGAGCATCTACAAAGGCTTTTCTAAATACTGCTGCTGTCCCCATTCTTGTTGAAGGTAGTTTCTTATCTGTTCCATATACTCTCTTAGGATTTTCTCCTAATGCAGCTTTCATAGATGATGGGGTCTTTACAATTAAATCATCTACTATTTTACTCTTACAATATGTTTTGATTATAGTGTCAGTTCCGCCTATAACATTTCCACTTCCTGGACCAGTTTGAATTGTGGTAACTCCACCTATTCGTGCTTCTTCTAAACCAGGATCTTCTGGGTTGATTGCATCTAATGCTCTCACATGTGCAGTATTTGGGTCTGTCATTTCATTTCCATCAAATCCTGCCCAACCTATACTCCCATCAAACAATCCTTGGTGAGTATGGGAATCAATAAAACCAGGAAGAACATGATTTCCAGTTGCATCAATTATCTCGTAGCCTTCTGGAATATTTGCTTCTCCTTCACTAATGCTTTCTATTTTGCCATCCTTAATCAAAATAGTACCTTTTTCGATTATTTCTGCATCTTTGTTTACTGTATAAATTTTACCATTAGTAATTGCGTAGTTCATTCTAATTTTCTTCTTTCAAATAAACTTTTAAACTGATTCCTCTGGATATGGCTTTCCAAACCTCAAAGAGAGGAGGGTTTAAAAATTGAATTATCTGTTAACCATCAGTGAATATAATGACTACAGATTTAACAGAAAAACTGAAAGAATTTGGTAAAGAAATGAAGGATTGGGACAAGAAAAAGACAAGTGTCTCAGGAGTAACCATTGTGAAATTACCTACAAAAGGAGATGACATTAATCTTGGTTTAGAAATCAATCCAGAAAGAGAAGATGGAACTCCGCTTAAGAGAAAGGGTTTATTTATTACTTCTCTTGAACAATGGGAAGCATTTAAGGAAATTTTCTCAAATACTAAGGCATTTGATCTCATTCAAAGTATCAACAATTTAAAAACACCAAAAACAGTAGCTCCAGAAGAAGCAGAAGAAGTTTTTGAAGTATAATCAACTATACCCAAGGTGACAAAATAGAATGAAAGTTGTTATACTAGCAGCTGGCGAGGGTATAAGGTTACAACCCTTAACTGATTCTAGTCCAAAACCAATGTTGAAAGTTCTTGGAGAACCCATTTTAAAAAGAATAATAGATGGTTTTCTCAAATCTGGAATCAAATCATTTGTAATTGTCACACATTATATGGAAGAAAAAATCAGTAATTTCTTAGCTAAGGAATTTCCTTCTATTGAGTTTACTTTTCTCCATCAAGAGGAGTTGAAGGGAACAGGTAATGCTCTGTTTTTGACAAAAAACGAAATTAGTGATGATTTCTTCATTGCAGTGAACGGAGATTGTATATTTTCTGAATCTTTAATAAAACAAACAGTTAAAGCAGCTGAAGCTGGCTCTATCTCTGTTGGAGGAAAATATACAAAAGACACAGAAAATTTTGGAATCATTATTGTAGATGAGAATGACAAACCCATTAAAATGGTAGAAAAACCAAAAAAAGAAAATATTCCTTCGGGTTATGCAAATATTGGGTTGTATTCCTTAAGCAGAGAGATATTCAAAATTCTTGGTAATAAACATGAGAATAATGATGTTTCTTCAAGAGGAGAATATGAGATTCCAGATGCAGTTAACTTGTTATTAACTAACGGTAAATATCCAACAAGTTTAGTGAAACTCAAAGAAAATGATTATTGGTTTGATTTAGGACGACCTTGGTCCTTATTGAAAGCAAATGAATATCTTCTATCAATAATTAAAGACAGAAGAGAAGGTACAATAGAAGAAAATGTACACATCAAAGGCAATATAATTCTTAAGAAAGGAGCAATTTTAAGGAGTGGAACCTATATTGACGGTCCCGCATTCTTTGACGAAGGGGCTGATATTGGTCCCAATTGTTACATCAGGAAATTTTCATTCTTTGGTAAGAAAGCAAGAATAGGGAATGGATGCGAAGTCAAGAATTCTGTTATTGGCAATAATACACATGCTGCACACCTCTCATATATCGGGGATTCAATCATTGATGATGACTGTAATCTAGCAGCTGGAACAATCACCGCTAATTTACGCATTGATAAAAAATCAATTCTTGTGTCTGTTAAAGGAATAAAGGAAGATAGTGGTAGGAGAAAACTAGGGGTGATCATGGGTAAGGGAGTAGAAACAGGCATAGGTGCTCTATTGATGCCTGGAGTAAAAATAGGTAGTAATTCTTGGATAGGTGCTGGAACGATTGTTAAAGAAGATATACCTCCAGATTCAATTTATTTTAGTTCACAGAATTATACTGTAAAAAGGAAAAGAAAAGATGCAGATTAAAGAACTGAATGCAATAAAGAAAAATTGGACCCATGAAAAAATCAAAATCGGTTTAATTTATCCGAATACTTATCGTGTAGCTATGACAAGTTTAGGTGTTCAGCTGTTATATTTCTTATTTAATGATGACAAAGATCTCCTTTGTGAACGAATTTTCAAACCTCTAAATCCTAAAATTGCTCCTTATTCATTGGAAAGTCAGAAGAATCTCAAAGACTTCGATGTTTTAGCAATTTCCTGTCAATTTGAACACGATTACATTCAAGCAATTGATTTGTTGTTTAGAGGTGGAATTAATCCTGATGTTAGGCAGAGAAAGGATTCAGATCCATTAATCATTTTAGGTGGTCCTTCTATAACTGCAAATCCATTTCCTGTTTTATTTGCTGGAGATATCTTCTTCTTAGGTGACATAGAACCAGTCAGCGAAGATTTCATCTCAGCTTTAAAACATCCAAGCAAGAAGAAAAAAACAGAAGCACTAACCTCAGTACAGGGTATTATTGCCTATTCTTATCATTTTACAGATGAAGGAAAATGGATAGGTAACAAAGTTAAAAGTGTCAAACTAAAAGATATTTCTAATTCTTTTTATCCTATAAAACAAATTATACCTGAAGGCGTAAAAGGCACTAAGAATGAACCTATTTTTGGTAAAGCATATTATTTAGAGACAGATAGAGGATGCTCAGAAAGGTGTAAATTCTGCTTTGTAGGTCATTGCAGATTTCCCAGAACTTCAAGATCCCTAGATAGTTTAATTGATATTATTGATCATGCTAGTGAAGTGAATGATTTTGACAAGATAGTTCTTTATGGTAGTGCTATTGCACAATCTGGTACTCTTGAGGAACTGATAGAATATATTGTGGATAGGGGGTATGAAGTATCTTGTTCATCGTTCAGAGCGGACTATCTTTCAGAAAAGCTGTTAAAAACGCTTAGAAAAGGAAAACAGCGCACTCTATCTTTAGCTCCTGAAACTGGGGATGAATCTCTCAGAATGGCTCTGAATAAAAGAATGGATGATGAAACAATTTTCTCTGCCCTTAAGATTGCTTGGGACACAGGTTTTAGACAAATAAAGCTTTATATGATCTATGGATTTCCTTGTGAAGACGAAAAAATAAGAGACGAAACAAAGAACTTCTTAAGTACAATCAGAAGCAGCTATTTTCCTACAGGACGAATAGGAATTTCCATGAATCAGTTTATCACAAAAGCGCATACTCCTTTTCAATTTGCACCAATGATAGGAGTTAAGGAATCTAAAGAGGAGCAAAAGTGGTATAAAAGCAATTTATATCAAATAAAAAATATTGATCTGTCGCTTTACGCACCAGAGTGGTCAATAATTCAAAGAGTTTTATCCTTACAGAATCATGAGTATTATCCTGTTATTTATCAAATCGCTAAAGGAAAAAATACTGTTGGAAGTTGGAAAATAGCTCTCAAAGAAATTGATAGTAGTTTAGATATGGAAGCTAAATGGAATTATGGGATTGATCAACCACTTCCTTGGGACAACATTGTTCATACTTTAGAAAAGAAAACACTTATTTCTTCTTATTTAAAATATCTCGAAACAATGGAATGCAAGTGATATGACTTCTGACTTTCCTCAAACTATTCTAGATGCTCAGATTTTTCAAGAAAAAATTGCAAAAAAAGTAATTTTAGAGGACAAATATTCAAAAATTAAGAAAATTGGAGCTTTCGATATTGCTTATAAAGAAGGTAATGCATTTACAGCAGGAATCGTAATTGACTACGAAAGCGAAGAAATTCTTGAGGAAAAAGTAATAGTTAGCAAAGTTCCTTTTCCCTATGTTCCAACTTATCTATTCCTTCGAGAAGTCCCTTCATTCATCTCACTATTCTCAGAGATTTCAATAAAACCTGATTTAGTTTTAATTGATGGACATGGTATCGCTCATCCAAAAAACACAGGATCTGCAACAGTTTTTGGAGTAACAGCTAAAATTCCTTCTATAGGTGTTGCAAAGAAACCTTTGAGATTTTTCAAATACAAACAAACCGAAAATGAATTTCTAAAACAGATTATACTGAAGGAGAAGTTTGTTGGTTTTAGATATCAACCTAAAACAAAATGGAATCCAGTTTTCATATCTCCAGGACACAATGTTTCAGTTAAATCTTCATTTAAATTGATTCAAAATCTTTTCAAAAATCAATTCAAACTACCTTTGCCTTTACACAAAGCCCACAATTTGGCAACAGAATTTAGAAAAGCAAACTGAATCTGTATCGTATTATACCTTAAGCTTCTTCTTAGTTATTCATTTTTAACAAGCTTTTATTATATCAAAATATCAATTTATGGCAAAAAATTAAACCTATTAAGAAATAACACAATAACAGTCTATCTTGCTTGTTTAGTTACTTATTTATGGAAAACTCCTAAAATAGTAGTTTTCCTAAGTATTAGTAGAAAATGGTTCTTTTTACTACCAAAAGATTAAATTTTTCCTAAAACAACATTTTTTTTGAAAAAAAATTCTACACAAAAATATAAAAAACAAAATACCCCTATTCATGTTGATTTCTTGCTTTTAAAGCATATTGTGCAAATTTTTAAAGTTGCAGTTTAGGAAACTGTTTTTTTTGTAGTTTTTGTTTGTGGTTTAAAAAAAACGTGAAAACGGCTTATAACGCCACAAATCAGTTTAAAGCGCATGAATTAATTTTAAATAACTTTAAAAAGGGAACTTGTCGAGTATTGATTAACCAAGTAAGGAAATGGTTTATGTGGCAATAGCTCTTGAAAATCCTAATATTAATCAAAACAATTTAACTGGGTTACCCCCTAGCGCAATTACAATTTTTAAGATAGTAATCGGCAAAGGACCTATTACTAGTAGTGAAATAGTCGATTTATGCAGTTTAGCTCCAAGAACTGTACGACATGGACTAAAATTGTTAGTCAGAGCTGGTTTAATTCAAAAACTTCCTCATTTACTTGATATGAGATCATGTAAATTTTACGTTGATTAAAGCACAGAAAATTCTTCTTTGCTTTAATTTTTACTTATTTTTAAGAATAGAATAAGAGGGGATTACACCTCTACATCACTTGAATGGAATAGAACATCTCGATTAATTGCGGATTTAAAGAGACCCAAGAGCAACTCATTTGTAGTTCTTATAGCTATAGGTACTGAATCGGCTGTTAGGAATGCAAAAACAGCCTCGTGATTTCCATCTAAAATACCACAATAGACGTCTTTCTTATCATAGTGTTTCAATTTTAATCCTGTAAATCTTTCTGAAAGTGGTCTTAAAATAGATTGATGTCTTTTATCAAAATAAGAAACCAAAGTAACTCGCTGTGCTTTAGTATATTGCATCATCTCTTTAAGAAGGTCTTCATCAACTTCTGGTGTAACCAAGAGGAGCTCATAATTTGATCTCATGGCAATATCTGTTATACTTGCTTTGATGGCCTCATCTCCAACAATGATTGAAGTATCATGTTGACCGTCAAAGGAATATGAAGAAGCAGCACTATCAACTTGTCTCAACTCATCTTCTCTAGTGTTAATAACTTGGTAGAAAGTCATTGCTTTCTCCAGCAGAGAATCCATTTGAAAGTCTAATATTTCATCTACGTCTTTTATAACAGCAGCTACTTGAGAAACTAGGGTGTTGATTTGTATCTCTTCACCTTCAGAAATCTGTTCAACTATCTGATCTTTCTGTTCATCTTTGTAATCCTTCAAATGTTGTTTTAGTTCAGTTAGTTGCATAGCTAATTGATTTCTTTTATCTTCTGATTTTTGTTGAAAGAGTTCTAAAGAGCCTTGTATTTTTTCTTTCAAATCAAGAGCCATTTTTTCAGAATCTTGCTTTGATTTACTTAATTCTTTAATTGTGTCATCTTGAATCTTATTGATAATTTTCGTCTTTTCAGTGTCATGTACTTGAAAATCTTTCAATACTTGTTCTTTAGTCTCATTCAGTTGATTCACTACATTTTCTTTTAACTGCCCTGTAACTTCTGAACAGGAATCAAATGAAGAAGAGGCATAATTTTCTGTTTGATTTTGTAGTAGTTCCAAAAGATTCTTAGGAAGTAAATCAACTTTTTCCAATTTAGTACCTGTTAGTTCATTCTTCTTTGTTCGTACAGTTGTTTCTCCAGCTATTTGGAAATGGTCTAGTTTAGAACGTAAAGCATCTCTTACTTCATTCAAAGATAGTACATGTTGATCTATTAATTGTAATCCGCTCTCGTTCAAATCATTAGCTAAATTACGAACTGTATCTCTAGCATCTTGAAGAGGTGATTCAACCTGTTTTTTCCCTTTGCTTAATGCTTCAGCAATTTTTGAAGATAAGAAGTTAGTCTGTCTGTCAATCTGCTCAACACTTCTTCTAAGTTCTTGTGTTTGTTTGATTTGACCAGAGAAGATATTATTCACTTCTGAAGATAACTCATCGACTACTTTTTTAGATTCTAGTGTCCAAGCACTATAAGCTTCCTGCCAAATTTTATTGTAATTATCAAGAAATGATTCTTGAACCTCAGTTAACTCATTAACCAAATCCTTTAGAGCGTTATCTAAATCAGGAGCTAATTTTTCAAGAAATTCTTTATGATTTTCTGTATGGGCATCTAAACCATTGTTTATGATTTGTGTTAAGTTTTCAAAAGAACCTTTTATTTTTTCTTCAGTTGCATCTACTAAAACATCACTATTGTGCTTTGCTGTATGATGGAACTGTTTAACAAATGCATTAAGTTCTTGCACAAAAGTTTCCAGTTGAGCTGAAAAAACATAAGGCTGATCCATCACTTGATTCAGATATCCAGTTACTTCTTTTTCTGTTTCTGTTATGAAGGCAGAAGCAGTTGTTTCAGTTTGTTCACTATGCTCTAAATACTGCTGGAATAGTGCATCAACAACCTGTTTAATTATACCACTGACTACGTGAATGTCAAAAACAGTCCCTTCACCTGTTAATTCCAAGGTCCCTCCAAATTTATTTTTCTTTTCTTTGTAATCCTCTTTAGTTCCTTTTAACGCAGTAATAACACCATCTAAGGAGTATAAAGCATCTTTTTCAATAACAATGTATTCTTTCAGAAAAGGAAGCATACCAAAGTATTGGGGAGTTTTTCCTGCTGTTTTCTTCAAGAAACCCAATTCTTCCAAGTTCTTAACTGATTGAATGAGGGTAAGAGGATCTAAACCTGTTACGACTAGTAACTCACCAATAGTTACTTTGCCTAATCCAAGTGTAGCAGAATACACTTTAATATCAATTTCATTAAAACCTATACGAGTTAATAATGGAGGTAGTATTTCTATTCTTGACATTTTTTTCAGCCTTTTTTACTTGTATTAAGTAGCTTTGGTTTACTACATAAATTTTATTGCAATAAAGAAATATTTTATCTTACTTAAAAAGAATATACAAAAGGCAAACCTGTTTTTTTGTTCTAGTCATCCTCTACCCCATTTCTAGGACAATAGGATTTCAAAAAACATTCGTTACATTTTGGTTTTAGTGCTTTGCAGATAGATCGTCCATGAGAGATTAGCAAATGTGTTATTCGCCCCCATTTTTTCTGAGGAAGAACCTGCATCAAGTCCTTTTCAATTTTGTAAGGATCTTTGTTAGCTGTTAAACCAAGTCTAAAAGAAATACGCTTAACATGTGTATCTACTGCTATTCCTTCATGAATTTTAAACCAGTCATTTAGAAGAACATTAGCTGTTTTTCTGCCAATTCC
Source organism: Candidatus Heimdallarchaeota archaeon (assembly GCA_016840095.1). Lineage (GTDB taxonomy): Archaea > Asgardarchaeota > Heimdallarchaeia > Heimdallarchaeales > Heimdallarchaeaceae > UBA460. The sequence goes on from JAEOSZ010000066.1 coordinate 68,448, forward strand.
AGGTAAGCTCGTTAATTCTTTGAGAGATGTTGGTATCTGCGAATTGTATCTCTTAATCAGCTCCTTTGACATTTCATGGATGAACTTTGCCTTATTTCGATATAAACCAACCTTAGAGATTGCTTTTTCAATTTCTTCAAGAGATGAATTTGCAAAAGATTCAGGGTCAGGATAAGAAGAAAACAGCTCTTTAGTTATGGAATTTACTTGTTTATCTGTACTTTGAGCACTCAATATAGTAGCTACTAGTAATTGATAAGGAGTGTTATAATTAGATAACCCTCCTTTAAACTGAGGATAATGTTCCTCAAGTTTTTCCAAATAAAAGAGGGTCCTTTTCTTAATTGAAGCACTCATCAATGAAGAGGTAAAATGAAGTAATTTATATGTTTTCCAATAACATATTCTTCAAGATAGAATTTTGTAAAATGTTAATACTTAAAATACTAGTTGAGAAGAAAGAACAAGCAATTTTAAGGAGATTTTAATGAATACTTTTAAAGAAAGGCAACTAAACAGTAATTGGAAAGAAGTTGGATACATACTTCTCAAAAGTCTGATATTCACAGGATTTTTCGCAATTTTACATTATCTTTACTATTTAAATCCCAATCCTTTCTTCCAAGCAATATCTGGAAGAGATGAATCAGTTTTTCAGCATTTGAAAATGGGATTTTTTGGATACTTATTATTAATAGGAGTAGACTTCCTTATTAAAAGAAAGAAAATCGAGAATAGAAGTTCATTCACGTTTTCTAGGTTATTGACCAGTTTACTTGTACCATGGATAATTTTTGTTATCTGGTACTTGGTACCAGCAATAATTGGATTACCTTTATCCTTTGGTTGGGAATTAGCCTGGGCAATGATTGTTGTATTTATTACCGGTATTATGGGAGCTATAATTGACAAAAATACCGAGAAACTGGAATTCAACTTATCAGTAAAAATAATTATTATTGGAATAGCATTGATTTCAGCTTTTATCTTTATATGGTTTTCATTTGGAGAAGGTCCATGGATTGATGTTTTCACACTACATGAACATTGAATGAAAACATATTTTTCTTTTTTTACAATTACTACAAAACTGAACTATAAGATGTAGAACAACGGCAGAATCATATACGTAAAGAAATATCAAATAGTTTAAATAGTATCCGAGAGTATAAATAAATTGTATAAAGGGGAATATAGAATGGGTGCAGGACAACGGAAAATCTTCAAGATAACCTTACTTGGTGATGGTGCCGTAGGTAAGACAAGTCTCCGAAAAACCTATCTAGGAGAAGGTTTCAAAGACGGCTATTCCATGACCATAGGTGCAGATTTCGCTGTTAAGCGTTTAAGAATTGATGATCAAGATTTTGTTGCACAAATCTGGGATCTTGCAGGCCAACAAAGGTTCTCTGCTGTTCGTGAGGTTTACTATCGAGGAACATCTGGTTGTTTATTGGTGTTTGATATTTCAAGGCGTTCTAGTTTTGAGAATATTCCATCGTGGATTGCAGAACTTCTCAAGAACAATAGTAATAGAGTCGTACCAATTGTATTGATTGGTAACAAGAGCGATCTTCGTGCTACAGCTAAAGATCCTATTATGCGCGAACAATCAGAAGAATATGCTCGTAACCTCTCTGCTTGGTCAGGATTTACAGTTCCATATATTGAAACATCTGCAAAAACAGGTGAAAATGTCGATGAGGCATTTAAGACTCTTCTAAAGAACATTGTTTTGTTCTACGAAAAATTATATGCACAACAATAAGGAAATTATTCCTTTTCTTTATTTTATTATTGATTATTAACTCGTATATTCATAGTATCTTCATCAAATTCGGGATGAAGCGAAACGGTTCCATCTTCGTTTACATTTAGAATCTTCATCTGCTCTAATTCAGAAATGTACTTTCTTGTTTGAGATAGAGAGACGCCGAGTACAAAAGAAAGTTGAATTGGGGCTATAACACCCATCCTTCTTAGCAAATTTATAATGTTGAATCTTGGATCAGAAGTGACTATTCTTTCTAGAACACTTTTCTGTTTCATCCATTTTTCCATTTCTTTTGTGATTTTCTCCATCTTATCTTCGAGTTCCTTCTTTTCTGCTTCTATAGCAACAATTTGATCAGATAATTCATAAATCAGAGATTCTCTTTCCTCTAGAAGAAGATTAAGCATATCTTTTTCCCTTTGAAAATCTTCTATAACTCTTGTATCAACACTTCCATTTTCAGAGGAATCACTTGGTTTCTTCTGAATTTTCCTTCTATCTTGCTGATATGGTGATACCGAAAACATACTTGATAAGAAATTAAAAAGCCTAAAGAATTCTGATTTCATTTCTGAAATTATGACTTCTGAAGAATTTTCTAGAAGTTCATTTACATATCGTATTGCAGGATCTAGTTCTAGAGTTGATTCCTGTTTCTTTTTCTTAGTTTTTTCTACTTTCCCTTCCTTCTTAGGAGCTTTGAGATTTTCTTTTAGTTCTTCAACTTCTTCAGAAAGTTTGGTGATTTCTGATGCTATTTCATGAAATTCGTCTTCTTCTACAGGTTCTTTCTCTTCGTAATTTTCCATCAAAATCATCTATATTTTTGCGGTTGATTCTATCTTAAAGCCTTCAATTTCGGATGGAGTAAGATCTAGGTTTTCGCTTACGAATGCTACACCCATCAATTTGGTAATAGCAAAAGTATCCTTTATTCTACTACCAACAGTGCTTCTTGAGAAGTAGAATATCCCTTGAGCTGCATTCATAATTATTCTTTCAGCAACAGGATCAAGAACACCTTGTGGTAATAGGAAGAAATGTATGCCACCTATTTTTGTTATGGATGTTATAATTGATTTTAGAAAAGTAATCAAATCATTTGAATCTTCGTCTAATCTGTCTTCCTTCATCCATAATAAATCATCAAAAACACTGAAGCATTGTTTCTTTTGATTTTCTTTAACATGAACCATTCTATCAATAACTCTCTTGACATAAGTTTTTCTTCGTACTTCTATTTTGCCTAGTTTGAGAGAAGAAGTCATTGAAGAACTTGATAGATCAAACATATTCTCAAAATACCAATTTTTACCTTCGAAGGGTTTTACATCCCATTCATAAGCTTTGAATGAGTTTAGAACATGACCATAAGGACGACTACTATGAACATAAAAAATAACATTTTCACTATTCTGAGCCCAATTAAGAAGGATTCTTTGAATAAACAGTGTTGGTATAACAGTTTCAGAAGGATAACTCACCAAAATCAGAGAACCAGAAGGCAATCCTTTTCGTGACGACATTTCCATGCCCAATTTCTGATCAAGTGATCTGATACCAGTTTGAAATAGATCTCCTCTTTCATCCTTTGATGAATTTGTTTTTCCTATACGATTTATACCCCCAGGTGGTGAGTCCATACCCATTGAACATTCCTCAATTAGTGTTTAATTTGCTAAAATTGCTCCAATTCCCTTAGCGCAAGTTCCAAATCAGATATGAATTCATCTTGAACTTTCTTTTCTTCTTCAACAACAACAGGTTGAGGAGTAACTACAGGCTGAACTTCAGGAGCAGGAACAGGTTTTGCTTCAACATCCAGAATATTTCGGATCTTTTCAGCAGCAATTTTCATAGTTCTTCTTACCATTCCAAGAGCTACTCCTGTATCAGTAATTAAACACAAAACTGTACTTCCGCAACTTGCTACTAAAATTAAACCATCTGAAAATTCAGAGATAATAATATCTAATACAGCTAATCCAACATTTGTTCCTTGTTGTTCACTAGCTAAATAAACTGCACTTGCTATTGCTCCAAGAGCTTCTGTTTCAAACTCATCGAAAGCAAATCTTGAAGAGTAAGCTAGTGTTAATCCTGTCTTATCAGCTAATATTACATGATTAATATTAGCATCACTTGTTATAATTTCATGAAGTATTGTATTTATTTGGTCAGCACCATACAAGCATATCACCAAGTATTTACGACATCTCTTAATGTTTATTTATTGTTTAAACTATTTAAAGATTAATACAGCTGTAGTCGTACTAGCTTTTATCAAACAAACTTTAAAAAGGTGTTGTAAAATTAAGCTCCATGACTAGAATAACCTATCCAATAATTATTCTAAATTTTAAAAATTATGAAGAGACAATTGGGGAAAGAGGATTAAAACTTTCAAAAATTGCAGATGAAGTTGCTAAAGAACTTGGTGTTTCAATTGCAGTTTGCCCACAAACTGTTGACTTAAGAAAAACTGTTGAAGAAGTAATCATTCCAGTCTTAGCGCAACATGTAGATTCAAATGATTTTGGAAGTTATACAGGAAATAATATCATGCAAGCTATAATAGAAACTGGAGCAATTGGATCTCTTGTAAATCACTCTGAACATAGATTGAAGTTAGCAGATATAGAAAAGATTGTTCAAAAAGCAAATACCTTAGATTTCTTCACATGTGTATGCTCTAATAATCTACAAACAAGCAAGGCCATTGCTGCTTTAAATCCTATTGCATGTGCAATGGAACCACCTGAACTAATTGGAAGTGGAGTATCTGTAACTACACAACCTCAATTGGTTAAGGATACAATCAAGGCAATATTAGATATCAACTCGAATGTTCAACCTTTGGTTGGTGCAGGTGTATCAACAAATCAAGATGTTCTAGAAGCAATTCAATTAGGAGCCAAAGGAGTTCTTTTAGCTTCGGGTTTTGTGAAAGCTAAAGAACCAAAAGAAGTATTATTAAAAATGGCACAAGCAATTTTATAATTTATTAAAAAAAGTTGTAGGGAATCAATCAGTTCCTTACTAGTTTCTTTTCCACATTGTTTTTTCGCCTTGTTGTATCTGTGTAAGGATACCGGCTTCAGCCATTTGTTCTAAGGATTTAACGAATTCTTCCTTTGAAATTGGAGAACTTCCCTGCTTCAATGCTGCAAATTGGCAAGCTGCAAAAATTGCATCTTCAAACATAAATTTAGAAGAACTATAGGATTCAAGTATAATATCCATATTAGGAATATCGTGTTCTTTAACTGAAACCTTTTCCTCTTTTTTTACTTCTTTTGTATAAGTTTTTTTCTCAGGAGCAACAGTTTCCCCAATCATCTTTTTCAAACTTTTCCCTCCAGATTGTTCTCCAAAACCGTATAATTCAGCTAACCAGTGAATTGCATGATTAACAAATGAATCAACAGATTCAAAATTATTCTCACTAACAAGTTTCTCTATATATTCATACAGCTTCTCAGGTATTTTTGCATCAAAAGATTTCATACATCATCAATCCTATTGAATTTATTCAACGATAAAATATTCTTTGTTGTGTTTTAAACTGTTTTTATCTAGGTTATGGGACTGCAAGAAATAAATGAATAAAATGTTGATAAAGGCGTCCTGCTGTTTTCCTATCATGTGTGTGAAGAGCACATCTAAGCCGTCTCAACCAGTCATTCGCCTAACAATATTAAGAAGAAAATGAAGTATAAGTTTTTCTGTAAGAGTTTTATTATCTACTATGAAGTTTTACGACCACGCTTGTATTGAGTGAAACCACACTTCCCACAAGTTTGACGATCTGGATGTTCTGCCATATATACTGCATCACCACAACGCTCACAAATCTTCTTTGTTCTAACTACCTTTTCGCCTTCTATTTTGTATCTCTTATGTGCATTGCTCATATTTTTTACACCTATTCTTTCTTATCTTCTAAAACTCCAGATCTTTTTAGTAAGTGCTTTCTTTCGACTTCAATAGCCCGTTCTGAAGTATTGTAAGCATGAATTGTAGCGCGAGTGATGCCAATTCCAAACATTGTTTGCATTTTAATTAATACAACTTGGTTTTTCTCTTTGTTAACCTCTGCAGCAACTCTTGCAAGAACAGCATCTCTTGTAGGAACAGGTTCCCCTTGATGATCTATCTCTACATCAAGTTCCATCCTATCAAGTAGTTTATTTTCTGTTTTCTTATCGATTTTAATTTTCATTGATTTTCACCATTTTCTGAATTAATTTCTTCACTTTTTTCTTCATTTCTTCTGTGACTGTAACTACTACTAGTCCTTCATTTGGTTGTCCATATAAGACTTTTGAATTATAAGGAGTTTCCAGTATAGCTGGAAGCACCAGTAAATCCTCTTCACCAGTTATTTTTATAATAATTTTGATATCATCCTTTTTTAGAACATCTGTAATTATTTTCCATGCTTCTAATGTAATTGTTCCTACGGGATTTGTTACTTTTACTTCAAAGAAATCGGTTATGTCGACTATATCAACTTTTTTTCTTTGAACATGATCATCGATAATTGCTAAATTGGGAATGAGCTTTTTCTCTAAAAGAGTTCGAGTACTTTCATCTCCAACTGTTATAATTTTACAAATATCCTTGTTGGTTTCTATTAAACTAACAAATTCATCTATTTCTTCATCAGTAGATAGAACAATATCTAATGGGGCTTTAAAATAACGCCTTTCATCTTCAGGTAAGATGTAATAACCCTTATTGGAAAAATCCACTATTTTCACCGTACTCGTAGTGCATAGTGTCCCTTTTTGTTGATTTTCATTCTTTGAGAAACTTCACTATCTTCAGGATTTAGGATGAATATCTCTCCAGTATACTCAGAAGAGAGATCTTGTGTTTTACAATTTTGGCACATATTAGCAGTTTTTTCAGCAATTAGATGACATACTCGACATGCTTTTGACATACTATGCAGCCTCCTCAGCTTTCTTTGGATTCTTCAAATCTTTCTTCCATTCTTCTATCCAATCAATTGCTCCAAGAGAATCTTGACGCATAGTTAAACCAACTCGAATAGCTGTTTTGCCTATACTAACAGCAATTACTCTAGCTCGAACCCTTGTATTAACCAGCAAATCTCGTTTGGATTTATCCCCTCTTAGAACAGCATTCTTAGGGATGTATCTAAAATAGTCATCTGCAATTTGAGACACATGACATAAAGCATCAATAGTTCCTATTCTAACAAATGCTCCAAAGTCAACACATTCAACTACTTCACCAGTTACAACTTCACCTATCTCTGGTAAATAGCATAATAAACCAAAATCAGTTTCATAATATGCCCCCCCATCTCCTGAAATCAGTTTACCTTGATATATTTTTTCAATTTCTGTAACTGCTACAATGAATCCTAAATCAGGATCGATTTTACCTTCAAAGTTTTCTCTTGCAATTTCTACTAAAACTTGTGAAAGATCTTCATCGAATCTATTTGGAGGTACTCTGAGTGTATCCTTTACCTTGACGCTATAATACAAGACGATATCATCTCTCTTTTTTCTACATTGCTCGTTCTTATCTATCGCTTTTAAATATAGTTATATCAAATATTTTTACACATTTATTAGTGATCATCTAAGAAATTAGCAATGAAGAAGTGTTTTTTACATTTCAAAAAATAAAAGCTAGCTGAACGTAAAGTTTTTGATGTATAACAGTTGCTGGAATATCAGTCTTGAATAAATAAGCATTAAAAATTACGATTTACATTCATTTAAGCAATAGGACACAATAATTGAGGAAGAATTAATGAGCGAACAAGGTTCTCAAGAAAAAGAAGAAAACAAAGCAGCTACTTCAAAACCTGAAGTAAGTGAAAAGGAAAAGAAAGTCATCAGACAGCCAGAAGTTAATATTGGAACAATAGGTCATGTTGATAATGGAAAGTCAACTTTAGTCCAAGCTCTGACAGGCAAATTCCCTGATGATCACTCTGAGGAACTAAAAAGAGGAATTTCAATAAGATTAGGTTATGCAGATACAGAGTTTCGTAAATGCCCAAAGTGCCCTGAACCTGAGGCTTTCACAATCGAGGAAACATGTCCGAAATGTGGAACACCTTCTGAATTTCTACGCAGAGTTTCCTTTGTTGATTGTCCAGGACATGAAGTACTGATGGCAACATTATTGTCAGGTGCAACACTTATGAATGGAGCAATTCTCTTAATAGCTGCTAATTCGAGATGCCCTCAACCTCAGACTAGAGAACACCTTGCTGCAATGGAGATTCTTCAAATTCCAAATATTGTAATCGCTCAAAATAAAATTGAACTTGTTTCTGAGGAAGAAGCTCAGAGAAATTATAAGGAAATTCAAGACTTTGTCAAAGGGACTATTGCTGAAAATGCACCTATTGTACCTATCAGTGCTATGCACAAAGCCAACTTAGATGTTTTAATTTCTGAAATTGAAAAGAACATCCCTACACCAGATTTAGATGTAGATAGCCCTCTTGAGATGCATGTTGCAAGATCTTTTGATATTAACAGACCAGGAACTAAGATTAGTAAACTAAAAGGTGGAGCTCTTGGAGGAACCATAATCAGAGGGCAACTTAATGTAGATGAAGAAATAGAAATTGTACCAGGCATTGCTGTGAAGAAATCTAACAAAACTGTTTACACACCAATTAAAACAAAAATCAAAAGTGTTGCTATAGGAGAACAAGGTCTGGTTGAAAGTGCTCATTCTGGCGGTTTAGTTTCAGTTGGAACAGAGCTAGATCCTTCATTGGTTAAGGCAGACAAAATGGCTGGAAATATAATTACTACACCAGGTCATGCTCCTGATATCATTTCTGACCTCAAGCTTAAAGTTCTTCTAATGGAACATGTTGTTGGTTCTGAAGAAATTACAAAGGTTCAACCTTTAGCACAAGGTGAAACATTGATGCTAAATGTAGGTACTGCAAAAACTGCAGGAGTAATAACTGAGATTAAAGGAACAGAAGCTCTAATAAAATTAAACCGTGAAGTAGCTGCAAGAGAACAGAGTAAGGTAGCAATATCTAGAAGAATATCTGGCAGATTTCGTCTAATAGGGGTTGGCGAAATACAAAAACAGTGAAAATAGATGTTAGTCATTTTAGATTCCAGTATGCTGATGCTTCCTCTAGAAAAAAAATTAAACATTACTTTTGAGATTGAAAGATTGGTACAGAAAAAGCTTGAAATTGTTGTACCACAAGTTGTTTTAGATGAGCTAAAGAAGCTGCTGAATAACGAAAAGCAATCAACCATTCTAAAAGCAAAACTAGCGTTAGACCTTGCTAGTAAATTTTCAGTTCTTGAATCAGAAACAGGCTATTTTGCTGACGAAGAAATCTTACGTATAGCAGTGGAAAAAGATGCAATAGTAGCTACAAATGACTCAGAGCTGCGAATGAAGTTACGAGCGAGGGGAATTGCTGTTATTTCATTACGTGGGAAGAATAAGCTTTCTCTGTTTGGAGATATCAAATAGAGCTGAATTGAAACTGAACAGTATTTATCAAAAGTCTTAATTAGATTATGTTATTGTTTTTTTTGTCCATACTAAAAGTAAGGAATGGATTAGAACATAAAAGAAACTATCACAGTATATGGGGTTGTTTAATTGAAAATCGAAGGTTTGTTTCCGGAAATTAATGAAATTAAGAACGTAGATTTGAGAAGTAAAGTTGAGCATTCTCTTGAAAAAGCAATAAAACAAGGCGGATGGAATGAGCAAGATCTTCATAGAATTCCTTTTACTTTGCTAATTCCTGATTTGGTTAATGAAGATCTCTCCGTAAAAATCTCAATAATTGAACATATTAGAGTAGTTACACAAATGTGTATAGCTACTTATGAAAAATATGACCAACTTGGTCTTGGAGATAAGTTGAATAGAGACGAACTAATTGCAGGTGGATTATTGCATGATGTTGGCAAATTTATTGAATATGAAAGAGACGAAAATGGATGCATTATTCAAACAGCAGAAGGCAAATTCATACGTCATCCTGCTATGGGTTTGGAATTAGTTTATGAATTCGATCTTCCATTAATTGTAAGACAAGCCATTGTTTTTCATAGTAAAGAAGGCGATAAAATCTCTAGATTAAAAGAAGTGGAGATTATCCATCGTTGTGATTTCTTGTGTTTTGCTCCTATAAAACAAATATTTGAAGAAAATTGAGGAAAAGGTGTTCACAAAGTGAAAAAATACAAAGTTGCAGTTCTACCAGGTGATGGTGTAGGAATTGATGTTACAGAAGCAGCAATGAAGGTCTTAGAGGCCGTTGGATTCAGTGATATAGCTGAATATACATATGGAGATATTGGTTGGGAATTTTGGTGTAAAGAAGGAAATCCCTTACCAGATAGAACAATAGATCTCTTGAAGAATTCTGATTGTTGTTTGTTTTCAGCTATAACATCTAAACCAAAAGAAGAAGCTGAGAAAGAATTAATACCTGAATTACAAGGGAAGGGATTAATCTACTTCAGTCCTATTGTAAGATTAAGACAGTTGTTTGATCTTTATGTAAATTTACGTCCATGTAAAGCCTATTCAGGAAATCCTCTAAATTACAGAGATGATATTGATCTTGTAGTTTTTCGTGAAAATACTGAAGGACTCTATGTTGGAATAGAATGGCATCCTGTTCCACAAGAAGTTATGAAAACAATTGTGGAAAATCACCCAAAGGCAAAAAGGTTTGAGAATGCAAATCTTAATGACATAGCCATTTCTACAAGAATATTCACACGAGAAGGTGTTCAACGAATCTTAAAAGCCAGCATGGACTATGCTAAAGAATTCAACTATCCAACAGTAACAGTAGTTGAAAAACCAAATGTAATTAGAGAAACAAGTGGATTAATGGTTAGAGAAGCAAGAAAACTGATACAAAATTATGACAACATTGATCTCTGGGAAACCAACATAGATGCTATGGCAATGTGGTTGGTAAAGAATCCTCAAGATTATGGTGTAATGGTAGCTTCAAACATGTTTGGTGATATTATTTCAGACTTAGCTGCTCAACTTATTGGAGGATTAGGGTTTGCTTGCTCTGGAAACATTGGAGAAAAATTCGCAGTTTTTGAACCAACCCATGGATCAGCACCAAAGTATGTAGGAATGAATAAAGTCAATCCAATCGCACAGATTCTTGCTGCAAAAATGATGCTTGATTGGCTAGGTGAAAAAGATATGGCCGAGAAAATCGAGGAGGCTGTTGCTGCAGTAGTCGCTGAAGGTAAATATCGAACTTATGATATGGGTGGCAATACTACTACATCAGAAATGGCTGATGCCATCTGCGAAAAAATAGGTTAAAACCAACCTATCCCTTCATTTTTTTGTTTATTTTTGATTAAGAACACATTCAAAAAAAATACATAGAGATATCCTTATTACCATCTTTCTAATTGGTGAAATTGAGTGAAATGGCTAGCTTCACACTAATTGAAAAAATTATTAGAAATCACACAAATGTTTCAGATAATGAGATTTACCCAGGAAATATCGTATGGGTCGATCTAGATTTAGTCACAGCAAGAGATTATGCTGGACCTCAAGTTATAGATCTTTTTCAAAAACATTATACAGGGAATAAAACATTCAATAACAAGAAAATCATTTTTACTCCAGATTGTTATCCTTATGGAAATGACCCCAAACATGCCAAAGATCAAGAAAAAATACGTGTTTTTGCAAAAGAACATGATATTGAAGTAACTGATTTAGGATCAGGTATTGGTTCCCATCTACTATTTCGAAGAGGATTTTCAAAACCAGGGGATATTGCTATTGGAGCTGATAGTCACTACAATATCTTAGGTGCTTTAGGTATATTAGGTCAAGGGGCAGGAGATGTTATGCTTGCCTTTGCTATGAAAACAGGAAAATCTTGGATCAAAATACCTGAAACAATAAAAGTAATTCTGAAAGGTGACTACAAATGGCCAACTACAGCAAAAGATTTAGCTCTCTTTGTTCTCAAAGAACTTCATGAATATGGGATCACTGGAAAAGCTGTAGAATTTTATGGTACCATTATCGATAAGTTAACAATTGAAGAAAGAGTTACCTTATGTTCTCTTATTACAGAAGCTTCTGGTGTTATCGGATTTATAGCAGCTGATCAAACAACTTCAGATTATTATTCCGAAATCGGTTTTGATGTTGAGAAGATTTCAGCTGATGTTGATGCAATTTATGCTTCAGAATTGATTATAGACATTCAAGATTTAGGACAATATATAGCATGCCCACCTCATCCTCATAATGTTAAAAAAATTGAGGAAGTTGTTGGAACACCAATAAATTCTATTGTTATTGGTTCTTGTACTAATGGTAGTGCAGCTGATATTCATGAAGCTGCTATTATACTCAAAGGACAAAAAGTCAGCCCAAACGTGAGATTTGGTATTGTTCCTGCTACAAGAGAGGATTTTGTATCAATCAATTTAGAGGGAGATATGACTACGATTTTAGAAGCTGGTGGAAATTTCTTTGGAGCTGGATGTTCAACATGTGCAAAGGGTCAATATGGTTTAACTGGGGGCAAAACAGCTGTAACTTTAACCACAGGCAATAGAAATACTCAAGGTAAAATAGGTCCAGCAGATGTTTACCTTGCAAGCCCTGTTGTAGCAGCTGCAGCTGCAATAAACGGGAAAATAGTTTCTCCAAAAGAGGTGATTGAAAAATGAGTGAAGATAAAGTCAAAGCTCAAGCAAAAGTAGTTATGGTTGATGATATTGATACTGATCAAATATTTCATCAATCTTTATTAACGATTCACGATCCTGAAGAAATAAAACCACATATTTTTGGTAATTTGAAAGGATATGAAAACTTCGGGAAAGAAGAGAATACAGGAAAAATACTTTTGGTTGGTAAGAATTTTGGTAAAGGATCGACAAGGCAGCAAGCTGTTACAGGTTTTCTAGCCCATGGAATTAAAGCTATAATTGGTGAGTCTTTTGGTCCCATTTACTACAGTAATGCTGTAAATTCAGGATTACTTCTGGTTGAAGCTCCAGAAATTTCTCAATTTGATGTTAAAGAAGATGATGAACTTGAGATAGATATAAATCAATCAAGGATTACAAATTTGAAAAATAATAATAGCATAAAATGTGCTAAAATACCCCAACCAGTTTTAGATATTATGAAAGCAGGTGGACTTCTAAAACTTGGAGAAAAATTGTAATGTGTGAGAGAAATGAGTGGAAAAACATTTTCAGAAAAACTTTTTTCTTTAAAATCAAACAAAGATGTTAATGCAGGTGATATCGTTTATGCTGAACCAGATTTAACCCTATCACATGATAATTCAGCATCAATAGAGAAAACTTTTCAAAAAATGGGTGGATCAAAAATCAAATATCCGGAGCGATTAGTAATTGTTCTTGATCATGATTCTCCTCCCACAAGTGCTAAAATAGCAAATGATCATAAGAATATTAGAGAATTAGTTAGAAAACAAAATATCATTAACTTCTATGATGAGGGAAAAGGAATTTGTCACCAGCTAATGTCGAATCATGCAAAACCCAATATGCTAGTTGTAGGTTCAGATTCACATACTTGTACAAGTGGAGCATTTTCAACTTTTGCTGCTGGAATTGATAGAACTGAAACAGCAGGATTATGGTTAACAGGAAAGACTTGGTTTAGAGTTCCTGAAACTATTAAAGTTGTGTTAAACGGAAAATTACCTCTAGGTGTTTATGCTAAAGATATAGCATTATGGTTAATGAATAAAGTAGGGGCTTCTGGAGCTACATATTATGCAATAGAGTTTCATGGTGATGGTGTCGAAACTTTGTCAATATCTGAAAGAATGACACTAGCTAATCTAGCTTCTGAAATGGGTGCAAAAACAGCAATATTCCCACCAGATCAGATCTTAATCAACTGGTTAAAAAACAAGTATGCTTCAATCAAGATAATAGAAAATGAACTGATTTGGTCAGACGACGATGCAATATTTCAATCAGAAATTACATTGGATTTGGATAGTCTTGAACCATTAGTTGCTATTCCACATCAAGTAGACAATGTTCAATTCGTAAAAAAACTTGAGGAAATAAGTATAGATCAAGTTTTTCTTGGTACTTGTACAAATGCTCGTTTAGACGATCTGGAAATTGCAGCAGGGATTATTAAAGATAAAAAAGTAAAGGAAGGAGTAGTATTTCTTGTAGCTCCTGCATCAAATAAAGTCTACCTCGAAGCATTAGAAAAAGGTGTAATCAAAACACTAGTTGAAGCAGGAGCAACTATACTTTCATGCAGTTGTGGTCCTTGTTTAGGAAAAGGTCAAGGGATACCTGCAGATGACTGGATTGTTTTATCTACAGCTAATAGGAATTTTCTAGGTAGAATGGGAAATAAAAATGCGAAGATATTCTTAGCTTCTCCCGCTACAATTGCAGCATCTGCAATCGAGGGAAAAATCACAGATCCTAGAATCTTCTTGACTTCAGAATCAATAGATTATGAAACTAAAATTAAGTTACAATCCAGAGACGTAGAATCTCAAGTATTTGAAATTACTCAACAAGATGACAGGTCGTTTCAGAATATCTGGGATTATAGTGACATAGATGATTTCAATACAGATTTAATGTTTGCTGGTGGTCTTACATATGATATTAAATCTTCAGATGGAGAAAAGATTGTTCCTCATTTATTCAAGGGTTTAGATGAAAAATTTGCGGATAGAGTTAAAGAAGAAGACATAGTTGTTGGAGGAAATAATTTTGGATGCGGTTCATCTAGAGAACATCCTGCTGTAGGTCTTGCTGCAGCTGGTGTGAAAGCTGTTATTGTAAAATCAGTATCCAGAATTTTCTATAGATCAGCAATTAACCAAGGATTACCAATAATTGTGCATCAAGAATTTGTTGAAAAATTTGATAGGAATCTACAAACAACTATAGATTTAGAAAATGGACAAATTGTCAATGGTAACCAGATTTACACATTTCCAAAACTACCTAATGAATTACTACAAATATTTACAGCTGGAGGACTTATCAAGTATTATAGCAAAAAATACTCGAAATAGGGAGATAAAGATGAGATTATATGAACATGAAGCAAAGCAGATTTTTAGTCAGTACGACATTCAAATACCTAAGCAAATAGCAGTTATAGAAAAAATAGAGGATTTGGAAGAATTATCTATAGATTTTCCAATCATGATAAAAGCCATGGTTTTGATTGGGGGCAGAGGAAAAGCTGGAGGGATAAAAAAAGCAGAAACCATTGAAGAAGCTAAACAAATAATCAAAGAGATGCTTGAACTAACTATACATGGTTACCCCATCGAGAAAATTTTACTTGAAAAAACAGTTACAATTGCAAATGAGATCTATTTAGCCATAACTACTGATCCAGCCACGTTTGATATTGTTTTAGTAACCTCAGCAAAGGGAGGTATTGATATTGAAGAGGTTGCTAAAACTGAACCTGAAGAGATATTTAAGAAATTCTTGAAGCATAATGAGAAGTCATTGCCCTCTGAGATTGGTAAAGAAGCTGTAGAATTTCTATTAAGAAAGAATCAAGAATTAAAATCAGTTACCGAAAAACTACAAAGAACAATAGATCGACTATATTCCGCTTTTCAAGGAGCAGAAGCAAAAATCTGTGAGATTAACCCACTGATAGTTACCAAAGATAACGAAATAATTGCAGCAGATGCAAAGTTTGTTATTGATGATAACAGTTTGTACAGACAGACTCCTCTGTTGAAATCTATTGAAATAAATCCTGAAAGCAAAAGGCATGATGTCTCTGAGCAGACACAATATGAAGCTAAAGCATATCAAATTGGTTTTCCTTTTCTTGATTTGCTTGCCAATCCTGAGAATTTCAAAAAAGATGAAGAGAAATTATATGTTGGATTAGTTCCTGGAGGAGCTGGTTATGGAATATTTTCCATAGATGAAATTGTTAATGTTGGAAATCGGTATTTTGACGGTAAAGTAGTTCCGATTAACTTTATGGATAGTGGTGGTGGTCCCTCTATAAGTAAGGTAGCTGATATGTTTCATCTCCTAATGGATCATCCAGCTACTGATTTGATTATTACAAGTCGTTTTGGAGGTATATCAAGCTGTGATGTCTTCATTCAGGGATTAATTATGTCTTTAAGAGATAGATTTATTGCAAAAAAACGTATGATTCCTGTTTTTGGTAGAATGGTTGGAACTGATTTAGCTGCAGCAAAAGCATTTCTAGAAAAAGCTAAACGTGAAACACCCGATCCATTAGAAGACCTACATATCGTAGTTGGAAATCAAAAAATAATGGCTGATGTCATTAAAGATGGTATTGAGTATGGATTCAAAGCGAAAAAACAAAACATTGGTTTGGAGGGTGATTAAATGGCACAAATAGAAAAACTCGCAGTTGATCAAGGGCTTCTTTATTATTTTATTAAACAAGTGCGTCCAGAACTTGCACAGAAAATATCAGAACAAAAAACAATTGAAACAATGATTGTAGGGTTAGGAAGACAAGGTACTAGACATGCACAACTCATGATGGAATATGGAACTAATGTTACATGTGGGTTAGCACCAGGTAGAGGTGGAACTACTGTTCATGAGACAATTCCTGTTTACAATACAGCAAAAGAAGCTTTACAAAACCACCCAAATATAGCTGTTGCAAGCATATGGAAACACTATTCCTCAGCTAAAGAAGCAACTATAGAAATTATCCGTGCTGGTATCCCTATAGTTGTTTTAATCTCAGAATTTATTCCTCTAAAGGATGTTAGAGACATTCTTGTAGAAGCTAGAAAACACAAAACAATCTTATTTGGAGGAAATACTCCAGGAATTATATTCCCACCTGAAGGAATAAAGGTCGGTATGCTTCCTGACATCTTTCAAGCTCAAGAAGAAGAAACAAAGATTGGTCCCAAAGGTGTCACAATATTGTCCAGAAGCGGTGCTATCCTTTACCATTTATCAGATGCTCTTGCTAGTGCTGGTATTGCACAAAATGGAGTACTTGGAGTTGGTGGAGATGGTGCAATAGGTTCCCGATTTGTAGATTTGGTTTCGAGAATAATGAGTTATGAACACACAGAATTAGTTGTAATTGCAGGTGAGATAGGTGGTATGCAAGAGGAATTACTTGCAGAAGATATGATCGCACATCCAAAGAATTATCCAAAACCTCTAGTTGCTCTTATTTCAGGAGCTAACGCACCAGTTGGCAAAACTATGGGGCACGCTGGAGCTGTAATTTCTCCTGGACAAGTTTATGGTACTTACCAATCTAAAAGAGAATCTCTAGAAAAAGCTGGAGTAACAGTTATCAATCACCAAAGAGATCTAATTGAAGCTGTAAAATCAAAATTGAACAAGACATATTTTGATATTGAAAAATATTATGAAAAAATGAGAAAGAAATGGGATGCCAGACCACCAGTAGAAACCTGGGGAACATTAATAACCAATGTGATGCCAAACAACTTGATTATTCGAGGTTATCCATTACAAGAGATAATTGCAAAAAAGGGTCTTCTTGAAACCTCACATTTGTTGATAAAAGGTGAATTTCCAAATGAAGTTCAACTTAAAGATCTTGAAAACATCGCAAAAGAAGCTATCAAACAAGAACTCAAAGATTATAGTTCAATTACTATAAGTTCTGATATCTCTAAAAGTCTTGGAACCTTTATGTTATTCGATGAGCAACTAGCTGAATTTGTTATGTCTAATTCTGAAGAAACAAAAATTGCAGCTTATACCCTAGGAAGGGTTTTGAAATATTTCTCTTGTATTCTTGGAAACTTAGATGATTTAGAGGTTTCTTCAACTATAAATTCATCTTTCTCAGAGATGATATACAAGGGGTTAACTGGAGAGTCAAATCCTGATTCTGATAAAATTAGATTATTAGAAGCAATGATTACAGCTTGTGTTGATCATGGTGTCACACCACCATCAGCTCAAACAACCCTAATATTGGCATCAACTAGAGCAAATTACGAGGTGGCAGTAGCAGGTGGTTTACAAGCTATAACTGATGTTCATGGTGGAGCGGGTCAAAAAGCAGCTAAATTCTTCTTATCAATCATAGATAAATCGGAAAAAGAAAACAAAGAACTTGAAGAATCTACCTTCGAAATGATAAAAGAAACCATCAAAACAGGGAAACGAATAGAAGGATTAGGTCACCGTATCCATACAAAAGATCCTAGAAGAGATGTGTTATGGAATCTTGCAGAAAAAGCAGGATATGCAAAAGGTTGTGTTGAAGTTTCAAAAATGATAAGTTCGGTTTTCCATCGAGTAAGAGGAATGAATCTTCCCATCAATGTGGATGGAGTGATTGCTGCAATTACAGCTGATATGGGATTAAATCCAAAATTAGCAAAAGTAATCTTTGTATTAGGTAGAACAGCTGGATTAGCTGCACATTATTTCGAAGAAGTAAATACTCAACCTCAAATGAGAAGAATAGAATTCAGCAAAGCTACATACAAAGGACAACCTTTTCGAGAAGTTAAATGAATTGTATAAATGGAGAAAGTGATGAAAGATTTAGTATTTGAGATAATTGGAGACATTCTAATAATCAGAGAAGATACGGATGAAATCTCTTTGAAAGAATTTGCAGAAGAAAAAATCCAAAAACATCCATTTATCAAATCTGTTTTACTTCAAACTTCTAAAATTCAAGGACAGGAGCGAAAAAGAGATCTAAAATATGTTATGGGGGAGAAAAAATCGGAAACAACCCATAAAGAACATGGAAATTCCTTCTTAGTTGATTTATCAGAAGTATTTTTTTCCCCACGTTTGAGCTATGAGAGACAAAGAGTTGCAGATTCAGTTGAGAAAAATGAAATAATTCTAAACTTCTTTTCAGGAGTTGGTCCTTTCAGTATTGCTATAGCTTCAAAATGCAAATCATGTGTTATACACAGCATTGAAATAAATAAAGCAGCATATGATTATCTTATCAGAAACATCGAATTAAACAAGTGCCAACATGAAGTTATTCCATATCTAGGAGATGCTTTTGATATAGTTCCAAAAATGTTTATAGGTAGCGTTAACAGAGTTTTACTTCCTCTACCTTTAGATTCAGACAAGGCCCTTCCAATAGCCCATCAATCATTACAAAATGGAAGCGGCATTATTCATTGGCAAATTACTGAGAAAACCAGTTTAAAGAAAATCGACAAGAATATTATAAATAACAGAATCAAAAATATCCCTTATTTTTCTAACAACTCTATAAATTATGAAATTACTGAATTAAGATTGATAAGATGGTTAGGACCAAAGATAGCACATATTGCCGTAGATTTGAGTTTCATAGCTCGTGAACACTACTGACATAATCTGCAAATTCTTCAAGTTCTTTAAAGTGTTTTTCAGAAGTAAAAATAAACTCATTTGAACTATCTATATCATATAAGATCTGTAAGATATCCTGAAGAAATACTTTCTTACTACTAATCAAGATATCAAAATTAGCAATTAAGCATACAGTATTCTTTAAAGCATTCAAAGCATCAAAAAATGTATTCATAACACTGTCCTTATCATTCCTAGATTCAACCGTAATATAAGGAATATTTACTTCTTCAAAATTTGTAGTTAAAGAGAAGTGGTCATCAATTAATATTATTGATACAAGTTTTGAGTGTCCTTTGGCCCTTAAAATAGTTCCTAATCCCACAAGAAATGCTTTTTCTCTGTCACCAAAATAATAGTGGACTAAGGAAAGATTAGTCATAAACATCTACTTACTAATTTGATTGGCTTCGTAACTTTGTTAAATATCGTTTATAACCATCTAGAGTGTCTTCAACTCTTAGCATGTGTCTTTCAGCTTTAATACGCAATTCCTGCCATTCTTCTTCATCTATTTTTTCTGAATTAAGAGCATGTTCAAGCTGCTGTATTCTCTCTACTGCTTTTTGTCTTCTTGTTTCTAGATGTTTAATTACATTTTCAATATCTTCAAACTGAACTGGTGCTGCATCAACCTCGCCTGCCTCTTCTTCAATAATTTTAGTAAGAGCGGACTTTTCATCTGTTTCAATATCTTTATCCTTTGATACATGAGCAATTGTTTCTTTTATTGTTGATACAAAATCAGCTGCTGTCTCTCTATGTTCAGGTGTTGACAATACATTGCTTAATCGGGAAACAGAAGTACGAAATTCTTGAACTTCAACAATTTCCTCTTCACTTAAACCTTCTTCAGTAATTATTCCTTCTTCAATAGTAGGAGTGCTTATTGGTGTAGTTTCCCCTTCTTCATCACTTATAGACATGAGTTTTTCTGTTAGTGGGGATATTACACTATCGTCTCCAGGATCTAGAGCAGATAATAAGTTAGCTAGTTCTTTCAGAGCTTCTTGTTCAGATTCAATATTTTGCATGAAAGGTTCTTGCTCAAATTCATATTGGGATGCAAGTTCTATACCTTCAATCAAATCCTTAGCATCATCAACCATAGCTTTGTCAGGTTTTTTAGTTACTTCTTCAACCGCTTCTAATGGTTCAGGTTCAATAGGAACTGATTCAACTTCAACTTCTTCAATAATTTCAGGTTCTGTAAGTTCCTCAATTTCTGGTTTTTCAGTTTCGGTTTCAAGTTGTTCCTCAAAAACTTCAACATTAGTTTGAGGTTGTTTCTTTTCCTCTGTTATTTTGATAGGTTTTTGTTTAGATGGTTCAGGTTCAATGATTTGAATGCCATCTTTTTGGAGTTGAATCAATGCTGAAGTTTGATGTTTTATTTTCTTGATTTCTTCACTTATAGAATTGATTTGAAACTCCAAAGTCTCAAGTTTTGCATTAACAAACTGTAGTTTATCTTCTTCAGTTCCACTGAATCTATGATACTCAATTTGCAGCATATTAGCATATGTTATAACATTATAAACTGTATCAATCATTTCTGGCAATTCTCGAAACCAAGGTCCTGCACTATCGAATTTCAGAAGAACATCCTTTGCTGTTGAGAAATGTTTTTCGTATTCTTTCTGTTGTTCTGGAGGAAGACATGTCTTAACAAATGAAGAAAGTGTTGCTAAATTTGTGATAAGATGTGCTTTGACATCCTCCTCTTCTTCTGGGTTGAATCTACCTTTCAAAACACCCCAGAACATTTTTTTGATTTCTTCAATTGCTTTTTCAAGACTCATGATTAAAACCCTAGATTAATCGTTCTTCGTTTTGTGAAATCGGGAAGTAATGAAGGTTCCACATAAACTTTATCTGTTTTCAAGTCATCCTTCAATTGAATAACTACATCGAGTTTATCTTTTGAATCAACATTCCAGAAGTACAAGGAAGGTTTTATTCCAGATCGGGAATACTCATCCAATACTGAAAATGAACCTACTAAATGTTGATATTCAGGGGTGTTCTTTGCTGGAAATATTTCGCTCCAAGGATTAACATGAATTATTATGTTGTTAGTGATTTTTGCTAATTCTGTGATATTTTGACCAAAGAACTCATTAGCACCTGTAATAAAACCTGTTTCTCTATCTGCTTTAAGTACAATTGAGATATCGATATTTTTGATTCCTTTCACAGAATCTGTAATTTCCTTCAAAGTTTGGTTAACATAAGTAGACCTCTCGTCATTCCAATTTATCATTAAGTCTCTTGATTCAAGATATTCAAAACTAAAATCTCTTTCAATGTTCCACTTGCTAGCAAACAATCTTCTGCACCTATCACAGAAACAGGTCTTTTTACTAGCTAACATTAGGTCATCTAAGATTAAACCTTCAATAGGATATTGGGCAACTTCTGATGCTATAGCTGCTGAGTATTTAACCATATTTTCTTGGCTGGGGCAAGCGTATGAATCGATTTTTGCTCCATCACTGCTGTTTAGTTGAAAATCAGCGTTTTGTGAAAGAAAATTGTCGCCATGAACATAAGTGATTGCATCCACTTTAATTCCCATGTTATCTGCAATGGTACAAAATGAATGAAAGAATACACCATTGATATTATCTTTTGGAGCGCTAATGCTTTGGTAAAAAGTATATCCTGATCTTCCTTTTGCTACCAAAGAAATTACATCCAGAATATGTCCATAATGATCTAAGAAATCATCGGGGTTTGTTTGAATTACAGTTGGATCAACAACCAATATTGCTCCACTTTCTAGTATTTCCTGAAGTATATCTGTCACCATAATCACGATGCTATTTTTAATATGATAAACTCATTTCGCCTTATTAAAAGTTTGTTAGAGGATTATCTCTCTTTTCGTTAAAAGGAGAAGTAGAAAAATGAAAAAAGATATACTTATCTTGAAATTATAAATCTTAAAATTATAGAAATTAATCATTCAGGATTAAGTAGAAGTAATTTAAACTCATCATCAAGTGATCTAGTTAATGCTTCTTCAGTTTCAATAATTACGAACTCACCTGTTACTGTAATTTTATTGCCAGGTAATAAATGCCCACCAAAAGTATGTCCCTTCGGATCACCAACTAGCATATGTAAATGAGCTATGTACTCTCCTGTTTCAGCATTCCTTGCAATATTGCCAGTACAATTTAGTATTTCAGCATTGAAATTATAATCGTTTTTGAGATAGGTTTTCTTATCTAAATCAAAATATCCCAATGAGGGATTGCCAACAGCTCCTATTCCAAGAACTGCACCAGAGACTATTTTGTGCTCTTTACAATAAGAGATTACACATTCAAGTATGTCGTCACCTTTCTCTAGTTTAAGATAGTGTACTTCTTTCAATTTGCTAGTTATTGATTTCATGAAATAAACAATAATTGGTAATAAATAAAATTAGCGGGGCAGATAAATCATCTGTTGATTTTATTAATTGAAATAAATGTTATAAATCAGACACATATTCTGAATCAATCAATACAGATAGTAAAGATATATAATTGGTATCTTTTATTAATAGCTAAATACAGTAATTGTGCTTTATAGAATACAGTGAAATAGAAAAGTGGGTATATTTCAAGTGAAAAATGACAAAGGTCTCATGAGTTTTATTCAGGATTCAAAGAAAGTGGATTCAAAAAGTAAAGATGAAGAAGATAGCAAATCACACTCTAAAACAAATAAAGATGAAACAGAATCCAACACATCACGAAATTACAGTAGAGGTTTTAACAATAATCAAAAAGAAGAAACTTCTGAAAAAAAAGGGAGTAAGTATGTTAATCTTGCTCCAGAGAATTTATCCCCATCTTATCTTATTGATGTGAAATATGATGGTAAAAAAGAACAAGCTTATGTGAAACTGTATAATCCTGAACAAAAGAAGGTTTTTAGGTGGTATGATACAACAAATCATTTACCTTATTTACTCACAACAGTAAACAAAACTGAAGTTGACAAAATTCTTTCAAATGAAAAGGAGTTTGTGGGTTGTGAGGTTGTTAAGAAGTACAGTTTGCTTAATGAAAAAGAATTAACTTTAACAAAAGTATTTGCTGCAAATCCTTTAGTTATTGGTGGTAGAGAGAATAGTTATAGAGAAAGAATCAGTCCTTCTTTTGAGGCTAATATCAGATATCATTTGAATTATATTTATGATAATAAACTAGTTCCAGGATTATTTTATGAAGTTAAAAACAATAAACTCAAAATAGTAGAACCTAAGATTTCTAATGATTTAAAGAATAATATACTTAAGATATTTGAGGGACAATCATCTGAAATCTTGCAACTTGTAGAACAATATCTTCCAATTTTCTTTGCCCCCATTCCAAGGATAAAAAGATGTTCAGTTGATATTGAAGTGGAAAGTGAGAAAAACAAAATTCCAGATCCTCATGCAGGTAAACAAAAGGTCATTTCTATTTCAATAACTAACCAAGACAATGAAACTGTAGTTTATGTTCTAAACGAAGATAAAATAGCGATAAATCAAACCAAGGTTTCAACTAATTTTATAGAATTTGAGAATGAGAAAAATCTGCTAATAGCTGTTTTCGAGGAGATGAGCAAATATCCTATCGTCGTTACTTTTAATGGGGATAACTTTGATTTCTTGTATCTAGATAACAGAGCAAAAAGATTGGAAATTGAAGAGGAATTAAATCCATTCGTAAGAACACGATCTCAGGATATCTATTTGACTCACTCAATACATTTAGATCTCTATAGATTCTTTAGACAGCCAGCTATTCGAATCTATGCTTTTGGAGGGGTTTATGATAGAGTTACTCTAGACGAGCTTGGAAAAACTATTTTGAATAAAGAAAAACTCAAACTAGACAAAGACATTTGGGATTTGAGTCTGGAAGAACTCATTGAATACAATGGAAGAGACTCAGAAATTACTTATGAATTAACTAGTTACAATAATGATCAAGTTATTGATTTAATAGTAATGCTTTCTCGAATTACAAAAATGCCAATAGATGACTTCACTCGAGCTAGTATAAGCATATGGATTCAAAATTGGATGTATTTTGAACATAGAATTAGAAATTATCTGATTCCTAGAAGAGAAGACATACTCCAATTGAAGGGGGATACTTCAACTGAAGCCATTATTAAAGGAAAGAAGTACCAAGGAGCAATTGTTATAGAACCTCAAGTTGGTGTTTGGTGGGATGTTCATGTTCTAGATTTTGCAAGTCTATATCCTTCTCTAATAAAAACTAGAAATCTTTCTTATGAAACTCTAAATTGCAGTCATGCAGAATGTAAGAAGAACAAAATACCAGAAACAAACCATTGGATTTGTGATAAACATGTTGGAATGAGTTCTATGCTAATAGGATTCATCAGAGATATCCGTGTTTACTGGTTTAAAGACAGAGCAAAAGACCCATCTTTAAGTGAAGATGAAAGAAAGCTTAGTGATGTAACACAGTCCTCTTTGAAGGTTTTACTCAATGCATCATATGGAGTCTTCGGTTCAGATAATTTTGCCTTATATTGTCCTCCAGTAGCCGAATCTACTGCAGCACTTGCCCGTGAAGCTATCTCAAAAACTAAGCAATATAGTGAAGAAAAACTAGGCTTACAGGTTTTGTATGGAGACACAGATAGTATATTCATTCATAAGCCAACTCCTGAGAACATTAAGGAATTAGAAGAATGGAGTATGAATACATTCCAAATTGAATTGGGAACCGATTATGTTTTTCGTTATTGTGGTCTTTCAGATAGAAAGAAGAACTATTTTGGTATCACAACTAAGGGATATCCTATTGTTAAGGGGCTTATGGGTAAGAAAAAAAATACCCCAACATTAGCAAAAAAACCTTTTGAAAAAGCTCTTGAAATCCTTACTGAAGTGCAAAATCCACAAGACTTAGAAGATGCAAAGAAAAAGATAGTAAAGACAATACAATTTGTTAACCAGAGTATATCTAAAAGAAATTTTGAACTTGAGGATTTAGCTATTAGTGTTACTCTTTCTAAAAAGATTGATCAATACGATAGCTGGACGCAACCATTACAAGCTGCAGTTCAACTAATTCTAGCATATCCAGAAGGCGAAAAACCAACTGTAGGTAGCTTAATTAGCTTTATCAAAACCAAACCATTCAAAATACAAACTCAATCTATCAAATTATCTGATAAACTAAGTAGAGGTGGTGAATGTTCAGTAAAACCTCTTCAATTGGCTGAAAAATCTGACGTGGATATACCTAAAGTTAAAGAACTACTTAAATCTACATTATTACAACTGCTGGATACCATAGGTATTTCCTGGGAAGAATCAATTGAAGGACAAAAATCACTTGATTCTTGGTTTAGTTAAGTGGGGTGTTTTCACTGCCAGAAGCTACAATGATTAGAATTTCACAAAAATCCCTCAATATTGAGAGTCTGAATGATTTATACTCAGCTCTTGAGGAAGAACCTGTAACCATAAAAAGATTATTTGACCCTCGTTTCTCTAGATCCGGAGATGATTTAGTTATTGAAGGAGATATTGACAAAATTCTAGATAAGTTAACTCAAGATCTTCCTCGAATTATTTCTATTAGATTCAAAACAAATGATCTCAATACAATATTAGAATCGAAGTCAGCATTGAATATTGAACATGGAGATACTAAGATATTCTTTGGTACATCACTCGTTGATTATGAACATCTATACTCTAGGCTTCGGATAAATGATAAACCAAAGATACTATCTCTTCTTTTCAGAACCCAATTAGGAGGAAAATTTCTTTCACTAATGCCAGTGAAAATAAAAGGGGTTGTTGTAACAAATAAAGTTAGTAACACTGTCGAATTTATTCTTCCCTCACAAAGGATTATTACTTTGCGAAGCTGGTTAGATGTCTTGAAATCTAATTCCAACGTAGATTTTGATACGCTAGTAGATATATTTCGAAAGACTGATCCAAATATGCGAAAGGAGATGGAAGATTCAATGAATTGGATTAATCTTCAGCTTCCAGAAATAGTAGCTAAATCCTCAGTAATAGAAAATATCGACATAGTTAGAGCCTATCAGAGTACTTTAAACTTAATGTAGGCTTGAAGTTTACTGACACGAAGAGTTAAAGTTAAAAACATTCCTACTTTTTATGCTCTGAAGGAGACAAATCAATGAAAATGAAAAGTAAAATTCTCTTGATAGCAACTCTAACATCCTTATTGTTCTATGTTCAATTTGCTAATAGTTATGTCCCAGGACAAACATTGGTAATTGATCAAGTAATTATGGAAGATACTATAGTAGTAGACACTAACCTTAAAGTTGGAATTTTTGTTAAGAATTTCTTTAACTATACAATTACAAATATCACAGTGTCATTAAATTTAACAAATGATGCTCCTTTTGTATTCAATTCAAGTTTACTAGGTCAAATTACTAATGGCAATGTAACACTCAATACAACCATTCAATCTCCTTCTGAATTTGGGTACTCACCAGTAAACATCACATATGGATTTATGACAACTGAATACTTAGAATATAATGTAACAATGCTGGAACCAGGAAAGAGTATGATCTTCTACTATAATTTGACCTCTGATACAAGTACAAGAAAAACAATTCCCTTTGTAGAAATGACATATTATGACAATTGGGAAGATCTTCAAGAAATAAATGGTCAAAATAATATCTTGGTTGAATTCATACCAGCAGAAGAAGTGCGAGATCCAGATTTACCACAATGGGATACAGGAAATCCAATATCAACAGCTTGGGCATGGGTTATTTTTGCTTTAGTACCAGCAGTAACTGCAGGTTTATCCGCATTCTTACTATATTTCAAGAGGAGATAACAAACAACTTCTCTTTCCTACTCTTTCAATTTTATTTTGAATACTGATAAAATCCCTCTCCAGATTTTCTTCCCAGTTTTCCTTGTTTAACCAAATTCTTTAGTAGTGAACTTGGTTTGTATTGATCTCCATCTTGATTTGTTATATATTCTCCAATCTCTAACATAATATCAAGACCAATATAATCTGAAAGCTCAAAAGGTCCCATCGGATGATTAAGCCCAAGTTTTACAGCTGTATCTATGTCTTCTTTTTTTGCTACTTGAGATTCGATAAGTTTATAGGATTCATTTAGGAAAACCCACAACAATCTATTAACGATAAATCCTGGAGTTTCATTCGAAATAACTGGAGTTTTATCTAGTTTTTCGCAGAAATCATTTATCCTTCCAATTGTTTCATCATTGGTTTTTTCTCCTTTAATTACTTCTACTAATTTCATTAACATAGGTGGATTAAAGAAGTGAAGTCCTATGAACAAATCTTGTCTTTTAGTTGCATTTGCTAAGTCACTAATGCTTATTGCAGAGGTGTTAGTTGCGAAAATTACATCCTTCTGACAGATTTCATCAAGTTTAATAAATAATCTTTTTTTTGCCTCAAATTCTTCAATAATTGCTTCAATTACTAGTTGAGTGTCTTTTGTACTATCGATTAAATCAGTATTAAGGGAAATTCTGTCTTTGATTTGATGAGCTTCATCTTCAGTCATCTTCTCTCTCTTTATACTACCATTGAGAAATTTGTCGATTTGTTCCATTCCTTTTTCTAAATACTCATCCTTAAGATCATTTAGAGTAACTTTGATTCCTGCCTTGGCTAAGACCAACGCTATTCCACTCCCCATTGTTCCAGATCCAATAACTGCTACTTTATTGAACTTAAAATCCATACATGAACTTATTCAGTTTCATTATTTAAGAATTCAGCAAGAAATATGTGAAGATGCTATTTGTTCTGACATATAGTTTCCAGTAACTGCTTGGTATTACATCGTCTTTTATTGAAATTTCAGAGGTTTACCTTGGTGCTAACTGATGGGGTCTAAAGTGGAAGTTAAGTTTAGAGATTATGATATTTACAAGTTAGCTATATGTGGTCCTGGAAGATCGGGAAAAACAACTATTTGTAAAAGAATAACTGAAAATACTTTTCTAGAGAAATATAGGCCAACAGTTGGAGCAGAGTTCCATTCTTACTCCTTTAAAACACGAAAAGGAAAGGCAGTTGCTCTGTTTTACGATATGGCAGGACAACAAAGATTTGGTGTTGTAAGGAACCTTCTTTATCCTGGAACAAATGCAGCAGCAATTATTTTCGATGTATCTAGAAAGGAATCATTCAAAGAATGCGCAAACTGGATAAGAGAACTTAGACAACAAAACCTTGATCTAGATATTACAATAGTAGGTAATAAGACAGATACTCAAAGAGAGGTTTTAAGAGAAGATGCTGAGAGAATTTCTCGAAAACTAGGTTGTAGATATCTTGAAACTTCTGCATTAAATGGAGAAGGTGTTGGAGAATTAGTTAAGACACTTCTTGGGAATGCAATAAAGAACCATTCTGTAAGGAATGCTGGAAGATAAGAACCATCAGATTCTCCCAAAAATTCTATCTTTGTCAATTTCTATTCTAAACACAATACTTTTCAGCGTTTGAATAATTACACAAACAATGATTAAAGGTAAAAGAAGATTATCAAATATCAGAATCTATGTCATGCAATATTCTATCTTTCTGTTCGGTGGCATTCTTTTAATTGTAGGTCTATACATGTATGACAAGGGAGTTGCTCTCTATGAGGAGAGTGGAATTGATGCCAGAGGATTAGAAATAGCTGGTTTCATTACTGCAGGATTAGGTGTTATTTTCTTAATATTATCATATATCTATGCAAGATCAGGAGCCAAAGTAATAGGTAAAAATTGTCCATATTGTTATGGAACAGGTTATGTTGATGTAGGACCAAAAAAACAAGCAAGAAAAGATGTTTGTCCAGTTTGTAGTGGTACAGGAATAATGGAAGACAAGGGACTAAAACATCTTAAGGATGAACAAAATAGACAAGCAAAAGTGAAAGAAGAGGAAGCAGCTACAGGTGTGGAAACAAATAATTGAATGAAAAAAAATTCTATCCCATAGACTAGTGCCAAAACCTTTAGTCAAGCTTTAAAAACGATTAATCTAATTCTTCAGATAATGGTTAGATTCACCTTAATTACGGGAGAAGGAAAAGGGAAGACTACTTTAAGTATGGGGACAATTTTTCGAAAGCAAAGAGAAGGTAAATCTATATTAGTTGTACAATTTCTGAAAACTGGAGTAAACTGTGGAGAATGTGTTTTTTTTGAAGATAAGGAAGGCATAAGATGGGTTACATTTGGAAAAGAAGAGTTCTTTCACTCTGAAACACAAAAAGAAGAGTATTCAATTTTAATGAGTAATAGTATCGACTTTCTAGAAGAAACATTGAAGAGTACTAACGTTGATGTGCTTCTTCTAGATGAAGCTGGAATTGCACTATATTTTGAATTGCTTTCATGGGAACAGTTAGAAAGAATTTTTCATTATGTAACAGAAGATATCTTTCTAACTGGAAGAAAGTTTCCAGAAGAAATTAAATTAAAAGCTGATACAATAGTAGAAGTTGGAGAAATCAAACATCCATATACTAAAGGAATTGAAGCAAGGAAGGGAATTGATTTCTAAACATGATTCTTTCTCTAAAGATTGCTTTATTTCAGCATTTCATTACTTTCAAAACACCGTCTCCCTTAGAAGAAGTTAAATTTAAAGAATAATAAGTGTAAAATAAGTATTATCTTTAAATACTCTAACCTCTTCGGAGTAATAGCAGTGGTGCATAATATGAGTAAAGAAACACAGGAAGAAACCACTATACCTGATCCAAAGGAAATTGAAGAACAGTATGAGGAACATCTCATCGAAATAACAGAAGAAGAACAGAAGAGCTCAAAAAAGAAAGAAGCAAAAGAAAATCTTAAGCTTAAAGATGTTCCAGGTTTAGGTAAAAAAACCCTGGATATTTTGACAGAAAATGAAATTACATCTATTGAAGGCTTGATGACTACAAGACTCATTGAATTACAAACAATGGGTATTCAAAGAGCAATAGCAAAAAAGGTTAGAGCTGAAATAGTCTCCACAGTTCCAAAATACAAATTCTTCAAAGAAGAAATTGGTCTGGAGGATTTACCTGGGGTTGGGAAAGCAACAGCTGATATGTTAAGAGAAAAGGGATTAAATGTTTATCTTCTTGAAACAACTCCTATTAGAGAGTTAGAAGAGAAGTATGGGATTACTTCAAGTGCTGCAAAAAAATATAAAGAATCGCTTAGTGAAATTCGCGGAGGAATGGAGTTCATAAATGCTTTTGATATAATGGAAAAGCAGATGGAATCTCCAGCTTTTTCTTACGGGATTAAGGCATTAGATGCACTAACCACAATAGAAGAGCTAAATGTTGCAGGAGTGAGGCTTGGAGAAACATTAGAGCTCTTTGGACCTTTCCGATCTGGAAAGTCTCAATTATGCCACCAGCTTTGTGTAACTGTCCAATTACCACCTGAATTAGGAGGAGTTGGTAAAAAAGCTGTTTTTATTGATACTGAAGGAACATTTTCTCCTAGTAGAATTAAAGCTATTCATGGAAAACTACAGAAGGATTTAGGCTGGGAAAAGAATTTTGAGGACGTTCTTAGAGATATAACTTATGCTAGGGCATATAATTCTGATCACCAAATGACTCTAGCAGAAAGACTGCTTGAATTGTTTTACAATCACAAGGATGAATATGGTTTTGTTGCTCTTGACTCAGCTACAGCACACTTTAGAGCAGAATATGCTGGAAGGGGCACTCTTGCTGAAAGACAACAAACGATTAATTATCATCTAGGAATACTCGGAAGATTAGCAGATACATATAATGTAGCTGTTGCAATAACAAATCAAGTTCAATCAAACCCAGCAGCTTTCTTTGGTGACCCAACTCAAGCTATTGGAGGAAATATTCTTGGTCACTGGGCTACAACTAGATTCTATTTGAGGAAATCTAAAGGTGAAAAGCGAATTATCCGAATTTACGATTCACCATATTTACCAGAATCAGAAGCCGTGTTTGCTATAACACCAGAAGGCTGTGTAGATGTAGAAGGAGATTAATCCACCTCATTTTTTTCATTATTGAATATGAGTACCACAAGTTCCACAAAACTTCCAATTCATATTAACAACAGATTTACAATAAGGACATTTACTTTTATATTCTCGTGGAATGTGAGAAGCGTTAATTTGATTTGAATTTCCATATTTTGTTAAATGAGAAACTCCCATCATTTCAGTGGGTTCTGGTTCTAAATCATCTAACAAACTAGTCTCTCTAAGTGAACTTCTTTGATGGTTATCATACTTTGTTTGTGTATCTCTTATTGAAGATTCTGCGAATAGACTTTGGATATCCATATCGTTGAAATTCATTTGAACAGGATCTGAATAAAACTTGTTTGGAGCAGATTGATTAAGCACTGAATGTGAATCTAAATCAATACTATATGATGATAATGAAGAATCTACCAACTCTTCCTTTGACATGTTAAGTTGATCGAATATTTTACAGTGATCAGATATTGGACATGAAATGCTCTTAAATTCAAGATTTGGGGAAGGATCTATAAAGGTTCGTCCAATTAACAAAGATCCATTTAAGGGGTGAATTTTCAAGCCTTGTTCAAGGAGAGCCTTAAGAACCTCTTTCGGATCATAAGATTCTCCATTTATCTCTATGATACCCTTAATATCACTTAAATTCATCATAACATGTACTAGTTGAGATTATAAGGTTAAAAAATAAGTATTATATCAATATGAACGGGGGTATTACTTTAAAAACAAACCTATCCATCTTGATATTTTAAGTGAATTGCTTTGGTTACTCTTGTTAACCAGTCATCTAATTTGCCTATTAGTTCAGAATGAACTTCTGGTAGTAGTATGTCACCTTCAGGCATTTTTGAAACTCTTTGAACCCACGAATTAAGTTCGTATAACATGGGGGACATTCCTACTTGGGTTTCAACTTCGTCCCTTAGTTCTTCCAACATCTTTCCTATGTTACCACAGCTACTAGTTGGATTAATCATTTGGGTTATGTGCTTGAATTTCTTAGAAACAGCATCAAATGCTGCATCTGCTGCAGCAGAGACTCCATCACCTTCATCTTCTTCAGCTAAAGCGGGAGAAGAGTATTCTGCAGGAGGTGGTTCAGCAACTACTTCAGCCGGAGGTGCAGATTGTTTTTTGGGTTTTGCTTTCGCAGGAGGTTGAACAGCTACAGATCCCAACCCATCTATTTTTGTGTTGAGATTTGCTATCATGTCTTTAATTCCAGGAATTTCACCAAGTTTAAGACCTACTTCAGAAACTTGAGTTTCAACATTAGAAAAGCCGGTCATCTTTGTTTCAAGCTGTGTAATTTGAGTTGATAGTTTAGAAATTGCATCGTTTACGTTTTGAACAAGTGTTGATAGTTTATTGATCGAATTGATTAGTTGAACTAACATTTCCTCAGGATTGCTCATAAATATTCACAAGTATGATTCAATATTAAAATTAAAAAAATTTGTGGCTTAGGCGTATTCAAAAAATCACTTCAATTTAGTTGTTGAATCAAATTTCGTATAGGAGAGACGTAATCTTAATATATCTAGCAAACTTTTCATAAATGAAGGCTAATGAGCGAAAGAGACATCGTGGAATTACTGGTTAGATGGCGTTCTGTAGCAATGATGCTAGAAAGAAAAGAGTTTGAGAAAATTGCAGGAGATCAAAAAGGGTTAATTGCTGCAATACTTATGATATTATTGGAAATGCAGAACAAAGGTTCAGGTGGATTCTAATTACAGCTGTCCTCTAAAAACGAGTGGATATGAGTTAATGTTAGCAGAAGAAGAATTTTGGCCAAGAATAGCAATTGAAGCTAATGAATTAAAGAAAGAACTGCCAACTTTCAAACCTGTTGACGGAAATACGCTTCAGTGGAGAGGGTTTATCTTTGGAGCGGGATTATACGAGAATGGTGTTTTTGTTCTTGAAGTAGAAATTCCTAGGGAATATCCTTTCAAACCACCAAAGGTAAAGATGCTTACAAAAGTTTTTCATGCAAACGTATTTGATACAAGAATATGTGTTGGAGTTTTAGGTGCAGATTGGACTCCAGCTAACAATTTAGTTGATGTTATTGAATCAATTCGTTTTATTTTAAGCAATCCAAATCCTGATGATCCCTTAAATTCAACAGCGGCAAATCTGATGAAAAGAGATCCTAAAGAGTATGCTAGAAAAGTTCGAGAATATGTAGAAAAGTATGCCACTTTTGACCAAATTGGTAAATATAGCTTGTAAAAGTTTACTTTTTATTCAGTATAAAGCTATCATCATAAGGAATTTTTATTTAGAGATAAGAAAATTATAAATCGATGTCACAGGGTTACATACAAGAAATTTTCTCAAGTTTCCAAGGTGAAGGAGCTTCAGTTGAAGGAAGCTGCTATGGATTAAGACAAATTTTTATTAGATTCTCAGGTTGTCCTCTAGCTTTGGGGGTCCATGGAACAAAAGGTTGTATTTGGTGTGATTCACCTAAATCATGGAACACAACTCCAAAAAAATGTTACATTGAAACAAAAGCAGGTACTCAATCATTTGAAGAAATGGCTAACCCTTTGACTTCAAAAGATGTATTGGATATAGTTAAAAGACTTTCAACAAAAGATCTACATTCTGTAAGTTTGACAGGAGGAGAACCCTTGTATCAAGAATCATTTGTATCTGATATTATTACTTCTCTCAAGGAAGCTGGATACAAAACATATCTCGAAACAGCATACACGGATAATTTCCAATTTCTAGAAGAAATATCCGAAAAAATCGATTATGCTTGCGTAGATATTAAAGATAAAACAGCAGATGCTGCATCGGAATGGAAAAAACTTGTAGTTCAAGAAGTAGAAATGGGCAGAATCTTGAAAGATGCTGGATCCAAAGTATTTGCAAAAACGGTTATAACCAAAGCCTCAAAAAAAGAGGATTTTGAATTTATAGCAAAAATGTGTGGTTCAATAAGACTTCCCATTGTTATTCAATTTGTTACACCAACTTCAAAATCAAAAGTTGAACAACCAACATGGAAACAAATAGATGAGTTTTCTCAAATTGCGGGGAAGTATCTACCACCAAATAGAATAGGCATATCAATACAAATGCACAAAGCCATAGAAATCTTGTAGGGAAAAAAATGAATCTAAATAGTAGAAAACTATCAGATGTTCAAGCGGATGAATCAAAAATTCAGATAGGTATCAGAAGAGTTGGTATCAGTGATATTCCAAAAATAATCCGTCGAAAACGTTTTGGAGAATATAATGAATTATCAGCAAGAATCGATGTATATGTAGATTTATTGCCTTCAAAACGGGGAATTCACATGTCTCGGAATCTTGAAGCAATCAATGAAGCAATATCAAAACTTACTGGAGAAGTAATTTCTGATAGTGAAGAATTATGTGCCAAAATTGCTGAAAAAGTGCTTTCTATCCAACCTGGAGCTACTAATGCTGAAGTTAAATTAACTGCGGATTATGAGTTGGAAACATTTTCTGAAGCAGTAAATAGGAAAAAATCCAGTGTTCATAAATTACGAGCTGGAGCTCTTGCTCAGAAAAACGGAGAGAATGTTACAGTAACCAAAATAATAGGAGCAGAAGTTGAAGGTACTACTGTCTGTCCTTGTTCTCAAGAATTATCAAAGGATTTTTCAAAAGAAAAACTTACAGAAGAAGGATTTACAGAAGAACAAATAGATTTTGTTCTTGAAAATATTCCATTGGCTTCTCATAATCAAAGGTCAAAGTCGATTTTAGTTCTAGAGCAACCAAGAAATGCAGAGAGAATAGAATTAGAAGACATTATTGAGATTCTTGAGAACTCGATGAGCTCACCAACTCATGAAGTACTAAAACGAAAAGATGAACAGGCTGTGGTGCTCTATGCACATCAGCACCCTGCTTTTGTAGAAGATGTTGTACGAACTATTTTACAGAAAGTTGCCAAAAAATATGCAAATCAACATCCAGAAACTATGATTTGTGTAAAACAAATTAATTATGAAAGCATACATCAGCATAACGCAGTTGCAGAAGTTAGAACCTCTTTGAAGGAATTGCTAAAACAACTTAATGGATTAAAAAAAGATGAAGAAGATAAGTAAACCGCCTTACACCATAATATTAGAAGATTTTTCTAATGAAATAATATATGATGGATCACAAATATCTAGCCACTATGTTGCAGATAGATATGGTGTAATTGGTGATAGTATTTTAATTTTCAGAGGTGGGATGAAATTATCTCCAAAAGAAATGGTGGATATTAAGGATATCATTAGAGAATCACATTTAAGCGATATCTTAATTAGTTCTGATGATAGCTTACACTTCATAATTGAAGAGTTTGATATACAACCACCAAATATGGAAATAGAATATTATAGATTAAGAATATTAGCTCAAACAATCATTGATATCTTGAAAGAAAGAGAGATAGAAACAGAAAGAAAAAGTACAGATATTTTTATTGGTGGCAAGAAATTGAATGTTGGGATTGCTACAGTCGGAATATCTAGCAGTAAAATCCATTTTGGATTAAATGTTCTAAGTACAGGAGTACCTGAACATGTTCAAGCTATTGGATTAGCAGACCTTGGAATTACAAAAGAAGAAACACAATCTTTAGCGATTAATATTGCAGAAAATTATGTTTATGAAATATCAAGAATCAAAGAGGATGTTGCAAAAACTAGAACAATATAGGTGAAAAAAATGAAATTAAAAATCTCTGGTGATAAACTGACTCTAGCTTCAGCGCACATGTTAACTAGACATGACAAATGTGCCCGTATTCACGGTCATAATTATAATATTGAGGTTGAAGTAGAAGGAGAAGTTGATGAAAATAGTATGTTAATAGATTTCGGTATCTTCAAAACAGCTGTTGGAAAAATAATAAAACAATATGATCATAGAATTCTTATTCCTGAATATAATAAGGATCTGAATATTTCCATCATCGATGATCAAATTACTATTGAAACATGTGAGGGAAAATTCTATCGATTCCCAAAAGACGATGTGATTTTGATGCCTTTAGAAGCTACTACTGTTGAATTACTAGCAAAATATTTTCACAATTTAATAAAAGAACAATATCCTCAGTTCAAAGTAACTGTTACAATGGCAGAAACACCTACAAGTGTTGTATCATATACAGAGTAAGATAGTTTATAGAAAATAATACATGAATAATACGAAAATAAAGGTGAAATGAGTAAGAGAAACATGAAAAAAGCAATAGTTTTGTTTTCTGGTGGATTGGATTCAACCGCATGTCTATACTGGGCATTGCAGAAATATGACGAAATACTGTTACTAAGTTTTCTCTATGGGAGCAAAGAGGATCAAACTATCAATAAGATTAGCAAAACTTTTTCTTCTCTACTTTCTATAAAAAGCAAAATCATCCACTTACCCTTTCTTGAAGAGTTTTCTCAACAAGCTGGTTCTAGTCTCACACAAGTGGAGAAGAAATTACCTAAAATTGAGTCTTTTGAACAATTAGATGAAGAAGAACTAACTCAATTAACTGCTAAGGAAGTATGGGTGCCTGGAAGAAACATTCTCTTTTTATCAATAGCAGCTTCTTTGGCTGATAGTTCAGAAGTACCAACAGATATTATCTTCGGTGCAAATCAAGAAGAAGGGACTACTTTTCCTGATAATACATTAGATTTCGTTAATAGGATGAATAATGCAATAGAATTAGGATGTTTAAATCAAATTAAAGTTCAAGCTCCTTTTCATGATTCAGATAAAAAAGGAATTGCTATTTTTCTGTGTGAAAATAAGGCAGAAATAGGCTTTTCATCATCATGCTATCAAGTAGTTGAATGGACAAAAGAGGGAAAACCAGTTCATTGTGGTACCTGTGAATCATGTCAAAGAAGAAGAAGATCTTTTGTACAAGCAAACATTGATGACCCGACTGTCTATAAGTAACTAGTAGAAAAAACGTTTTTATGTGTGAACATACATAGTGTTGACACTGGGGTATTACCATGGGACTTCGTGTTTTTTCAGTAAGGAGGGATGGCAGTTATACTGAAGTACCTGCAAAAAGAGAGAGTTTTTATGAAGATAATGGAGCATATCTGATTGTAGATAGAGTAGAAAAAATGATCTATATCTATAGAAAAGATGGAATTCCTTCCTCATTAGCCTATTGGGCAGGAAGAGCAGCTACAAATCTCAAAATAAGAAAAGGTTCGAAATATCAAATCATAAACATTGAACAAGAAGAAAGAGATAGAATTTTGCCAGATTTAATAAACAAATTAGAAGAAATTGCTTATACAGAGACCTCAATTTCACCAAAACCAGATTTAGGTGGCAAAGCATTTGTTTATGGTGAAAAAACGATACCTGTTAGTCATTTGACAAAACATACAACACATGAAATCAAAACAGAACAAAAAATTAGTCAAGTGAAACAGGTTTTAGGTTCATATGATTCTGATAAAACAATCAAAATGCTAGTATCTAAAATTTTGTCTAGCTCAGATATCGAATTATTGAGAAATGTTGAGAAACCGCTACGAAGCAAACTGAGAAGTGAATTGATAGATAAAATAGATTATCTCTTAGAAATAATATACTAAAAAAATAATTAATCTTAAACTACTTCTTTTTTCTAATTTTTGCAATAAAGAATCCTTCTGTTTGATGTAAATGAGGAAATAGTTCTTGTACTTCCCCAAAAGGTGTGTTCATAATTTTTCCAATAATAGGGAGTGGTTTTTCTAAACTAAAGTTATCATTCTCCTCAAGAAAAGATGTTATAATATGTTGATTCTCATCGTGAAATAGCGAACAAGTCGAGTATACGATAACTCCATTTGGAGTAATTAATCTTGAAGCTTCTTCTAATAGATCTGTTTGTAGATCCACATACCACCGTAAATCCCTTTTATTCAATTTCCACTTATTTTCTGGACGGGAAGAATATGTTCCAGAGCTAGAACAAGGAGGATCAACCAATATTCTATCAAATTTTTTATCAGTGTATTGGTTAAATTTCTTAGAATCATATTGTACAATTTTTATATTTTGCACACCAAGCAATTTCATTCTTTCCTCTAGAATTTTAACACGCTCAGGATTAATATCCACTGCTGTAATCATTGATTTGTTATGTAACAAAGCTGCTATATGTGAAGTTTTACTTCCTGGAGAAGCACACATGTCAAGTATTAAATCGTCGGGTTTTGAATCAAGAACAAGAGAAGCTAAAGCAGAAGCTTTCTGTTGAATCACAATTTTACCTCTTTGGAACTCCTCTGTACGAGGGATTGGAATCGAGGTGCTTTCGATTCTAAGCAAATTCGGTATATCAGTATCTTCTGTAAAAGAAATTTCTTGTTGCTTGAATCCTGTTTTAACTTCTTCAACATCTGATTTTAGCTCATTAACCCTTACATACGTTGGAATAGTTTCAAGAAATGTTGAAAGCAATTCTTTTGTAAAAT
This sequence comes from Candidatus Heimdallarchaeota archaeon, assembly GCA_016840095.1. GTDB lineage: Archaea > Asgardarchaeota > Heimdallarchaeia > Heimdallarchaeales > Heimdallarchaeaceae > UBA460. Next base: position 107,157 of record JAEOSZ010000066.1, read on the forward strand.
CTTCACCCCATTGGTCAATAAATTTTCTTATAACCCATGTAGGAGTAAAAAAGTCCAGAGCTGCTTTTGAAGCAAAATCATGTTTATTCTCATAAATTATATCCTTAGTTAAATCTTTTATAGAATGAAGTATAGGTTCTAGTCCTAAATCTGCTATGCCCCTATATTGTGGTTGTAATAATTCAACTACTTCAGAGATTGGTTTTTCTTCAATTTTAAGTAATTGAGTAGCAAATCTCAAAAGAGCTCTCATCCTGAAGTTAATTTTCTTCAAGGAAAACGAGGAAGAACTTGTTTTAATGTAATGATCTATCAGATTTAGTCTTCTGTATATCTCAAAAACATGATAGTAAAGTAAAGATTCTTCAGAATCTGTTAAATCGTTCTCCTGAACATGAAATCGGAGAACAGATCTTATTGAACGACCTTCATCTACTTGCGTAAGTGAGGTTAGAATTAACGGAACTAGGTTACTCATGTTCTCCCCCTAATTTGTAATGGTTGATTATACTACTTAAATCTATCAGCGCTTTTGTAAATCTTGGTAACCCATCCATTCTTTTGACTCAAAAGGATGAAAGAGAACCTTTTCATTGGTTTCAAGTTGAAGAACTTGAGCAAGTTTTCGTAAAGCTATATTACAATAATCTACAAATGGAATGAACAGAAGATTCATTCTGTTCTTTTGATATATCGGTATAGAACTTGAATCTAAATTGAAACTTACTATAGTATTGACTCCAGATTCTTTCAAATCACGAATTTCAGATATCGAAAATTTCTCGTTTTCTAATACAAATGACAATTTATCCTCTGGTTGTCCAAAGGTATGAGTGATCCATTTTTTATTTAGATGTCCTAAAGATGAAAGGAAATCTTGAAAATTCATTTCAGGTATATTCCAAACAATCAATTTTTTATCAGATTTTGTTATACAACTTGAATTCTCTATTGTATTGAACCCTAGAGTTTGAAGAAAGTAAGGAGAACTTCCCTTGATTGAATATAACCATTCAAAAGGTAGTCTTATTGTTTTAATGTTGTTCACGATTAACGAACGTAGTAATTCAAAATCTACTTCTGATAATGGAAATTCATTTTCTGAAATTGATAAAGGTAGTAGATTAACAGCTACATTTGCTTTGTTCTCATTCATAAAATGAACTAGTTTTAGGTTCATCAAAGGGGAAACAACTATGCATTTAACATTGGTAGCTTTAAGTTTATGTGGAGAATATGTTCCGAATTCAATCCCAAAATCCTTTGATTGCTTTGTTTCCCTATCACAAACACTTGCTACTGAACTAAGAATCTCATCTAATGATTTTGTCATTCTAAATGAATAAATATTAACAGCTTAAAAAACACTTTGGGGGCTGTGTTGAAACTAAAAATAGTAAAAACTCAATAATACTATTTTCTAGAAATCTTCGATTTGTTGACGAATTTCATGTTCATTGATAAAATTCTCAAGTTCTGTAAACTCCAATGGGGTTCCAACTCTGACACCCTCGACTTCAATTTCCATTGCACTCAGAGCTGCAGCAATTTTAGCAGTATCTTCTAAGCTCTTTTTCTTTAAAATACCATATAGTATTCCACTCATTGTAGCATCTCCAGCACCAGTTGTATCTTGCAGAAAAACCTTGGGTGGGATTGTTTTTACAATTTTAACTCCATCACTTAACCATTGTCCATTTTTTCCAAAGGTTATATTAACTATTTTAGCACCCCAATCAAATAAAGCTCTCATTCCTTTAATTGGGTCTGTTTCATTAGTTAATGCGTTCAATTCCTCTTCATTCATACTAACAATATCGCTTTTATTTAGAAGAGAAATGGTTTCCTTTGGACGATTTTTAATTATGGAAATTGATGGAGCACCTGCAATCAAGTTATTCTTCGATTTCGCAAGTTCTATACATCTTTCAATTGCATTTATTCCATCATCTGATGTTAAAGAGGTCCACAGAAAACATTTAGTTGTAAGTAGTTTGTCTTCTGATAGATGCTCTTTTCTGAATAGATTGTTTGCACCTTTATACGCTAAAATCGAGCTATCTTTTCCCCAAGGGGTTAGTAAAATGACTGAAATAGCCGTTGTTTCATTTTTAAATACTTCAACACCAGAAACATCTACGCCCTTACTTCTCATGTCATCTAAACAAACATTACCATTCATATCATCTCCAACACCTCCAATAAACGCAGTTCTAAAACCCAGTTGAGACAAATTACTGGCAACATTTGCTGCAGATCCACCTGGGAAGAATTTAACATTTCTTACATTTAATTTGGATGAATGCTCTATTGCCATATACTTCTTTTGAGATTGGTTCTTATCCACCAATTCCATTCTGAGAACATCATCCACAGAAAAAATCATATCCATAGTGCACGAACCTAAACCTACTAAATCATATTTCTGGTTACTATCATTCATTATTAGATATTTTATTTTATTGTATAATAATTTAATCACTATCTAATTCATAGAATTTCGTAAAAAATAGAAAAAGAAGAAAAGAAATTATACTTAACCTATAATGAAAAATTCTGTTGCCCATAGAATCTCTTCATCATCTTCAGTATAAGTAAATTGTATTATGTCTCCTATATCAGCTAAGACAACTTGGTTCCAGTGAGTGGCATTTAGGTAATCTTGAGAACACCTAATTATTTGAGAATTATTCAATTGGAATATAAAAATACTATTTCCATTATCTACATAAGAACCTATATTGTCTATTTCAGCTATGATATAATCTTGCTGTGGAATTTCAGAAGCAAAGAAGGATTTGAATTGCAATCGTGCTTCTCTTACTACTTCAGAACCTGCAAGACCTTCAGCTTCAGCTATTGATATGTAACTAGAATCTAAAGCATCAATTACACAAACATGGGACAGTCGTTGTATGCTTCCACTTCGCCAATAAATAGGTATAAACCAAGCAAGACGATAACCAATTGAGGTGTTCAGAGTATAAGGTACTGGCATTTGAACAATATAGTTTCCTTCATTGGGGGCAGTAAGTTGACCTTCAGCCAAAGTAGAAGCAGTAATTGCAGAAATATATCCACTTTCTCTTAAGTTGTAAAAAGTTGTTCCATTTTTTCTTAGAATTCCAATTCCAGCAAGAGTTTCTAAAGAATCTCTTGGATGTGTTGCAAAGAATGCGAGAGTTGAATTCTTATATTTGACATATCTAATATCTTCAACTCCTTCACCATAGAACCCAAGCCTGTCTGAACTGTAGTGAGGAAATCCAGGTAGCAAACGTATGTTTCCTTCAGCTGTTGTATCTCGTCTGTTTCCCCATTTAATGATCCATTCTAATTCAATCAAGTCCTCTGAAAATACTTGCAAAAGATAATCTGGAGTTGTATCAAGCTCATCAGCTGTGTAATGAGTCAGTAGTTCCCCTGTCTTTATGTCTAACACATCTATACCATCTGATAACCATGCACCATATACATTTCTGGTTGACCTAGTTACAACATAAACCCAATCTGTTCCTGTCCATGTAGGATAAGATCGCCAATATTTAGCATTTTGATTGCGTCTATAGTTTTTCAAATTGATATTATGATTATACCATAAACCCTCAGCGTAGTTGAAATCACCTTGTGCAAAATCAATAATTACTGGTTCAGCATTCGGATTGTTGACCTCTACTAAAACTAATCCCCAAGCAAGATTGAATTGCCCTGATTTCCAGATTTGTGCTGATTTCCTTGGAGCATAAATCATGCACCAATATATTGAATCATTAACATAGATTACGTTAGCTTGAGTTAATACTGCATTAGAGCCAAACGCTGCTTTGTTTTGTTCAGCTTTACTTATTGCAAATTCCTTAGTAACTAGTCTGATATTATTGTCTATTTCATTTTCTTCATCTAAAACAATGAAAGGCAAATTAGAAGAGTCATAAGTAACAGTATTTTCAAAATACTTAGCACTCAACATAGATTTGCGTATTCCCAACAGTGCATTTCCACCTACTATAATAAGAAGAATCAAAACAACTACAGAAATAAGAGATTTCCTTCTTCTTTGAAATCGAACGATAAGATTTACCTTACTAATCGCTAGTTCAAAAATTACAGCAAGAAGAGTTGTAACAGAACCTACAACGATCAGATGTTCTAAAGCTCCTACCATTATTGTGCGATTAAGGAAACCAACTATCCACACTCCTAATAGCAGTAATAAGAACATTAATCCCGCAAGATAGCCTAAAACTTTATTTCTTTGTTTTATTCGAAAAATTATCCAGATAAGTGGAATGTAAGCTACAAATAATAGAAAAGTAATGCCTGCATAACTCATAACTTGTGTATGCGAATTGGAAATATAAATCTACTTCAAAAACAATTCATCTAGTTTATTATGGTTGGAGGTCCTTCTTTTATCTTTTCTCTTATTTCTTTAATATCTCCTTTCCATTGGTAGACTCTTTCAACCCACCAATTTAATACACCGGACTCAATAATTGGTTTGAAATATTCTTTAACGTTTGATTCTCTTTTTGGTAATTTTCCAAGGTTTATGAAATCAAAGTTCTTTGTATGACCTCTGTGCTTCTTGATAAAGGAGCTTAGCTTTTCATAATACTTTGCTACGACTTCACCATTTTTATCTTTAAATTCCGGAAAAACTCCGTCATATCTAGCAGCTCTTTGAAAGGGTTTAGTAGTCCAAGACCAACTTCCCCCTCCAACCCAGATAGGAATTTTTGTTTTGTCTCCATATGGTTTTGGTTTGAAAGTTGTATTCTCTGCAATAGAATAGTGTTTTCCCTTGAAAGCAAAAGGTTCACCTTTCCATAGTCCTTGTAGAATATCAAGAGATTCGTCAAGTTTTTCGGCACGAATTTTCACATTGCGTTCTTCACCAAATCGCTCAAAATCATTGTTTACAGTTGAGCCAAGTCCTACTCCAAGTATCAACCTACCTTTAGAAAGATTGTCAAGTGAAACTGTTTCTCTTGCTACTTTCCAAGGTCTTCTCCTTGCTAAAGGTGTTATCATTGGACCAAGTCTGATTTTCTTTGTTCTTGCTGCAACTCCAGCTAAAACAATCCATGGATCAAACATTTCTACTTGTCCAGTACCTACATGAATAATGTGATCCCATGGAAAAAATCCATCCCACCCAGCTTCTTCAGCATCTACAGCTAAATCTATCACTTCCTGAATGTCACTGAATTTTCCTCCATTCTTGATGGAAATTCCAAATTTCATGATATCAAGAAGGGGATACAAATAGTAATAAGCTTTGTTAATTTGAATATTTGAAAAAAGAAGAAATTCAATCCCAAGGAATAGTTTTCTAATCAATAATTTCTACTTATTATAATTCGCATTTACATGATAGAAGAAACTATTTTGCCATTAAATTTTTATTTAGTTTCACATATTCTAATTTATGACTAAAATTGCTATTTTGGCTAATATAGCAGCAGATATTCCCTCATATCTTTTAGAAAAATACAATATCTATACAGTTCAAGTACCTGTTGAGTTTCCAGATTCAAAAGAGGTTTTAGTATATCCAGGTAGCATAACAGAGAATGATTTTCTAAATAGAGTTCATACAGATAAGAAAAGTCCTAAGCCTGTTCAACCAACAGTAGACTACTTTGTGGATCTTTTCAAAAATCTAGAAACTAGAGGATATGAACATGTTTTCATTGTTAATATGACATCTAGAGGAACAGGAATTGTTAATACTGTTCGAGCTAGTATCTTGCAATATCAAAAACAGGGAGGAAAATGTCAGTTTTACCAATATGACTCAAAAGAGGGATCATTTGGAGCAGGAATAATTGTGATCAAAGCTGCAATTTTTCTTAAAGAAAATAAAAACATAAAGGACATTTCTTCCTTTCTGGATAATTTCAAGAATACCGAATTAAAAACGACTTTTACATTTGAAAGCTTAAAATACCTTCAAAGAAGTGGTAGAATAGGGCTTATCAAATTTGTAATGGGGTCACTTCTAAACATCTATCCTTGTCTAGAAGGAACACGAGAGGGAACAATTAACTCTTTTAATCAAGCAAAATCATATGAGGAAGCAGTTGAAGCAATAGTAGTCCAAGCATATGAATCTATGAAACATCTAGACAAATTGGGTTGCTACATAGTTTCAGGGAATGCAGAAACAGGTTCCAAACTTGCTGAGCAAAAACTTACTGTTCAATTTCCAGATGTGAATTATTATGGAATCATCCCTATGAGTGTAATAACTTATTGTTTTACAGGACCGGGTTCTGTCATAGTTATTATGTTTAAAGACTTCGAACATTGATAATCTTGAGAAAAAAGATTATGTTAAGCACTTAAGACTTCATACCATTTCTTCAGAGATAGTGCTTTCCACTGTTCCCTTCCTTCTCTAGGTGGATAATAATCTACTTTATCAGCTTGTTTAACAATTTCTTCTTCTGTTTCTCCTTCAGCAATCAAGTCATTCATTAGAGAAATTACTTTATTAAGATAATCTAGGAATTTTTCCAGAGGTTCTTTGTCAGATGTTGAACCATGCCCAGGGATATAGTGCTCTACTTCAAGATCAAGATATTCCTGAATAGCTTTTGCCCATTTCACGGGATTTGAGGTTGGTGTTCCCCCCCATGGAAAGCTATGATTAAATAAATTATCACCAGCAAACATTGTTCCGTAATTTGGACAATAGACATAACTAGAACCTTCAGTATGTCCTCCTGTTCTTTTGATAATTACTTTTACATCACCATCTATTAACTCATACTCATCTGCAAAGGTCTTGTTAGCAAGAACAATTTTTAGTCCATCCAATCCTGCAGGATCCTCTGCGTTCTTCTTCCATTCTTCTATAGCTTTTGGTGTCCAATTCTTCTCTTTAGATTCAACCATTGCTTCATGTGTTAACTCTGAAGTGATAATCTCACAGTCTTCAAAAACTTGATTTCCAAAAACATGATCACCATGTGCATGGGTTATAAAAAGCGTCGACGCTTTTTTTCCAGTTTCTTGTTCAATATGCTCTCTAAATCTCTTTATCATAGGAATATGCATACCTGAATCAACAAAAATCACTTGATTTGGTAAAACGTATGCTGCAACATTTCCTCTGGTACTACCATCAGTAACTGCATAAACATTATCCTTTATTTTTTCTATAGACATTGAAAATACCTAAGAAGCTAAGCTATTAGTTGTAGAAAAAACTTTGGGATGAAAGAAAAACTATCTCTTTTCACGTAATTTCCAGCAGGTTATAGCCTTAGATACAATTTTCTTCTTATTCTTTGTTATTTGGTGTGCTGCCTTGATACTATCTTTCTCTTCTTTCAAAATCTCTGTTTCAATGATTATATCATCCTCATAAAATCCTTGTTCCTTGTAACTAATCTCTAGTTTCTGCAGTTTATATTTCTTAACTATTTTTTCTGGCATTCCTTCTAGTATCCAATGTATGTGTGAAATATGATTCACATGTTGCTGAATATCCAAATCTTGTAGTCTTACTTTCAGTGATTTGCGTGCTTCAATATTATTAGGTAATTGTAAACCTGGAAAGTCATAATCTAAAGCTCTTCTTTCTACTGCTTTAAAATCAGGCCAAAAGTCCATAAAGTTAATGGGTTGTCTTTTTCGATAATTGAATAACAACCAACTTGTTGTAGCTTTGCAAATGATATTATTTTCTTCATCCATTATTTCAAAATCTCTGATTGTATATTTAGGGCTACCAGATTCAGCTACCCAAGTTGTTATTTTAAGCTCTTCATCAAATTGAGGATATCTAACAACGTCAACTGTATATCGTAAAAGCAACCAAGTTAGATTTTTATGAAAGATTTGATGATGGCCAACACCTAGTTGATCAGCATGTTTGTAAGCAATGTGCTGAAGATAATCTAAAAGAGCTGTAATCTTTACTTTTCCATTAACATCAATTTCACTTATTCTGGGAGTAAAGGTCATTTCATACATTATTATCACTAACAAAACAGACCTGATTTGGGATTATTTAAGACTTATTCAAAAATAAATCAAGATATGTGATTTTCAATATTTAATTAGGTTTAAAAGATATCTACTTCTTGTAGATTTATGATTCAAAGAAAACTAATGAGAAAGATTCCTTCACTTTATCAAAGACTGTTTAGAAGAAGAGTAAAACCATCTTTAAAAGTTCAATCCCAACTTGACACATTGATTCGAGATCTTAAATCATCATCTCTCTCCACTATTCGTGTTCTCTTCTCTGGTACAGGGAATACTTTGGCTGCTTCATGGTTAGCCACCAAATTAGGATTGCCTCTTTACAGAATAGATTTAGCAGCTGTTATAAACAAATACATTGGTGAAACTGAAAAGAATCTGAATAAAGTATTTACACAAGCAGAGAACAAAGGATGGGTATTGTTTTTTGATGAAGCAGATGCTCTTTTTGGAAAAAGAACTGAAATCTCAGATGCTCATGATAGATATGTAAATATTGATACCAGTTTTCTGCTTCAGAGAATTGAAGATCATGATGGATTGGTAATTCTTGCTTCAAATTTGAAAGATAACTCAATTGATGAGGCATTTACTAGACGACTGAAAATCAAAACAATTATTCAAACAACTGAAGATGAGGAAGAAGATTAGAGAAATTCAATATTGATTCTGTTGCTTTTCTACAGATATTTCTTTTTCCATTCTTCATCATCATACTGAATATCCAAAAACTTCTGAACAATCAATTTTAAATCCTTGCGATATTTGCTTTTGTTCATAGCTAGAGCTTTCAAGAAAAGGAGCTTTTCTAAAGATATAATCAGATATTCTTCTTTTTCTATTGCTTTTTCTGCTAGAAATTCATAGTGGAATAAACATATACATTTCCAAAATTCTAATTCATTTAGTTTGACTCCAAGATCACCCCATATATCTTCTTGATGCTCTGGTTCTGGGTATACTTCTTTCAATCCTTCATCATCTTCCAGTGCTACAACAAAGTCTACATCATCCCCTGCTTTGCGGAGTCCATAATATTCCATAGCATTTCCCCCAATAAGTAAAGGTTTGTAATGGAAAGTGTAATTTACCTTAGTTAAATCTATTTTGAGATTCATTGTAAAACGCTAGTTTTATTGGTATATAAGTCTGAATATCATCAAAATTGAAGAAATTAAAAGTAATTAATTCAAATTAAGAAAATCAATTATTTAAGATGTAAAACTACAGTCTACGGCCTCTATATCTTTTAAAATAAACCACAACCACCATCAAAGGTACCACCACTAAAAAACTGAAAATTGAATTATTGGTCGTGCTTGTTTCTGAAGGAGTGTAGATATCTACATTACCTATGGTTATATTATCAAAATAACTTATTTGTCCCATAGAGTAATCTCCTCCACCAATTGGATAATTTATTAGTTGTACGTATAATATGGTTTCTGGTACACTTCCGAAAATTTGCAAATAAGCATCATGTAGGTTGATGGTATGATTATGCCATACATCTATACTTTCTCCATAATATTCTATAACTCCTTGATCTGTCGTATTAATGAAATGACCAGAGAAATATGAGTAAATGTAGAGGTGTTTGTCTTCCGTACCTCTTACTCTGATTCCTACATAAGCTCCCTCTTTGTTAGGGAACATCCACTGAATATTCAAGAATGAATCATTTCTCAGATCTATTGCTATATCTTTTGTATTGAAAGCATAAGTGCAGAAAGTATTTCCAACCATCTTTGCTACAGAACCTTCTGGATGTTCAGCAATTGTAAAATTGGAACCTGTGGTTGTTTTATCCATTACCCATCCATCTAAATTATCCTCAAAATCAAAGATATAGGCATAAGAGGGTGGAATTGAATAAGCTAATTGTACAATCAACATCAAGAGTAAAACAACAGTAAGAAAACTACTAGATAATTTAACGAAAGGATTAGTCCTTTTTTTCATGCAAACCATACAACTATCTCATATACACTTTTGAAGTTTATCCCTTTAAAAAATATAAAAACAAGTAAAGTAAAAAATGTGTAAAATGTAAAACTACAGTCTACGGCCTCTACAGAAGCGTTTGTTTTTCGTACTCAATCCCTTTCTTCAGTAGTTGTATTTTCATGACTAGATTATCCACAATTTCTTGTTTCTCTTCTGTTTTCTTTTCCTTTAATCCAGAGATAATCTCTTGACTTGCTTTAGCAATTATTCTTTCTTCCTCTTCAAACATCCCTTCCGCTTTCCCATACAGGCACCAGAACTCCACCCTCTCCGCCACTTTCGGATACACTTTCAAATCCTTCTCCTTGAATATCGCTTGAGTAGATCTCTTAGCATCGATGATTCTTTTCGTATTATTTTCGTAGTATACAACTATTTCAGGTTGAATCCAAGACTGTTCTTCAAGTTCAGGAGTATCTATTTTAGGTTTCCATTTCCAATCTAAACCATCTAACAAAACCTCAGCTATCTCTTTACACAGCTCTTCCCACTTGTAAGCAGTAGTATTAGTAAACCAACAAGCTTCAGCTTCTTTATGTCTATAGAGATGACTAGGATCAGCAAAACCTCTACCACAATCCTCACAAACAAAAGGTTTCTCATCAGTATGCATGGCTATGATATGTAACTTCAGTCCTCGAGCATGAGGAAATGCAGAATCACATTCTTCACAAGCATAGGGTCGATGGTTTTGATGAACAACTCGAACATGGTCATTAAGATGACTGCGAAGTTTGAAGGCAAAACCACATTCTTCACAAACATATTGCCGTTGGTCTGTGTGAATAGCGGTAATATGTTCTTTCAAGTGTTGAGGAAGTTTGAAAGCATCTCCACATTCCTTACAAATGTGAGGACGAAGATTTTGATGAACCGATTTAATGTGACGTTCCAGATTATCTTTTCGAAGGAATTTATCATCACAAAGAGAGCATTTGAAAGTTTTTTCTTGATTATGAACGGAATTAACATGGCGTCTGAGAGAAGCAAGTTGAGTAAATGATTCATTGCAAATCTCACAAGAATACTTAATGCCAAGATGTTTTTCCTTGATATGTCTATCAAGAATATCTTTACGTTTAGTAGAAAAAGAACAATGAGGGCACTCAAAAGGTTTTACGGTAGAATGAACAGAATCTTGATGACGTTTAAGATTGGACTTTCGAGTAAATTTCTTCTCACATTGATTGCATTCAAAACTTGTACTCATCTTTCATTCTTCCTTTATAGAATGTATTAACCTCATATGATCTTTCAGATGATGAGGTAGTTTGAAAGATTCATCACAGATTGCACAGATATGGGGTCTAATATTCTGATGAACACCTCTAATATGTCTTTGAAGACTATCTTTTCTTTTGAAAGATGCATCACATTGATGACATTCGAAACTCGCTGACTTGTTATGTACCGAATTTAGATGTCTGCTTAGATGAGATTGTTGTTGGAAAGATTCCTCACAATAGTTGCACTTGTACATTCGTTGTTTTTCATGAACTTGCCTGATATGACGACCAAGATTATCTTTTCTAGAAGTTGTAAAATCACATAAATTGCAGAAATAAACAGTTTTTGATTTATGTACAGAGTTAATGTGTCTATTCAATGAATCCTTTCTTGTAAAAGTCTTTTTACATTTATCACAAGAAAATCTGTTACTCATTTGGTATCAACTATATATCAAGAAAACGGAATATAAACCCAAATAATACAAAATAAAAAAATAAATAAAAAAAGGTAAAAGTGCAGAATATTTACATTCTACGGCCTCTACGGCCACCTTTGCGCCTACAGCCATCGTGCGGGAGAGGTGTCACATCTTCTAGTCTTAGTATTCTCATCCCTGACCTCTTTAGTGCTCTTAATGCTGCTTGTGTTCCTGGTCCTGGAGTCCTGTTCTTATGTCCTCCTGGAGCTCTATATCGCACATACAGTTGATACACACCTTTTGATTGTGCTTCTTGTGCTGCTGCGTTAGCTGCTTTCATTGCTGCGTAAGGGCTTGATTCATTTCTGTCTGCTTTAACGAACATTCCTCCGCTTTTACGACTGAAGGTTTCAGCGCCAGAGATGTCGGTGATGTGAACGATTGTATCATTGTAACTGGAAAAGATATGAGCAACACCATATTTAGAATCTCTTCTTCTGGTTCTAGCTCTTGCTTCAGAATCAGGTTTTTTCTCCTCTGCAGCTTTTTCATCTTTAGGAGCGTCTTCCTTAGGTTTCTCTTCTTTAGCTTTGGTTTCTTTGGCATCTGCTTTGGGTTTATCTTCCTTAGGCTTGTCTTCCTTAGGCTTGTCTTCCTTGTCTTCTTTAGCTTTAGTCTCTTTAGGTTTCTTTGTCTCAGCTTTCTTTTCTTCCTTAGGAGGCTCTGGTATATCTTCTTTTTTAGCAGTAGTCTTTTTCTCTTTCTTAGGAGCTTCAACTTTCTCTTCTGCTTTAGGAGTTTCAGTCTTTTCCTCTTTCTTCTTAGTTGGTTCTTTCTTTTCTTTTTTATCTTCGCTCATAAAATCACCTACTTAGCTCCTGCCAAGAGATTCTTGGCTTCTTTGTTCATCGCCGCTGCTGTAGCAGGACCAATTCCTGGAACCTTGGATAAATCTTCAGGTTTAGCTTTAGCTACCTTATCGACTGTATCAAAACCATGCTCTTTAAGAAGCATTGCTGTTTTGGCTCCAACACCTTTAA
>JAEOSZ010000067.1 GCA_016840095.1 Candidatus Heimdallarchaeota archaeon
TATAGGAAGGTTTTCGGTATGCATTTAGATGATGGCAGAATTGCACAGGAGGTAGGTGATTAATGGGTCTGTTTAGAAGTTCAATGAGAGAAAAACATGAGCGAAGTTACAGTGATAAGGAACTATTCAGTAGATATATCAAACGACTTGTTCCTTACAAGAGAAATATTGTATTAATCGCTATGTTCATGGTTTTTCAAGCTATTGCAGCAGTAACTGCTCCTCTATTAGCTGGTTTTGTAACAGATGAAATGATGCTTCTTGCAAAGACAAGCAAAGTGTTCTCCTACCTTGAAACCTCAGGAATTCAAATGCTTACTGTTAAACCTCGGTTTATGTTGGCAATTTTTGCAGCTTCAGGATTCTTAATCTTGTATATTTGCAATTGGATTGCATTTTCACAACAGCAAGTACAATCAGGAAAATATGTTCCATATTTCTTAGAAGATTTACGACTTGAGTTGTTTACTAAACTCCAAGAACAAGATATGACCTTCTTTGATGAACATATGAGTGGAAAATTAAACAGTATAGTTGTCAATGATACATTGGACTTCAGCAACACTGCTATACTCATCAGCAATACTGTTGGTAGTCTAGTTATTAGTTTTGGTACACTTGCCATTCTTTTTTACTTCAACTATGTTCTAGCATTAATAACTCTTGCAGCAATACCTGTCCTATTCTTGTTAATGTTTGCTCTTCGAAATCTTGCAAAACGTGTTAGTGTATCTTACAGAAAAGCTATTGGAAGTGTAAATTCTGCAATGGTTGAAGCGATTGAAGGTATTCAAATTTCCAAAAGCTTTGGTCAAGAACTTAACATAGCTAATCAATTTGAGGAAATCAACGAGAATTATTTCCGTGCTTGGATGCGTTTAACCGCTACTACTCATTTTTGGAGACCTTTGCTAAACACAGTTACTTCTGTCATTTTGTGTCTTGTGTTATATTTTGGATTGGATATGGGAATTACTGCAGGAACACTAGTGATGTTTGTACTTTATCTAGAAAGTTTCTTCCAACCTGTTATGCAATTAGCTAGATTCTTCCCAGAACTCAGTGCGGGAATGGCAGCTTTTGAACGTTGTTTGGGTATAGTTGATAGTAAACCTGTTGTTCAGCAGAATCCAGATGCACTAAATATTGATGAGATTAAAGGAAAAATCCAGTTTGATCATGTCAATTTCTGGTACGATAAAGATAATGTGATTTTTGAAGACCTAAATCTAACAATTCACAAAGGTGAAAAACTTGCTATTGTTGGTCACACGGGTGCAGGTAAGACTTCCTTGGTTTCCTTGCTCTCTCGTTACTACGAATATCAAAATGGAGAGATTCTAATAGATGGAAAGAGTATTCGTGATTATACGTTAGAATCATATAGAAAACAATTAGGTAAGGTGGAGCAAGATGTCTATCTGTTCCCTGGAACTATCAGAGATAATATTCGATATGGTAGAGAAGAAACAACAGATGAAGATATCTGGAGTGTATTAGATATAGTACAAGCTAGTGGTTTTGTTCGAAGATTACCAGAAGGTTTAGAAACAAAAATTGGTGAGCGTGGGAGCGACCTCTCAGTAGGACAAAGACAATTACTTAGTTTTGCTAGAGCAATACTCCTCAATCCAAGGGTACTCATTTTAGATGAAGCTACTTCAAGTGTGGATGCTTATACAGAAGCAATGATTCAGGAAGCTTTAGAAAAAATACTTGAAGACAGAACAGCTATTATTATAGCGCATCGTCTTTCAACAATAGTTAATGCTGATAGGATTATTGTGATGGAATATGGTCAAATAGTTGAAGAAGGAACACATGAGGAACTTCTAGCTGAACAAGGAAAATATGCCTCCCTTTATAATCAATACTTTGTTCATCAAAGTTTAGAATGGCAAGAACAGGTGATCAGTTAAATCATTATCCCTTACTAACTAATCCAGTATAACTCCGCTCTCTTTTTTTCAACCGAAGAAAAACTTAGTCAGTAGAATGATTTACAGTACTTCTGTCATTTGGTTTATAAAAAATAGTCAAGATTAAGTAAAAAGAAGAGGAGAAATGAAATCCTCCTCTTTAAAGATTTTTCAAATTATTCTTTCTGTAAGTTAAGTCTAGTCTATCTATTTTTTCTACTTTGTATTTTAGTGCCAGCATTCTAGTATCTCAAATTGAATATTCCATACAATTGGAAGTGGAGCCCAACCATATATTGTGGTTGTTAAATAGTGCATTCCTACAGCTAATTCATCAGGTTTGAAGACCATTCCTTCACTCCACCAACAGACAGTAACATCTACATAACCAGCAGGGATTACAATATCTGTTCCTGGTATTGGATAATCTTCTGGAAAGACATAGTAATCAAACATACCTGGTTTTAGTGGTGTTTTGATGTCATCTTGTAGTACATCATCAAGCACGAATTCAATCTCAACTGTATCATATAATGCTTGGAACTCTTCGAGGCTTAAACCAAAGAAATCTATTTCCATTTGATAGAGTGTAGCTGTAACAGCTATCTGATGTGCATCATGAACACATAGATCCCACCAGGGGTTAAAATTTGCAAATATCTTGTCTTTAAATGCTATAACTAGTGGCGAAGGAAACGGGCCATCAGGCCAATGTTTCTCAAACATATTGTCTATTCCAAGTCCCCTATATAAGATACCATAATCTCCATTTGAGATGAATCCTGCCATGGCATCACCATAGGATACATGACTATAGGGTTTAACTGCTACGACTCCATTTACAAGTATCGTACCAACAAAGCAGAAAATCACGATTGATAGTAATTTTCCTTTTTTCATTGTTTTCACCATTCCTCAAAATTTTAACAATTTTAAGGAACAGTAACGTAAACCCATCCACATTATAAATGTTTTTCATGTGCTTATATATCACTACAATATTTTTTTTATTTTGTCGAATCTTCCCACAAAACTGAGTTTTTTCTTTCTTTTTTTCCACTCGAAGTAAACCCTGCTCCAGTGGAAATAGAGTCTATCCCTTTTAATAATGTCTCATATCTAATAAGGTAGGTACCTGTTCAATTGTTTGCATTATACTGAAAATTTAGCTTTTATAAATCTCTGAGAAATAAAATGACATATACTTTCACATTACAGCTCTATTATTGCTTGTTTAAGTTGAGTTTTTATACTCAATTTCTATTATATACTGAGAGAAATGGTTTGTCAAGCAATGATAAAGAAGAAGGTTGCTGAAGCACAGAAAATTACAGATGAAATTAAACAAAATATCGTAGATATACCAGAGGAAGAATTCGATGATAAGCTTAATAAAATTGAAGAGCTCAAAGACGAAGCTCAAGAGAAATATGAAATAGAACATAACACTCCTTTTCCTAAAGAGAAAACTGCATTATTCGATAGTCTTATAGAACAATGTCTTGAACTAGGAAATCGATTCAAGAAAAAAAGGAAGAGAAAAGGTATAATTATTGAAGATGATGAAACTGAGATGTATTGGTATTCTGCACCTAAAGAACAAGATGAAGAAGAGAAAAATAGAACTCTCTCTATTCCAAGTTTGTAATTAGAGTTTATGAGCATAGTTAATATTTTGTGAAAGGATATTGTCTTTATATATGAAATTCTTTGAATAACAATGCTGCTAAAGTTTAGTAAGCTAAAGGAATACTGCTGGTGATTATTTATGCAAGGAGAAGTTCTAGATTTTTATAGAAAACATAGTGAATTAAGTGATCCTGGAAGATTTGCACATCATTTTGATGAACTTCCTGACTCTATTGAAGCTTTATGTAAAATTGTTCAGAATGTTATCAGTCATATCTTCTGGATTAAGGAAGAAGAAAATTATGGATTTACACCTAAAGATGTTGTAGAAAGAGGTAGAGATCCAAATCAAGAACTTAACATGAGGTTTATCGAAGAGAAACTTGAAGCTTATTATTCCTTTGGTGAAACTCCTCTCACAGAAAAGAGAGAACACATTGACAGAGTTATCGGAAACTGTCGAGATTTTGCTTTGTTGTTAGTATCAATGCTTAGACACAAAGCTATTCCTGCTAGAGTCAGAAGTGGTGCAGCTAAGTATTTCTTTCCAGACGATCCAAATCGTTTCGAAGACCATTACATTTGTGAATATTGGAAAGAAGATGAAGAGAGATGGATTATGGTAGACCCTCAGATAGATGAATTACAAAAGAAGGCACTCAAACTAGAAATGAATACTTTTGATATTCCTTATGACAAATTCCTTGGAGCTGGAAGAACTTGGCAAGAATTTAGAAAAGGTGAAATTGAACCTACTAGATTCGGTATCTTTGAATGGAGAGGGGAAATGTTCGTTCTAAACAAACTTCTTATGGATCTAGCAAGTCTAAACAAAGTTGAGGTTCTTGCATGGGAGTGTTGGGGAATATGTTCAAAAGTTATTAACATCAAAAAACTAGGATATGGAATCTTTGATGAATTAGCTGAGAAGATATCCAAAGTAAACAACCCGGAAGTTTTTTCCGAGCTGAAAGAGTTATTTGAAAAAGATTCAAGCTATAAATTACCTGATAACTACAAGCCTAGGTTTATGAAATTCGATTTAGGTACATAAACGCACATCTGCGAAAAGGTAATATAGTATTTCAATTCTATATCACAGATACTTATGGAATGGTATGTAATATTGTGTATTATAGTTGGAGCACTTATTATTGTTGTATTAGTCATACTAGCTTGGTATTTTTCCTACATAAACCCTAGCCCAACTGGAAAGATCACAGATAATATCTTTGTCGTTCGAACTGGAATTGTAAATAGCTATGTTTACATCAAAGATTCTACAAAGATTTTGATTGACACTGGAACTTCTGAAAAGAAGCTAGTAGAAGGTTTGTCCGAAATAGGGGTGGAGTTAAGCACAATTAATCACGTCTTTCTAACTCATAGTGATCCAGACCATATTGGTGGTATTTCACTTTTTGATCATGCAAATGTGAACTTTGGAGTAAAATCTAAAATCAAAAATCCTGAGAAATATAATTTCCTTGATGATAGTGAGATAATTGATGTTCAAGGAATCAAAGTACAATCTATTAATACTCCTGGTCACCGTTTAGGACACACTGCTTATCTTATTGATGATGAATTCTTATTTACAGGTGATGCCTTAAGATTGAAAAATGGTGAAGTTAGAACCTTCCTAAGATTTATCAGCTTAGATTATGAAAAAATGAAACGAACCATTGAAAGTCTTGCTGAACTTGGTAATATATCCATCTTATTTACTGCTCATAATGGTTTTACAACTAACTTCGAAAAAGCCATTGAAAAGTGGAGAAAGGTTAGAAGAAAAGATTGAGACTAAACAAAAAGTTGAACGAGTATCTCAAAAGATAGTTATTTCGTTGAATCTTCTAAAATTATTATAAGATATCAATTTGTGAGCTGGCATTTTTTGTATTGTTAAACTAAACTTGATAGAATATATTTAAGAATAACAAATCTTATTGAATCATGAATAATAGGGATTACTATGAGTGAATCCAGAATTTCAATCGATCCGGAAATTTGTCATGGCAAACCTTGTATCAAAGGAACAAGAATACCTGTATATTTAATATTAGAAATGTTAGAACATGGTTTAAATTTTGATCAAATTCTTGAGGAATATCCTCAATTAGAAATTGATGATTTAAAAGCATGTTTGGAATTTGCTAAGAGAATTATTAATAATGAGGAGATTTCACCAATTGTCGAAACTGGATTATCTGCTTGATGAAAATATATCTCATAAGACATTCAATAGATTAGCTAAAGAAAATCTTAAAGTAAAATCTGTAAGAACTGAAAATCTTCTAGGTATTAAAAATAGTGAATTAATTGAGCTATGCAGAAAAGAAAAATGGATTCTTGTGACTCATGATAAGGATTTTTTAACCACAACTATCAAGGATCATTTTGGTATTATTATAGTGAGTATCCATCCAGCTACTGATGATTTTGCAGGTTCAATTCTAATGAAATTCTTGCAAAAAGAAGAAGAAATCGAAATTGTTCATCGTACAATAATTCTAGAAGAAAGTACTTGGAGATACAAACAGTAAGACATAATGTTCAACCTGTTAGCTTTCCTATTTCTTTAGCCCATTTTACCATATCTTCTTCTTTCCAATTAAAAAGACTAAACTCTTCTGTATTGCCTTTCCTTATCCAGCCACCAAAAACAGCTGTTGAGGTTGGTTCAATATTAGCATTTTTCTTCACTACATTATCTAGAAAACGTTTTTTGTTCTTTTCATACTTGTCCATTTCACCCTTTTCTAGTGCTGCATAAGTCAATGCTGCTGAGGATATAAAGACAAACAACTTCTTTCCACTAAAATCGTTCTTTAAGAATTTCTTAGCTCGTTTTGTCCAGCTAAACATAGCTACACTTGTTCCTACTATTATATTATCGAAACTTGAAAAATCTATATTTTCTGTTTCACTAGAAAGTTTTACAAGTTCTATTTCATGGTTGAACTCTTCTTTGAGTGTTTTTGCGATTACTTCAGAAGACCTATGGGTTGCCCCATATCTAGTTCCAAATACAATTAAAGTTTTAACCATTTTTAGCACCTTAAATTCAGCAAAAAAAAGTGAAATATCCCATATTTAAGATTATACTTTCAAAGTTGATTCCATTTACTTAGCTTTATTAGTGTGTCTTGATAGAATTTTATGATTGTAATGAAGAAGACAAACTATTCATTTTTCATTATTTCCCTCATTTTGTTACCTTATTTTTCTGGAAATATTCAACCTTCCTCATCAACAATAGTTTCTGATAAAGCTAATGATGATAGATGGTCTTCAGTAATTAGATCTATTATCAGTAACCCTTCATTTAACTATGTTGAAGAGCAATTTGGCAATCAATTTTTATTTTGGACTAATATTCCTGATATAACACAAGTTAGAGCAACTTTACTTGCAGTAGGTGAATGGTGTTATATCTATATGGCAAATGAAACAATAGATTTACTTGGAGAAAATGCAACCATTTCAAAATGTGAGTCATTGAAAGATGAATTTGATTCCAATATTTATCCTAAAGCAATTGAAGTGGCTGGAAGTCCTGATGGGAATTTAGGCGATATAGATGGTGACCCCCATGTGACTATATTACTAGCTCCTTATTGCAGACATTTCGGAGATAACTCAGTTCTAGGTTATTATGACGATAAAGATGATGATCCTTTCAATCCTTATTCAAATTTGAGAGAAATGTTCTATGTTGATTCTGAACATGATCTTTCAGATACCTACAGAATTGTTACTCATGAATTCAATCATATGATTTGGGGTAATTATGAGTACGATGAAGCACAGTTCTTACTCGAAGGATTAGCCAATTATGCCAACGATTATTCTGGATATCTCTGGTGGGTGACTGATGCGGTTACTAACACATTTTTGAACTATCCTTACAAATCTTTACTTTATTTTGTTCGAGAATATGGAACACTGTGGGATGCTAGTTATGGTCAAGCTTATTTGTTTGTAACATACTTAGCTGATAGATTTGGAAATGATTTTACTAAGGAGTTAGTATCTATCCCAGAAGATGGAGCTCTTGCTGTTGATGAAGCTCTTTCTCGTTTTGGATATGATCTTACTTTCAATGATGTGTATCTTGATTGGATTATAGCATGCACAATTGATGAAACTGGTTTTGATGATGGAATTTATGGTTTCAGTACAGTAGATTATACTATTAATGCTCAAACTGCAATTGGATTTACTCTACCTATAACTAAGACTGACATAAAACATTATTATTATGGTTTTGATGTTAAGAGACTCTATATAGACAATGATAATTTTACATTTGAAATTGACAATCCTTATCCATATGCTCTAGGAATAGCTATAGCAGTTGAAGATGTTTCTGGTTGGAAGGTGTATAAGGATATAAAAAGAGAAAAAGGAGATAAACTCAGCATGTGTGCTGAAGGTGTTAATATTCAAAACGCATATGTTATAACTAGTTTGATGTCTGAAACAACACCTTCAGAATTCGGTGTAGTAATGTCTTTAGATGAGATCTATTCAGAAGAACTAAGTTATACATTCCTCGAAGGAATCTTAACTCCTACAAGAAGCTCGTTTGGTTATTTACCAATTTTAATCTCTCTATCTGCAATTACTATCTTATTCGTAAACAAGCGCAGAAAGAGATGAATTTCATTTTTTAAATAATTTTTATAAATGTTAAATAAATGGTTATCTCATGACAAGAGTTCTTATCTTGAATGGAAGTCCTAGAAAAAAAGGTAATACTTTCTTTCTAATTCAAGAGCTTTCAAAATTCATATTTGAAGAAGGTCATGAAGCAGAAATTCTTCATCTTAACGATTATGATATCAAACCATGTCAGGGTTGTTTTTGGTGTTACAAAGATTATCCTTTGAAGTGCATTCAAAACGATGTAATGAATGGTTTGTATCCTTCAGTTCTGGATTCAGATGTAATAGTTTTCGCTTCACCGATTTATTGGTTTAATTACTCAGCTCAGTTAAAACTATTCATTGACAGACTGGTAGCATTGCATGTTCCAGGAGGACATTCTCTTGCAGGACATAAGTTTGCTTGCATCTTCATTTATGGTGATTCTAGTGCAGAAAGTTCCGGTGTATATACTGCCATTGATTCTATCAATCACATGATACGATATTTTGGAGGAGAAAATCTTGGAGTTGTTCATGGAACAGGAGGAGATAAGCTGACAATTTCTGGCAAACCTGATGTAATAAAAGAATTGAAAGACTTAGCAGAAAAAATTATTTCTGTGTAAATCGCAATATATCTTTTCCTCAATTTCATAGCTAAATCTTATTAGTGTTTTTAGTCATAGTTTTATGATTGTAATGGCAAGATTTAGAGGGTTTGTTGTAGTAGTATCTATGTTATTTGTTTCGCTTTTTTGTATAAACATTGTAAGTTCCTTACCTGAGGAAGAGCAAATCACTTTTTTGGAGGAGAATTTTGTTTCAAACTTTGAGCAACCAAAAGAAGAGATTTCAAATGAGATTCAAGCATACGAAAATTTTGGTGATCAAGAGGATTTTTGGACTGCAAATCTCGATACTCAGGAATGGTTTGAAGTGAGAGCCACTTTGTTAGCTGTTGGAGCTCATTGTTATATCTATATGGATAATAGAACTATAGTTTCAATGGGTCAAACCCAAGCAATTGAGAGGTGTGAGATTCTTAGTTCTGAGTTTGATAGTACTGTCTATCCAAAGAATTTCGAACTTATGGGGAGTCCTGATGGAACTTTAGGTGATATTGACAGCGACCCTCGAATAACTGTTTTCTTAGTTGAAGGAGTGGGAAGTTACTATTTACACCACAATGAGCTTCCAGGTACATCCAATTCAAACAACAGAGAAATGGTCTATGTAAATTCAAGAATGGGTCTCTATAATACTATTGGAGTAATGTGTCATGAAGCCAATCATTTGTTCTTGTTCAATTATGATAATAATGAAGCAACTTTCTGCATTGAGGGTTTGGCTGAATTCTCTATGTATAATGCAGGATACATGTCAAATAGCTCATTTATGCAAGGAGAGATGACTTTGAACGTAACAATGTCGGCTAGTATGTACTCTAATACTCCTTCAGTTTCACTTTTCTTCTTTGACGCGGATTATTACTCTTATGCTAGCTATGGAGCTGGATATATATTCATGTTCTATATAGCGGAAAAATATGGGATAGAAATCATAAGAGATTTAATTTCTATAGCTGCTCTAGATGGTCCAGAAGCAATTGAATATGTCCTTTCTTCTCATGGATACAGCATTAGCTTCAACGAACTCTTTCTTGATTTTATAACAGCTTGCACTCTTGATGAATTAGGATTTCAAAATGATCTTTATGGTTTTGTTAATGCAGATTTTTCAATTAACACTAAACGTCCAATCTATGAATTGCCTTTTTCAATCTCTAATATAAAACATAGATACTATAATATAGAAATACAAGAAATTGTAGAAATTGTAGATAATTTCACCTTAGAGATAGAAACACCTGAAACCCCGCGATCTTTAGGTGTTGTTGTAGCTATTAATGATGATCATGGGTGGAATATCACTCAACTTATTCTAACTGGTGATGGAACAACAGCTCAGCTTCTTTGCGAAGGTGAAAATATCACTGAAGCTTACTTAATAACAAGTTTAATACGAGAAGGAACACCAAGTGCGCCAAGATCATGGGGGGAAAGTCCCTACAACTTACTCGATATTACTATAAAAGCTGGTCACCCTTCAAAGACAACTGATAAAACAAGTATAGCTTTTCTTGCTATCCTACCTTTGATTGTTGCTGTGGTTGTTTTTCGAAGAAGACTCAAAAACTGAAAGAAAAAAAGAAAAGGAAGTTGTATAGTGCTGTGATTCTACTCTATACGTGGATTGTGAATGTTCCAACTATTTGAGTTAAACCACCTGGATACGGAGCAAATGAAGCTTTCATGAAGAGTTTGTAATCTCCAATAGTTCCCTGAGAAGTTGCTTCACCATAAATGATGCCATCTATTCTCACCATTACTGATACTCCAGAAAATTCCATGGGTAATCCGTAGAAATCACCTTCAATCATACAGACACCAACAAATGAGTTTGTACCGATAGCATGACCTATATTGGAAACTGGATCCTGATTCAATCTTGTAATTCCTGCATGAAGAACTCCTTCTATATCTCCAAACACAACGAATGGAAACATAGCATCATCCCAGTGCATAACTCCATCTTCAGAAAACCAAACAGTAGGAGGGATGAATACTCCTGCGGGAGGATAAATATACTCCAAAGCTGTAAAGTCTATCTTAGTTATTTTTGCTTGAGTTGTTGAACTTCCTAAAACAATCATTCCCATGATGAGTAAAACCATAAAAGGTAGTAGTTTCTTGCTTTTCATTTCTTTCGCCTTTTCAATAAACTTCATGAGTTTATCTAATATATGGTCACTACATAAATATTTAAGTATTTTGTGTGCGTTTATAAATCACTACATAAATTGTAGTTCTTGGGTTCCTAACTTGTGTTTTATGTAAAAAATGTGTAATGCAGTTACTTAGTCTAAGATTCATCTTCAAGTATGAAAGAGTAATCTTCTGGCGGTTCTTTCTTCTTGATTCTTCTTATTTTCTTAATGTATTTAAGAAATTTAGAATAACGTTCAATTGTAAGATTATCAGTTTGTGTTTCCCAATCAGAAGCTGTCATAATTTCTCTGATTTGTCTTACTAGAATGTTCAATTCTTCTGCAGGTAGTTCAGAAGCTAATTTTCTAGCCAGTGTAATATCGGCTGAGTCTACACCTGGAATGTCATATTTGTCAGGATTTTCTTCCCATGCTTCTATTGAAGGTGCTATTTCTTCTGTAGAAAGAAGGTCAATTATTCTGTCAATTGTAAAAGGTACTAGTTCTGAAAATGTTTCATAAGCTTTGGCATATTTCTTGGAATATTCAATATTTGCTGTGAAATAATCATCAGTTGGAAAGAGCTGTAGTATGCTTTTAATTAGGAAAATCCCTGTTTTGAATTCGATTTGTAAATATTGAGCTCGATAATGATCATTTGGAAAAGGTATTAATTTTATGCTTTTCACTTTTTCTTTGATGGAAAGCTTCCACACCTTTACTATTGCTTTAAGTTGGAAAGCTCCATAAACTTCATCCTTTTTATTATGAAGATGGATAATGGGTAGTTTCCTCCTTCTTCCTCCACTATAAATCTTTCTAAAATTTGGAGATTCTATCTTGCTTCCATCCATTCTTAGATTTGGCGATACGAATCTTATTTCATTGTTACCGTCAATTATATCCCAGTCTACTCCCTCAATTATATTGATCATCTGAATCGAAACATCACTACTATCCTCTATACATAGAATGTTCTCGAGGATGAATCGTAGATAATCTTCCGATTCTTTATTCATAAAATACACTTGTAGTCTCTTTTTTTAAATCTAACTGCTAAAAATTAAGATTCTTGCTCTAAATCCTCAAATAAAGACATATGCCCTAACATCCAAGTTAAGTATTTTCGAGAGTCATATTCTTTTGGCATTTTCTTATAATGTTTGTAAATTCTGTTAGTTGCTTTTACAATCTTTCTCATTTTAAGCATGACTTTAATTCGATTTAATCCCCTAAGTGCGGATATAGTCATCTTCCATAAGCCTATTTTTGAATATTTAGCATGAATTACATTTTCAAAATCCTTTTTTGTTAAAATTTCTTTTTCGATTAAAAACGAGTATTCATCTTCATTAAATTCAAGCACCTGTCTTCTTAACATGTCAAGAGCTGCATGATCTCTCCCTCTCTTTTCCATGAATCTTACTTGGTATTTCCACAAACTATCAATAGATACTTCTTTTCTTCTTAGTGCATCAGCTACAACTTCTGCTGCTATTTTTGCTCCAATCATTGCTGGACCAATACCACATCCATTAGTTGGTACAACTTGACAGGCTGCTTCACCTACTGCTAGAAACCCATACCAAACCATCGTTGTAGGTCTTCGCATCAAAATATCTCCTCCTCCACCTCGTACTTTTTCATTATCAACGTTTTTCTTAGAATTGACAAAATCATTTACTATGGCTTTTGGTGATCTTTCAGAAAATCCTTTCCCGACACCTGCACCTATGTCTAGATTTTTATCATCTTCAAAATTCAACCAACTATATCCCTTTTCATACCCATACCTATAGTAAAGAAGATTTTTCTCTATTGGTATATTTTCCCAGCTAATCTCGTCTTTTGATACTTTGTGTAATTCTCTATAAGCTCTAACTTTCTCTTTCTTTTTGAGCTCAATATTTAAGTCTAGAATTTCAATATTTCTTGCAAGAATTCTTTCACTACCAGAACAGTCTATAACTATTCTTGCATTCTCTATTTTTTCTTCTTTTGTTTTAACACCCACTACCCATTGCCCTCTACCCATTGGTTCAACTATTTCAACTCCAAAATTAACTTCAGCTCCTGCTTTTTCAGCCATGGAGATTAATCTTTCCTGGAATAGTAACCTATCAACTATTATGTAATTGTAATAGTCTAAATGAATTTGTTTCTTAAAATCAGGAGAAAGAATTACTAGATGATCTCTATCTTCTCTCTTTTCTTTACTTTTTGGTAAAGGAATTTTAGCAAATTCGAATGCATCTTTCTCAATTGAATCACACCAATCATGTCCAAGGTCTTCTCTTTTATTTTTTTCAAATACTTTAACTTTGAATCTAGCATTTGCTAAATGAAAAGCTAATACAGTTCCAGCTATTCCTGCACCTACGATAATTACATCTGTGGGTTTTTCTTTTTGCTTCGTTTTGGACATTAGGATTATGTAAGCAACACTATTCTTTAGTTTTGTCCAATAAAATAGAAAAGAAGCAAGTTTTACAGTACGAATTCTAGAAGGTAAGTTAAACCTGCTACAAGTAGTGCTGCTGGTAAAATCTTGAGTGCATAAATAAACTTGTTTTCTTTAGATACTGCTCCTAAAAACAAACCTAAGATTATTACTTCAATTATTATGATTCCAAAAGATATACCATATGCTACCAGTATAGGTAATCCTGCAAAGTAGAAGAATATTGGAAAGAATGCCATTAGTGAGAATAAGAATGGAGAAATTCCATCTACAGCTGCTATCACTAAAGAAGTCCAGAAATTAGCTTTTGTAATTCTAGTATTGTTTAAGTCTGTAACCATTTTCTCTTCAAGTTCTTTTCTTTCCTTTGTTCTTTCTGCCCTTTCAGTAAGATAAGCTATCCAAAAACCTGAAACACCCATTGCTATACTAGCTCCAATTCCAGATGAGATGAGTATTTTTACATTTTCTTCAGACGCAGTTCCTGAAACAGCAACAATAAATGATCCGAGAATGATTCCTAATGCTGTAAGTGCACCATCAAATCCATTCATTACAAAATATCTACGTAAAATATTTTCTCCCTCTGTCATTGACAAAAAATCTTTGATTTCGCGAATGCTTTTCACTTTGCTTTTTCCCTAAATTATTTCGATGATATTCCTTTATAAACAATACTATAAAACTTGTGTTTTGACTCTAAGTAGATTTTTTAAGAATTTTTTCCGACAAAAACATCCATCACTTTCAATACTTTTAAACCACAGTCCAAAAATATTTTAATAACGTCCAAACTTAAGTCAATGGAGGAGCTCTTTAATGCAAGTTTTTTTCGATCGTACTCTAGAGAAGGAATTTGAAAAAGTTTATACTAAGTTCAAGTCTATAGAACTCTCTACAGATGAAGCTTATCAAGAAGATTTAGGATATCTTGCTAAACACATTACTATTTTTGATCCATGTCCATCAACGTGTGAGAAAGAGGATTTCAACTCTGCAGCCATCGATGGTTCAGGCGCTGAAAGCATAGTTTCTCTTAATGATATCTCAATTCATCTATTAACTGCGTCTTTCGCAGCAGATGAAACTGTTTTTTCTATGGGAACTACTAGTAGAATAGATGTTTCTCCTCCTATTTGTACAAATCCTGAAGGAATTACACGTTTAATTTTGCTACGAGAAGATAAAAAAGATGAAGTGTGGGAAGATTTTGAGGATTTCATCAGTTATAATTACGGTGAAAAGCTCAGTGATATTGTTTACAGAGTGATTAAAGATATTGTAGTTACTGCTTATAAAATTAGTAAACCTAATGAACCTCTTCCAAGGCTTGACAATGAAGCGGATATTAGAAAAACAGCTATTACAATAGGTTTGAATCTTTACAAAGACAATTTTGACAACTATTCAACTTGGATGGTTTCTCCTAGAGCTAATGCTCCTCGAGGTTGGTTTGAACAGTACAGAGAAGTATTAGAGTATGCTATGTCTCATTCACTACTACAGTCAGATGTTCATTTCAAGTACCTTTTCATCGATGGTTCTATGAACATGTTATTATCTCCTGGTCAAAATCAACCCCGTTTAGCTTCAAATTATCTTTTAAGGGATATTAACCTTAAAGCTCAAGAGAAAAAAACTTGTGTTGTAGCTGTTAGTAAAACAACAACTTTTCCTTTTATTTACAGGATAGCTCAGGATATTGAATCAAAGCTAGGAGAGGAAAAGAAGTGGTTTCTCAGGGTTCCTACTAAGAGCAGAGATGGTCACATACTTAACATTCTCAAGGATAGACCTCACATCCCTCCAGCTTATGGAGTAACATATTTATTCCATTTCTCATCTGAGGTTCCGATATTGAGAATCGATTTTGATGAAAAATGGTGGTATGAGAATGTTTATTCAACAGACAAGAAAAAAGAAAAAGATACTGAAATTGCTCTGTTTCAGGATATAGATTGGTTAGCCAGAGATGTTCGCTATTATGGTTATTTCTTTGATTTAGCATTTGCGCACTATTCAACAATCGTTCGTTTTCCTGATAGAGATGAAGTTGCAAATAGATTAATAGATTTCTTTGCATCCAAGGGAGAAAACCCAAAAATGTTTATACATCCAAGAAGAAGATTAGGATTAATGTAAGAAAAAAGGTGATATGAGTGGAATTAGATTTACCAGAAAGAATTGGAATACTCGCTGAGGGAGATATATCAACACTAAGAGTGGTTTGTTCAGATATTAGATTTCAGATAGGAGAGATATTGATTATCAAACCTTCTGACAGTTATCAAGTATTTCTATTCAGAGTTATGAATTATGAAAATATCCTTCGAAACATACCTGATTTATCAGGAGTTGCTGGAAACTTCCTTAACAATAGGGAAGCATACATTGCAAGAGTAGAGTCTGATAAAATGGTCAAAGTTGAAGGACTACTTATGGGATACAGTGAATACAATGTTGATCAAAAGAAATGGATATTCAAAAAACCAAGGGTATTACCTCCGCATTTCTCAGAAGTTTATCGAGGAGCTGAGTGTTCAGAAGCTTTAGCTATGTTATTAGAAGATGAAGTTGGGTCAGATATTGAAATTGGTCGCTTGTTAATCGGAACTTCTTCTATGGATATACCCATCAAGATAGATTTAGATTCTCTTCCTATGCATGTTCAAGTTGCTGGAACTACTGGAGCAGGTAAATCTTTTTTCATGTTAACCTTTATTACTTCCGCTCTAAAAAGCAATTTAACTAGATGGGCTAAAAATGATGATTTAAGGAACAAGGTTTCTGTTTTCATGGTGGACGTTCATGATGAATACATGCGAGGACTCCCATTCCAGAATAAACAATACGGGGTTATGGATATAGCAAATGCTTCTCTTAAAGGCGGTAGTGATCAATTTGATTCCATTTTTGCAGATAAGTTCTACCTAACTAGAGAACTTGAAGCAATTCCAACAGAGATGCAAAAAATAGCTAAACCAATACGTTTCAGACGAGAGGATCTTTTTGTTAGTGATATTACTTCAGTAATGTCTGTTTCTGATCAAATGGTAGGCTTTATGAACAGGGCTCGAGGGATTGACGAGGATTGGATCACAAAAATAGAAACAATGGATGAAGCTGAAGATTTAGGTTTTGCGAAAGGTACCAAGAATGCCGTTCAAAGAAGGTTATTCCCTATCATCAAATCTCCAATTTTCACTGAAGATGAATTTAGTGATTTAGCAGAATTAATCTGTAACTTAGAACAAGGACATTTCTATAACTTCAGTACAGCACTGCTTTCTTCCAGTGAACAATTTGTTGTAATAACAATGTTAGCTCGAACACTCTTCTCTGTCAGACAAGCATTAATGTCCTCCACTACATGGAGTCAGTTCAAAGAGCAAGTATATTCGAAGTTACCTAGAAAGATAGCTAGTGAACTCTTAGGTGATTCACCTAACTCAAAATACTCCATAAAGGATCTGTATGTAGAAGGTAAGAAAGGTAATGATTTTGTTATGAAAAATGTCAAAGATTTACCTATAGTTATGATTACTGTTGAAGAAGCTCCAAGTATTTTGGGATCACAGATGTCAAAAGAAGGAAATATCTTTATCGACATCTCAAGACAAGGAAGAAAATTCAGAATAGGGCTGTTATTAATTACACAAAACATTTCCTCAATGGAACCAATAATTCTTGCAAATACCAATACCGAGCTTAACATGATGTTAGGTAATGAAATTGAGATAAAACAAGCAATTGTGAATGCAAGTAATAATATTGCTGGATATGAGAATGAATTCAAGGTCTTAAGCCGTGGAGAAGCTATTTTAACAAATTCTCTAAAGAACATTCCAATTCCTGTTAAGGTTTCAAATGTGCCACTTTATATAGAGAAAGAACTTCCATTCTTTACGAACCCCTTTGAAGTTCTCAAAATAAAGAAAACTAGAACAAAGGCAACTGAAGTTCCTCTTTAAAAGGTGAAGAAATGGTAAAACTCTTACACTTCTCAGATACACATGTATCACATCGCAAATTTAGAAATATCAAAGATTCATGGAAAGTTCATAATAGAGTAACTTACATTGAAGATGACTTTTGCTTAGGTTTTAAACAAGCTTTAGATATAGCAAAAAAAGAAGAATATGATTACTTAGTTCATTCTGGTGATTTCTTTGATATCCCAGTTGGAAGGAATTTCGCGGGTCCTACAGAATATTCAAGGACATTTGTTCTAAAAGCTTTGAAAGAATTTTTTGAGGAAACAAAATATCAAATTCCTTTAATCATAATAGATGGGAATCATGGTACATTTTTGACTAGAAATTACTCAACAATTGAATTCCTTCAAGCAGCATTTCCAAATACTATTCATATCTTTACCAACTATCATTTAAAAAATGCAATTAGACAAAATAAACCTCTAACTCTTGAATTTGATGATGTTAAATTCTATATGTTTCCTTATCTAAAATTTGGAAGATTAGAGAATTGGGCTAAAGAATATGAAAAATGGGTTCAGAATAATCAACAACCTGATCCAAATAAGATTTCAGTTGCTATAGCTCATGGAATGGAAAGAGGAATGGATCTTCATGAGCTCGTTCTAAATTACAAATACGATTATGTAGCACTTGGTCATGATCACAAACAAAGACAAATAAAGAAAAATGCTTGGCAAGCTGGAAGTACAGCCAGATACACTTTTGCTGAAAGAACTCAAAAGAAAGCTGTTTTAGATGTAGAAATTGAAAAAGGTAAGGAACCAGTTGTTAAGTCGATTAAGCTCGATTCAGTCCGTCCAATGAAGCAAATTGATATTACATTAAATACAGAAATAACAACATCTACTTTTGAAAAAGACATTAGAGATAAAATAATAGCTTTCAAGAAAGCTTTTGATGGAGATACAGCTGTTAGGTTGAAAATCAAATTTGATGGAGCTGTACTTTTATCTAGTTGGTGGGGAATGGAAGACATTCTCAATGAAATACAGAATGAAGTTTTATCAGATAAATACAATCTACTTGAATTCCGATGGGATGCAGGGGAAGTTATCAAGAGAGCTCCAGTTAGTCTTCAAAAAGGAGCAAAACTCTATGATTATCTTATAGAAGATCCTGTTGTAGATTTTGAAAAATATATTCGGTCACTAAGCTTAGAAAATGAAAAGCAAGCTTCCAAGTTCATAGAAATTGGAGCGAAGATTATAGAAGAAGCTTTCACATCACCTGTAGAAAGAACTTCAACAGAGGAGGGTGAATTATGAGAATTCTCTGGATTAGAGCTGACAATTTCAAATGTTACAATAATATTCGAGTTCCTACACAAGGAATCCTCCCTGAAGGGTTAATATTTGTCGAAGGAGAAAATTCCACTGGCAAATCGAGTCTATTTGATGCAATATTTTATGCATTTTTCTATGATCCAACAACAACTAAAGAACTAGGAACAAAAGATGATCTAATTAGAAGAGGATATTCAGAAACCGATGTTGAGGTTGCATTTGAGCTCGATAACAAATGTTACATTGTTCGACGAAAACATAGTAAAAAGACATCGGTAGAAGCTTATCTAATTGGAATTAATGCTAAAGATGCAATGAAAGGAAATAAATCAGATGAGATAAAAATAAGTGAAGGTGTTTCAGAAGTTGAAGATAAAATTACTGAGTTGCTAAATATCAATAAAGAGAAAGCTCTTAACACTTTAATTGTTAGGCAAGGATCTGTACAAGCTCTTGCAGAAGCAAAAGGTGCAGACTTAAGAAATATAATCTATGAACTTTTCCAGTTAGATTACTATAGAGATAAAGCATTAGAAAATATCAAAGAAAAGAAAGGTGACTTTGAAGATAAAAAGAGAAAACATGCTATTCAACGAACTACTGAAAATATTCTTACAGAAATTTCAGAAAAGAAAGAAAGCATAGATAGTTCCAAAGAGAAAATTACAAGAATTAACGAAACTATTGAGACATTGCAGATTAAAGCTAGTGGATTTCCTGATATTAAGGAAATAAATGAAATCAAAAGCAAAACAGATAGAATGGAAACTCTTGAAAATATCATCAAAACGAAGGAAGCTAGTATTTCAGAAGCCGGAGAAGCGTTTTCTTTAAAGGTTCCGATTAATATTCAAGACATTAATTCTAAAAAGACGGAAATTGAAAAGGAAATCAAAGAAAACAAGAAAAAACAGGAAGTCATTCAAAAAGAAATAGAAAAAGTAGAAGAAGAAAGACTTGTAATAGATGCTGAACTTGAGAATCTTCGAAAACGTAGAACAAGTTTGGAAACTATTGCTGATTCAGACGAAGAGCCAAAATGTGATGTTTGCGAACAGGAAATTGAAGAAGCTAAATTCACTGAACTATTAGAGAGTGTAAAACGTTCAATTCCTGCTCTTCAGAAGGGAAGAATCAAGAAAGATGATCTGATTAAGAAGAACAAATTTGAGATTGATGAATTTGACAAGCTAATTTTAAACTTAAATCGTGATACCTTGAGATTAGACCAATTATCAAAAAACGTTGAGGAAATTAAGGTTTTTACTACTGATAAGGAAAAACTATCTTCAGAAATCACAGATTCTCTCAAAGGATTTAAAGTAAAAAGTCTTGAAGAAATGGCAAAAAAATATGATTTAGATAACTTTTCAGAACTTTTTGAAAATGTGAAAAAACTTGATGATGACATTCAGCGAACTACAATAGAAAGAACTCATTCGAAGGAATCTGTAGAAAAAGATCAGAATACAATTGAGAGACTGAATAAGGAAATCGAGAAAAACAAGGAAAAGGAAGAAAAAATTGCTGAAATCGATTTAGAAATAGCACTTTTAGGAGCTGTTCAAGACCATGTTGAAAAATTCATTGCTGAAGAAATTATCTCTAATAGGATGCTAGCAAATATCCAACATGCAACCAGAGGTTACATCTATAGATTTACTAGAGGAAGATATTCTGAACTATATCTAGAACCAACAAGAACTAAAACTCTAAACATGAGTATAAAAGATGATGAACTTGGTTTTGTTAAAAGTCAAACTCTCCTTTCAGGTGGAGATAAAGCAGCTATAGGCTTAGGTTTAAGGATTGGTGTTAGTGAGCTTTTAAAACGAATTAGACCTTTGAAAACCTCTCCTTATCAGCCACCAAAAATGGATATTCTTGTGTTGGATGAACCTCTTGGGTCACTAGATGATGCACGAAGATCTAAGGTTATTGAAGGTCTTGTTGCTGAAGAAAGATTTTCTCAGATATTTCTTATAACTCACACAAATATACGAAAAAGATACAAAGCTCCTATGATAACAATTCAAACATCTGCTGCAGGTAGTGTAGCATCATTTTACACTGCTCCCTCAGAAATTGAGGAAGAAGCAGAAGAAACAGAAGAAGCAGAAGAATGATGTTTTTCTATCGCAGAAGCTTTCACAAGATTTTTCAATAATATCTAATACTATAGTTTAATGATACCTGGTACTCTGCGTCCTTTACCAAAGAGAGTTAAAGAAGTAAAGACAGCAGCTGATTTACTACTAAGAACTGTTGATTTTGATATTGAAAATACAAAAGACATCTTCAAAGACAGTTCTCTCTATACTTTCGAGGAAATAAATTCACATTATATTAGGGTGATAGATCAATATACTCAGCTTGTTCCATTAACAAAGGATGCTGACAAACTTGTAGATAAGTATGTTAATGATTATCTCTTAAATCAACTAGTTTATGGTTTATTTACCAAATTAGAAATGAGAGAAAATAGATTGAAGAACGATATTCAGAGACTTGATACTGTTCTGATGTCTAAGAGGAAGAAGTACATTGAAGAGATGATTCCTCGTTTGAAGGATGAAATCACAAGTAAACTCTCTTTTATGAAGGATTTATCTTTTGATGAAATTTTAGAGAAGGGTCACATATATGGTGAAACAATAGGCGAAATTGTAAATAAGATAAGTGCAATAAGAGATGAATATACGAAGCTTTCTTCAGGTTCTTTTGATGTTACAGAATTTTATGCATATTTAGATGAAAGTTTAACAGCTGTTGAAGAAGAAGTTACATCATATGATTTGATATTGAGAACCTGTAAGATGCATATTCTTACAGATGAAGCAGAGAGTCTGATTGAAGACGGGAATGTAATTAATAATGAGTTTGAAGTTGATTCTTCGAGCGAATTAGTACTTAAAGGAGACGAATATGTTAAGAAAGCATCTGAGAAGCTTGAAGATATGGTTCTACTAAAGATTACTCTCCCTAGAAGAGGAATCTCAAAAGAATTTTCAGAGAGTTTTAAGACTCTTTCAAACACATTTGAACAACATAAGAATAGTTTAACTGGTATAATTGAAAATCTAAGCGCAAAAACTACCAGACTTTCATCCCAAATCGAGAGAATTAATGCCATCAAAGAGATAGCTGAATCAGATGGTGAAGAGGTTTATGAAGTAATTGAGATGCTCAATATCAAACGTAAAGGAGCTTTCAAAACAAAGGTTGAAGAAGGTTTTCCAGTTTTTGAGCTAAGTCCACTAGGTAAAATGAAAATGCCTTTGGGAGTAGAGTTAACAACACCAATGATAGAAGAAATTTTAGCTGTAATTGATGAAGTTGAAGAAACAACTTTCAAAGATGATATAACACTTCGATGGAAGACTATGAGAGTTGGAGAGATTACAGATAACATAGGTAGAAAACTAGCTCCTGCATATAACAAAACAAAGGATGTTACTGCGAAAGCAGGGAAAAAGATAGGTGAAGTCAGTAAGAAAGCCTATGTAGGCACTAAAAATCTCGTTACATCTGATAAGGAAGGAAAAGAACCTAAGGAACCAAGAGTCAAGAAAGAAAAGAAACCAAAGAAAGAGAAAATCAAAGAGGAAAAAATAGAGGAACCTATTCCTGAAGAAGAAATTGAGCTCCCTCCTCCACCAACTGAAGAATAACTAGGTGTAAATATCTTGAAGAATCTACTTCAACAGATAAGATACTTTATCTTCGATGTAGATGGTACTCTTCTTTTAAGCGATAAAGTCCTTCCATACGCTTCTGAGATAATTGAAATGCTCCAAGAGAAGAAAATAGATTTTACTATTCTTTCAAACAATTCATCTTATTCTGTTGTACAAAATAAAGAAAGGTTAGAAAATGTTTTAGGAGTCAAACTTGAAACTTCTAACATTTATACATCTATTCAAGCAACCATTGATTACCTTGGTAAAAATAGATACGATCAATGCTATCTAATAGGTACTCCTGCAATGATTAAGGACTTTGAAAATGCAGGTATACGAAATACAGATACCAATCCTAAAGCTATCGTTTTAGGATTTGATAAAACCTTAACCTACGAGAAAATAGCAAAAACAGCTCTTTTTCTACAAGAGAAACCTGTTATTCCCTTTTTTGCTACTCATCCCGATGACACTTGCCCTGTAGAAGATGGAGAAATTCCCGATGTAGGTTCCTTTCTTATGATGTTCAAGCAAGCAACAGATAGAACAGCTGATATAATTCTTGGAAAACCTAACGAATTGATATTAAAATTGTGTCTAGGTAAAACACAAGTTGATTTTTCTGAAGTTTTAGTTATTGGTGATAGATTAGAAACTGATATCAAAATGGCAAATTCAGTAGGAATAAAGAGTTCTCTTGTTCTAACAGGAGAAACAAAAAGAGAAGATCTACTAAAGAGTGGAGTTTCACCAACGTTAGTTTGGACTGATCTGCAACCACTCTATGATTTTTTGAAGGTCTAATCTAATTTAAAAGTCTTACAATTTCTTTGAGTGAATCCCATTGCTTTTCAGAATATAACCACCCTAAAACAACTCTTTCTAAATTTGCTTTTTTCTGATGCTCTTTGAGAGTTTCCATTCTTTCAAGAACTTCATCCAAAGAACCCAATATTCCAAAATCATTTACTATTCTCAATATCTCTCCTTTAGGTACAGTTGAATAAGGATCCCATTTTAACTCACGAATCTTAGTTATCATTTGAGCACTATAACCATGTTCTTTCAGAATAGTTGTAGAACAGCTTTTTGCTATGTCTTTTGTAATATTCCACATTGTTTTGGATATTTCTGCTTTATCAGATTGAATCTGCATCATTCCATATGGGATTATGCTAGTACTTGTATGTTTCTTATTTTTTTTATACAAAGATAAAGCTCGTTCAATGTCAAACTTAGATATGCTGTTTAATAGCAGAAATTTCGCTTTTTCTTTTGCATAAATTAGCATGTTCTTTCCCAATCCTCCAATTGCTAGAGGTGGAAAATCATCTAACTTCTGTTGAGTTTTTCTTATTTCAGCTATTTCTAGAAGATGATTGACTGATTTCCTAAAATTCGTAAAAGGTTTTGTAGAAACATCGTTTTCTTTGAAAATCTCTGGATTTCCTATCCCTAGTCCTAAACCAAATCTGTTGGGATAGTTATTGTACATATAAACACTAAGGGCAAAAAGAACTTCTAAGGAATAGTAGAAGGGAGAAGTAATTCCAGTCCATATTTCAATACCGTTAACACCTTTTAGAAGCCTTCCTATATCAAGAAAAGCATTATTGATAGGTGGATTATCTCCGACCCAAATGCTTTCAATTCCAATAGATTTAGCATCACGAGCATAATTTTCTTTTTCCTCTCCTGACATACGTATTGGAATAGAAAGACCAACTTTCATATCCAGTAAGATTGTTTACCCATTCTTGTATTTTGTGCTAGATTTATTTGTTCCAGTACAAGTTTTTTATATATCTGCATTTTCTTAGTCAGTAGAGTGATTAAATGGATAATATTCTTACTAGAAGAAGCATTAGAAAATTTCGCAGTAATCATGTAACAGATGAGGATATTGAAAAAATCCTTAGAGCAGCAATGAGTGCTCCTTCTGCAGCGAATAAACAACCGTGGGAATTTATAGTAATAAAGGATAGAAAGATTCTTGATAAAATACCAGAATTTCACCCTTATGCTAAGATGTCTAGTGAAGCTTCAGTTGCAATAGTTGTCTGTGGAGATACAAGGAGATCAGATGATAGAGGTTTTTGGGTGCAAGATTGTGCAGCTGCATCACAAAACATCCTTTTAGCAGCAAACTCATTAGGATTAGGAAGTGTCTGGTGTGGAATCTATCCAAAAGAGGATTTAACTGTAAAATTCAAAGAGTTACTAAACTTACCAAAAAAAGTTTATCCGGTTTCATTTATCCCTATAGGATATCCAAATGAAGAAAAACCTCCATCAGAAAGGTTTGACAAAAATAAAATCCATAAAGATAAGTGGTAAAAGAATACCAATGGTATAATTTATTTCATTTATACCATTTTTGTAATAGCTTTCTCTCTATCAAAAATATTCGTTGCAAGCTTAAAGAAAATGAAGATCACAATTATCATAACACCTAATCCTATTAGAAGTGTCAATACTGTATTGAAGAAGAAACTAAACATTTCTGCTCCTATAACCATAATTAATGGTAACACAACTAATGATCCTATTTGATATGAATCTCTTACACTTTTTACTTTTGTAGAAATCATTATCATCAATTCTACACTTATTATAGAAAACATTGGACCGAAGACCAAAACGAAAATAAGCGATAGAAAATCTGGAAAGAGTATGTAACCCAGGAATGGATATAGCATTATATCTATCAAAATGATATATCCAGTAGCAGCTATAAAAGTGGCAAAAAATGAGGGAATCAATGAAGACAGAATTTTTGCAAAAACTATTTCAGTTTCTGTCATTGGAGAAGCTAGGATAGCTTCAATTGTTTTTCTCTCTTTTTCTCCAACTATTGTCTCTGAAGCTGTAACAGCTGGAATAATTATAGGAAGCATGAGTACAACAATGAACATAGCATAAGATAGCATTATTAGGGTTTGAGTATGCATTGAAAGTGAAGACCAATTATCTATTGTTTTTGAGAATAAATTATCAATAAAAGTACCTAAACCACCTTCCCCTTCAAAATCAGCAGGATCTGCTTTTGCAATAGGTAGAATTGTTCCTAAAGGCATAAGAATTGCAAATAAAAGAGGAATACCAATAACTGCAGAGAGAACATATTTTGA
>JAEOSZ010000068.1 GCA_016840095.1 Candidatus Heimdallarchaeota archaeon
TGGGCTAGTTCAGGTCATGGAGCAGAAGTAAATATAGGTGGACGACGTAGAAGAGATAGAATATATGTTCAAGTTCTCTGTATGTGGGACACTTCTTCTGGAGAAAATGGTGAAGATGGTTTGATATACGACACAGAATTCAAAGACATGATGGCTCCAGCAGTCAGTAATGTTTTCATTTTCTTAGACCATTGTAACAGTGGTGGAATGGACGAACTAATGCAAAATCCAAATGCAAACAAAATTTACATGGCAACAACATGTACTGCTGATGGATATGGCTATGATGTACCCTCTTATCTTAATGGAGCCTGGACATATTTCTTCCTTGAATATACTCTTCTAGGTGTTTATGGAGGAACTGCATCATTAGAAGCTACCTTCGATTATGCATTAGCAAATTATCCTTATGGTGGAGACGACACTCCACAAGAATTTGACGGAGACACTAGTACAGATTTCTATCTTTAGAAGGCAATCTGCCTTTCTCTTTTCTTTTTCTGTAATTTTTCGGATTTTTCGACGATATATTTATATTTTAATTACGAAAAGTATTACTGATGAAAAAACTAAGAAAATTTTTGGTAATCTTTATTTTTAGTTTTCTAGCAGTTATGTTACCACTTGTTTCTCAAGCTCAACCTCTGAGAACTGAATCTTTAGAAACTCACTCTGTAGAGATTTTGGATGCCTATTATATTGAAATGGACATTTTTGCATCACTTAGTGTATCAGTGCAAACTCAAGCAACAACTGAAAATTATTATCTTGAAGTAATTTTAATTAACCCAATAGGTGATGAAGTTAGTTTTATTCTAAAAATAGTTACAAGAATAGAACATCTTACATTAGATATTGTTTTCTATGATCATGCTACAGTATCTGGTGACTATACAATTATAGCTACAATTATCTCAAACAACAGATGGTATGCTCATTCAGACATACTAGTTTTTGATCCACCAAGTGGCGGAAGTGAAGGTGACCCATATATAGGAATCACAATATATTAGGAAGAAGGCACAAACAAGATGAAACCCAATTTCAAGCTTTTACAACATCTGCAGAAACATCCTACAGATAATTTTTCGCAAATAGCTGAAAAATTGGGTTTATCAGATAAGACAGCAAAAGCCCATTATGATTTTCTTCTGAAAGAAGAATACATTTCAGGTGTAAGGGCGAAGTATATACCTGAGAGTATTGGTTTAGAAACCCACACTTACATTATCTCTGTTCCTGATATTAAGAAAGTAAGATTACTTGAAGAACTAGCTGATGAACATTATTTCACTACTTTTAGGAACAGAATACTTGGTCATGTCCAGGGTTTGTTTATGCAATTTGATTTGCCAAAAGATTCAGTTTCATATCTTGATGACCTGATGATTAAACTAGAAGAATTAAATATTCTAGAAAGGTTTGAAAAACTGCCTTCTACGGGATTGAAACTTTCAACTAGTGTTGAATTTGAAGTGGTAAATGAGGAAACTAATGAAGTTGATATTGAATTATACAATGAAGAAACTAATGAGTGGAAATGGGATTTCAGTGACTGGGAGAAAAACATTCTAGAAAGTCCAGAGAAGATTTCAGATAAGGTCAAAACAATAGACAATGTTCAGAGTAAAATCAAAGAACTAGATATTAAGTTGCTAACTGAAATCACAAAGGAATCAAAATATTATCACAAGCAAATAGATTTTGCCAAGAAATACAAAGTGTCTCCAGTGCAAATAACCAGAAGATTAAATTTCCTTAATACTCAGGTTGTAAACTATCGACTATTATACTCGCGAGCTAAGATTCAAGCTGTTGATCTAGTAGTTTTCAGAGGAAAATGTGTTGGTCAGGCTAAGAACAGACTTTTCAATCTTATAAAGAGTCATCCTGTACCGTTTGATTCAGGTTTTGAACTTCTAGAGGATGGATTCATCTGGAGGATAAACATTCCACCAGCATATTCTTCAGCTTTTGGAGAATTCCTATGGAAATCATGTACTAGGTTGAATTATTATAAATTTGATCATACAAAGAGCAAATTATACTATTTTTATGAAGGTAATTTTGATATAAACAAGAAAGAGTGGATTGCTACTCCTGAAATCATCTATGAAAAACCTTTGAAATGGTTAAGAGGTAGAATATAATTTGAACAAAGTTGGGACAATCTTTTATATTGTTATTTTGCTTAAAATTTGAAGAAGATGAATAAAGAAAGTATTTGCGATGTAATAGATGAAATAAAAGAACAGCTTTTTGCCGTAAGCAAAGAAATCTGGGAAAATCCTGAACTTAATTTTGAAGAAATAAAAGCTTCTAAACTACTTGCAAAGCATTTAGAAGAAGCAGGATTCGAGGTTGAATTAGGTGTAGCAGAATTGGAAACAGCTATCAAAGCTACACATCCAGATAGTAATGAAGGTCCTACTTTAGCAATTTTAGCTGAATATGATGCACTCCCTGAAATAGGTCATGGATGTGGACATAATTTAATTGCAACAGCTGCTTTAGGAGCAGTTTTAGCTCTAGGAAGATTCAAAAAAGAAATACCAGGGAAGTTGGTTTTTATGGGAACTCCAGCTGAGGAAGGTGGTGGAGGAAAAATCATCATGATAAAACACGGATTATTCAAAGAGGTAGATGCAGCTATGATGTTTCATCCTTCTGCAACTAAGAATATTGTCCATCGTGGAGGATTAGCAATTACAGAGGTGAAAATTGAATTTAAAGGAAAAACAGCTCATGCATCTTCAGAACCTGAGAAAGGAATTAATGCTCTTGACGGGATTCTTCAAACATTTAACGGCATTAATGCATTGAGACAGCACATATCCAGTGATGCAAGGATCCATGGAGTCATAACTCATGGAGGAATAAAACCTAACATTGTTCCAGATTATGCATCTGCTTCGTTTTACATAAGAGCTCTCAAAGATGCTTATTGTAATGAATTAGTAAAGAAAGTTGAAAATATAGCAAAAGGAGCTGCATTAATAACTGGAGCTGAATTGACTTTTCAAATAGTTGGAAATCCCTACAGATCTCGAAATGTAAACTTCATTCTTGGCGAAGCATGGGCAGAAAACATCAAATCACTTGGTCTTCCTACTCATAAATTAGAACCTGGAGCGGGTTTAGGATCAAGTGATATTGGAAATGTAAGTCATGAAGTTCCTACAATTCATCCGTATATAGGAATTAGTGAAACTGAAATAAACGGACATTCAACAGATTTTGCTAAAGCAGCTATTTCGGAATATGGACAGAATCAGATGTTATTTGCAGCCAAAGGATTAGCAATGACTGCATTTGACGTTTTCACTAATCCAGAATTAGTTGAGAAAATGAACAAGGAATTTGATAAAGGAGAATAAAACAGTATTTATTAAAGAATCTTCTTCATTTATGTTCACTTTGATTCTTTTCTAATTAAAACTTATAAGTGCTCAAGAATGCTAGTTTCACTAGAAAATTGATGGTGTAGTGATACATGAATGTATCAAAGTCAGCAAGATTGATAGTACTATTTTTATTGATGTCATTATCTTTTTATTCTTTTAGTCATGTTAAGATTACTTCAGTCAAAGGAGAAGATTCTTCTGGTCCGTTGATTGACATTGAAATTGTAGCTTTTGTTGCACCTGGATCAGATATGAATGAACTTTATTCAATAATCAACTACTTAACAAACTGGGGAGGACATGTTACTATTGCAGAGATTTCAGGAAGTGCAGTTCCCAATAGCATCCCTATGACAGAAGTCAGTGTTTCTAACTATGATGTCTTATTGATTCCTGGAGGTGATGGACCAGCAGAATTAATTCAAAGTCAACTAGTACTTGATTTAGTAAATGAAGCTCAGTCTCTAAATCTTGTTCTTGCAGCTATTTGTCATGGTCCTTTAGTTTTAGCAGAAGCTGATGTTATTAATGGTACTACTGTAACTGGATATTGGGAAATAGAGGAAAATCTCATCAATGCTGGAGCTATTTATATAAATACTGATGTAATTGTTGATGGAAATATTGTTACAGCTAATTGGCCTTATTTCTTAGAATTATCAATAGGAATCGTTCAAGCATTAGGACGCTATGTGGA
The DNA here is from genome assembly GCA_016840095.1 of Candidatus Heimdallarchaeota archaeon. GTDB lineage: Archaea > Asgardarchaeota > Heimdallarchaeia > Heimdallarchaeales > Heimdallarchaeaceae > UBA460. The sequence continues at coordinate 4,102 of JAEOSZ010000068.1, forward strand.
GAATTGTCCCAAAATAATAAGTACGTATTTCAGTTACGAGTTTACAGTGGAAGGTTTGTTGTATTCATTTTTTGCTGAATTATCAAATTCATCATGGATTGAAGAAGTTAAGATTTACATCTATAAGGTAGAGAATGAGATAGAGAAGGATCACATATCAACAAGAATTCTTGATGATGCAAATTTAGATGGAATTTACAATTGCAATTATAATTTTGTAACGAATGGTAACTATTCCATTGACATATTTATTAAAGATATATTCCTCAATAATGAATATACACAGAATGTTATTGAATTAGAAATAACTACAGTTAATAATACAGAGATTCCTACTGAAAGAAGCTCCAATAATTTGTTGGGAATTATTATTTCGCTATTCTACACTTCTTGTATTCTAATTAGAAAAAGAAAAAACTGAACTATATAGATCTATTTTTCCTTATTCATCTTCCTTCAAATAACATTATTAATAGGGAATGTAATAGATTGAGTTGTATGAAGGTATCTAAAGATAATGTCCGATACTTGGTCTTTGAAGGTGGAGGGGGAAAGGGTATAACCTACTTAGGTGCACATCAAGCTCTACACGAATTAGGCATCCTTTCGTATCATAAGAGGACCATTAATGGTAAACTAGTTTATCGATTAGAACCAGGAAAACTATTAGGTGTTTCAGGAACTTCTGTAGGTTCTATTACAGCTGTTCTTGTTGCTTGTGGATATACTCCTGAACAAACTAAGGATATTGTTACTAGTGATTTCAAAGATAGACTACTAGATACTGTAGAATTTGATAAGATTCCAACTATTTACACAGAGGATAATCCAGAAGCTATAATCGACAATCCGGCTATTGAGCGAGACCAACTTCTGCTGGATAAGTATATGAAATCTTTTGTTGACTCTGAGAAAAAGACATTCGGGGATCTAATTAAAATTCCAAGTAAAGCCTTTACTGAGTTGAACTTCAAATTTTTAGCTACTCTTTTCAAATGGTATCTCCAATTTGAAGCTAGAAGAACTGATGCTGATGATATCCACAAGCATGAGTTTATTCAAACAGTTCCAGAATTAGTTCATAATAAAACCACAAAACAAGCAATTGAAATGATTCTTGATAATCCTGCAGATAGTATTAGCAGTTTAAAATATGAATATGGTTTCTTTCTAGCTGCAGAGTTCAGAGAATTAGTTGACAAATATATAGAGAAAAAATCTGGTATCAGAAACTGCACTTTCAAGCAATTTCAAGAAGAATTTGATATAGATCTTGTGATTACTGGATTCGATGTAGCAGCTAATGAAACTTACTATTTCAGGAATAATGAAAAATGGAAAGATCTTTGTGTTGCTGATGCTGTAAGAATGTCCGTTAGTATCCCGATAATCTTCAAACCTGTCTACATGTGTGTATCGAATAATAAATTCAAATCAATCTGTGCTTCTAAAGAACCAGTCAGCTACATTGTCGATGGAGGTTTAGGAGATGCTTTTCCATTTCATGTTTTTGATGAACCTAACTCTCTCGAACTGAATTCTCAAGTTCTAGGTTTTAATCTAGAATTTGCTAGACCCTTTACTGAAGGAGATACGACCTTCTTTGGTTTTCTTGAAAACATGTTTTTAGCTTTACTCAAAATGAACACAGAAGCTCAAATAAGGAATGAAATAGAAAGAGAACAAGTTATAGAACTTGATTCTAAAGCTATCAAAGTATTAGATTTCGAATTCGAAGAATTTCCAGAGGAAATTATAAGAGAAGCAAAAAGAAAAACAATGGAATATTTCACCTAGTTCCTTTAAGTTTTACATTTTTGGTAAAAACATACTCTTAAAACAATAAAATTACTGATGTACTTCTAGAGAGATTGCATTTGGAACAATTTAGATTTAAAATTGAAATCATAAGATTCAAAAAATTTGCAGAAAGAGATTATGTTAAGAAAAGGTGGGTAAAGTGAAATATAAAACAGAAGTAGTAATAGATTTACCAAGAGAAAGAATCATAGAATTATTCGATAATTCAGAAAATTTAAAGAAGTGGCAACCAAGTCTGATAGAATTTAAACATCTTGAAGGAGAAGCAGGGAAAACAGGAGCTAAAACTCTTTTAATTTATGATGAAAAAGGAAGAAAATCTGAGATGACTGAAACTATCATTAAAAGAGATCTTCCTGATGTGTTCGTTGCCTTATATGAAGCAAAAGGTGTTAAGAACATAAATCATAACCATTTTCATATTGAGGATGAGAAAACAACTCGTTGGATTATGACAAATGAATTCAAATTCAGTGGATTGATGTCTATTATTGCACTATTTATGAGAAAAGCTTTCCCTAAACAAACTCTAGAATCTATGAACATTTTCAAAGAATTTGCAGAGAGCGCAATGTAAGAAGCATGACACAATTTGTGACCATAACTTGTGATTTATGCTTTTATTATACAGTAAATCCAGTTACATATGAGCTCTGAAAGATATATACCAACAAAATATGACTTCCGAAATTATCTACAATTTTATACAGGTCAAATAATATCAATGTTAGGTTCGAGCATAGTCAGTTTTACTATCATTTGGTATATCACTATCACCTATTCAAATCCGACTTATCTTTCAATAGCCTATTTCTGTTCAGTGGGAATTCAAGTTTTTGTTCAACCTCTAGGAGGAGTAATTGCTGATAGATTTGATAGGAAGAAGGTTATTTTCTTCGCAGATACACTAATTGCTGTTGGAACTTTAATGTACATGCTACTCTTTCTATTTGAATCAAAACTAGATCAAATGATGTTTCTCTATATTATCTTAGCAATTATTTGTTTCAGAGCATTTGTGAGTTCATTTCAATGGCCTGCTACATCTGCAATCATCCCTCTTATGGTCCCCAAAGAACAATTATCAAGATTAAATGGTATCAGACATATTAGTTGGGGTGCAATTAATATTGTTGGTCCAGCAATAGGAGCAGTACTCTTTGCAGTATGGCCCTTAAACAACATTATTCTGATTGATACTGTTACTTATATTATTGCATTAGTACCTCTCTATCTTTTAAAGATACCAAAAACTGAAAATGACATAAAAAACTCAAAGCCTAAATCGAAGGGATTTTTTGGTAAAGAATTCAAAGAAGGAATCAAATTTATGTTATCTGTGAAAGGTCTTTTTGCAATGATGCTGGTAGCTACTTTCATCAACTTCTTTGAGCAACCTTTATTTGTATTACGACCAATTTTTGTTGAAGCGTTCCACGGAGGAACAGAGAAGAGCTTAGCATGGATTGTGGGTATGGGGCAAGTGGGTATGTTTGTCTCCGGAACGGTTGTAATTTTCAAAAAAACTTGGAAAAAGAAAACAATGATTCTGATGATAGCTTTATACATCCAAATCGTTGGGTATCTCATCCATTCCTTAGCTCCACAAGGAAATATCTGGGTACTATGTTTAGGAGCACTAATCATGGGATTCACTTTCCCATTTACAAACACAATGATAAATACAATTGCACAGATTCTAGTACCACCTGAGATGATGGGAAGAGTATCATCTATTATGGGAACTATGAGTATGGCATTCATGCCAATAGCGATGATAATCTCTGGACCACTAGCAAATGCAATAGGATATGTTCCATTATTTGTTGGGGGTATTATACTAGGAACAATAAGCATAACTGGTTTGTGGATATTCTCCAAGATGAGACAGATTGATCCTATAGTAGAGGAAATTGAAGATAAAGAGAAAGAAATCAGAAGAATTAAAGATGATATAGTTAAAATTAGAACAGAATTGGAGGAAGAAAGACATCCTTTACCTGCAATAGCAGACTAAAGGATTTATTCCTACTATTCTAGGAACCTGATGGTCCTGCTATTGCAATTCTATTTCCTTCTGTATCGACTAAGAAAAACATTGCAATCATTCCTGCAAATTCCTCTATACTAGTTGTGTCAACACCTTTACTATCCAGATATGCTTTGGTTTCTTCAAGATTAGAAACATTAATAGTAAATGCTGTTTGATTTTCAGCTAAACCATGAACGCTTTCGTTAAGACCAATGAACAATCCATCAAGATGAGTAGTCATCTCTACCCACCCCAGTTGCCTTGCTTCAGTATAGCTTACTTTGAAATGAAAGACATCTTCGTAGAATTTTATAGCTCTTTTCATGTCATTCACATGAAGAGTAACAAGAGCTGATTTTGGAAAAGAATATTTAATCGGAGAATCATCCTTTTTTTCTGTCATTTAATCACTTGTAAATAACTTGAAAATCAATAATTAAAAATGTTACTTCTAAATAGAAAAAAAATTTCTACATAATGCATTTTGTTAAGTTTAAACTATAAGGGCATTCTGAACAGAAGGGTTCATTCCCCCAGCAATCAGAAGTGTCTTCTATTGCATAAAAACAGTTATTGCTTGACAAACCACAATCTCCACAATAAGGGATTGATTTATTCATCTTATCCATTTTGCTTCTAAATTTTTGATATTTGTCACTATGCCAAATATGTTGAAAAGAATCTTGAAGTATATTTCCAAAACTGTATGATGAATTAATTCTTTCATGATCATTCAGATATGATTTATGATCCCATAAATATTTGAAACAAGGAACAACACTTCCATCAGATCGAATAACTGCTGCATTTGCATGATGGTAAGGGCACTGTCTTTCTAGAAAATCAGGAAGAATAGTTGGAAGTATTAACTCGATATTTGTTTCTTTAGCAACTTGTTCGTATTTGTTGAAAGATTTTTCCATATCATAAAGGTCCTTGATTCTTTCCATGTCTCTTACGTAAAGAGAAATATTGAGTGATACATCTTTCTCTTTTGCTTTAGCTTGAGCTTCATCAAATATTTCAGAATAAGGTCTTTCCTTTGGTTTAATGTGCTCTTTTCTACTATAGAACTGTTTGTAGGTCTCTTGCATTTTCTCAGCAAATTTTTCCTTTGAAACACCTAGTACAATCTCTTTCCAATTAGATCTGTTTTCTTCTAAAATTATTAAAGCTTCTTTGGTTATCATTGTATAGAGAACTTCTTCTTGAAGATTCTCGAAAAAAGGATAAATGTGACTTACTGAGATGAAATCTATTCCCATTAAACCAAATTTCCTAATTATATTCTCAATCTCATCAACATTAGATTTCATTAATACAGTCTGAATCCCAATTCGGATATTTTTCTCGAAATTTTTTTCAATCAAGTACTCTAGATTTCCCCTCACATTTCTTTTATCTAGAGTGTGTAATTCAGGTTGAATTTCATCATCTAGTAACATATCACAGGATAAAACAATCTCATCAGCTAATTGATTATCAACAATTAGATCAATTTTGTCTTTATCTAATAAAGATCCATTAGTTGTAAAAGTAATTGAACTTCCAGAAGGTAAGTGTTTTCTTGAAATTTGTAACATTTCCATGAAATCAGGATGCATTAATGGTTCTCCAAAACCATAAAGGACAAGTTTTTCTATATGTGGAAAAACATCCTCAGCAATTTGTTGAAGGCTTTCCAAGGAGAGAAAATAATTCTCAGAATTTCCATAAGCATTAAGACACATTGAACAAGAAAAATTACATTTGTTTGTTGGTTCAATCTGCAAGAGCTTTGGGTATTCTGGCAATACTATCATGCTGTCCTTTCATTTTAGTTTAAAAAGTATAACGTTAAGTTAAATATTCATATTTGGCAGATAGATTTATATCTATAGAAAGGTAATTTTTGGTAATAAAACACATTCTAGGTGTATTAAAATGGAATTTGGCTACATGAATAAATGGCTTAAGGTTAATCTAACTTTAAATGAATTCAAAGATTTTTCTATTTCTGAAGATATACTTCGCAAGTTCATTGGAGGTAAAGGCATCGCAGTTCATCTTCTATGGAAATATATAACCAAACTTGAAGAGAAAGGAATCAATGTCAAAGATTTTAATGCATTGTCTTCCGAAAATATGTTAATTTTTGCTACTGGACCTGTTACTGGAACCAGATCACCAAATAGTGGTCGTCATCATGTTATGGCTTTAAAATCTCCCTTAACTGGATCAATAGGCTCTGGAAACACAGGTGGTAGATGGGGAGCTAAACTCAAATTTGCAGGATATGACGGTATTGTTGTTATTGGAAAAGCTGAGAAACCTGTATACATCTCAATTATTGATGGTGTTGTAGGTATTAATAATGCATCCGAGCTGTGGGGGAAGAATTCAATTGAAACTTCTGAAGCATTAAGAAAGAAACATGATAAGAAGAGAGCTGGAGTTTCTTGTATTGGTCAAGCTGGCGAAAATCTAGTCCCAATGGCAGTAATTATGAATGAAGAACACAGAGCTGCTGGAAGAACAGGGCTTGGAGCTGTCATGGGATCTAAAAAACTCAAAGCTTTAATTGTTGAAGGTAGTGGTAAACCAACAATTTCTCAGCAAGATTCATTTGATGTCAAAGTGAAAGAGCATGTTGAGAAACTTAAAGAAAATGGTGTTACTGGAACAGGATTGCCTACTTATGGAACAGCTGTATTAGTCAACATTATCAACCAAAATGGTATGTTGCCAACCTATAATTGGAAGACTGGAGTAAATCCTGGAGCAGAGAAAATCTCAGGTGAAACACTAACAGATGAATACTTAATTAGCAAACATCCTTGTTGGGGTTGTGTAGTTGCATGTGGAAGAAAATCCAAAGTAGACACAGGTAATTACAAGATAACCTATACAGAAGGTCCTGAATACGAAGCTATTTGGGCATTAGGTGGTTCAACTACAATCAATGATATGGGAGCTGTAATTAGAGCAAATCACTATTGTGATATTTTCGGTATGGATCCTATAAGTGTTGGTTCAACAATTGCTGCAGCAATGGAATTAAATGAAAAAGGTTTGATTCCAGAAGAAGATTTGCAGGGAATTGATCTCAAATTTGGAAATGCAGATGCTGTTGTAGAATTAACTTGGATGGCTGCTTTTAGACAAGGACTTGGTTATTGGATAGGTGAAGGTTCTAGAAAGATGTGTAAACATTATGGAGCACCTGATCTATCGATGGAAGTGAAAGGTCTAGAAATGCCCGCTTATGATCCTCGTGGAGCAAAGGGTATTGGACTTAACTATGCAACTGGAAACAGAGGGGGTTGTCATGTTACTGGTTATACAATTGCTGCCGAAATATTAGGAGATGTTGACAGATTTACAACTGAAGGTAAAGCAGAGTTAACAAAGATTTTCCAAGACTTCACAAGTTTAGTAAATTCATCAGTGAATTGTTTATTCCTTACTTTTGCTCTAGGTTTAGATGAATATGCAGAGATGATAGGTCCAATCACTGGTTGGGAAGTAGATGCAGATGAGCTTTTAACCATAGGCGAAAGAATTACAAATCTTGAAAGAATGATCATTAACAAGATGGGAATAACAGGAAAAGATGACACTTTACCCAAGAGACTTCTCGAAGAAAAGATGCCTGAAGGACCATCTGCAGGACAAGTAGTTGACTTAGAATCTATGAAAAAAGAATACTACGAATTAAGAGGATGGGTAGACGGCATTCCTACTGAAGAAAAAATCGTTGAACTTGGGTTAAGATAGATAAATCTTTATCCTCCTTTTTTTATTTTCTAGTAGTTGGGAATTCCATGAAGATCTATGTTAAAGTATTTGCATCTCTAAGGAATAAATATCCAGAAATCAACGACCTTAATCCCTTAGAAATGACTATCAGTGAAGGTACAACGATTGCACAAATTATCGCTGAGCTAAATTTTGAACAAGAAGAAGTTAAGATTATTCTTATTAATGGACTTAAGGCTTCCTTAGATGAAGCAATTAAGGAAGAAGGTTGTATTATCTCATTATTTCCAGCTGTGGGTGGAGGATAGATATTTATGAACAGAATTGTAGTTATAGGAAATGCTGCTTCCGGAAAATCAACTCTTTCAATGAAACTGCAAGAAATAACCTCTATTCCTGTTTATCATCTAGATAAAATTCTTTGGAAAGCTGATTGGGAACGTACTCCTGAAGATGAATTTACATCTGAGCATGATAAAATTCTAGAGAATTCTAGCTGGATAATTGATGGTGTAGCATACAAATCTACTTATGAAAAACGGTTTGAAGCTTCAGATACTATTATCTTTCTAGATACGCCTTTGGAAATTTGCAAAGAGAGAGCTCTGCAACGTATGCATGATGATTTAGTTAGACCAAATCCTTATGTCACTGAAGGCTGTAGATATCCTTTGGAATTTGTTAAAGAACAAAATGAAGTAATTGATATGTTTCATACTGAGTATAGAACAATGATTATAGAAACAATTGCAAAATTTAAAGATTCAAAAGCAACTTACCATTTGAAGACTGATAAAGATGTTCAACTGCTTCTAAAAACAATTCAGATGTAGCTTTGCAGTTTTAAGAAAAGTTGCAAAACTGTTGCATAAATGTACCCACGTACTTCTTATTATTTCTCAGTTTCTTAATGATTCTTAGTTGATAAGTATGGGGAAACGTTATTGTTTCTATTGCCGAGTTTGTGATTTGAAACTCACTTTATTTGAGGATGTGTGCCGAAATTCAAAGAATAAGATCTGCAATTATTATTGTTCTAACTGTGAGAAAACAACATATCAGAGCAAGTGTACAGAATGCAATCAAGAGACAAACTCAATGTTAGTTATCCCACAAAGCATTACAACAAAAACAGATGAAACTAATACGATTGAATGTCCAAAATGTGAAAGTATGAAAACAGTTATTGCATTTCTGGGAGAATGGGATTGAACATACTGCTATTGTTTATCCATTTCAAGTTGATTTACTAACCAAGCAAAAGCTTCTACTACACCTTTTCCAGTCAATGCACTACAGTCAAAAACTGCAAATGTTCGATCTCTCATATCTAAATGAAGATTCAATAACTGTATAAGCATAGGTGCTTGCACTGCCATTGGTAGATCTTGCTTATTAGCTATAATTAAAGCCGGAACTTTCTCTAATACTGGATTATTGATTAGATGAATTCTTAGAATATCTCTTGCTTCTGGTAAGCGTTCAATATCGGCTGCATCAATTACAAAAATAACAGCACTACACCCAGGATAATGTATTTCCCATAAAAATCTGAATTGTTCTTGGCCTGCTACATCAATTGTTGTTATGTCCCATCCTTCAAAATTGATTGTATCAATGTTTTGGCCGATTGTTGGTGTTATTCCATCTAAGAAAATCCCTGTATTAACATATTTAGTTAAAGTTGTCTTTCCTGCTGCATCAAGTCCTAAAACGAGTATTTTTGCCTTCTTTTCAGCTCTTAATTTTCTCATCAACCATTTCGAAAAGTTGGACATAAAGCTCATTTGTTGTCTCCAGTTAAGCAATTCTGTTTCTCGGATTTATTAAAATTCCGTAAGTAAATTAGTATTATATCTTTGCATTCTTAAAATTAATGATGGTTCTGTCAGCACAAATCAACTGTTCTTGGATAAAATTAATAACAGTTGCTCCTCTTTTTGCTTCATGAAATACGAACAAGTGACTGATTCAATAGCTCTTCTGAAAATGAATCAAGGGTCAAATGTTGCTTGTGTAGCTTTGGAAGATGAACTCATCTTCATAGATACTGGTTTGAATACAATTGTTGCTAAGGAATTCAGAAAAACGATGGAGAAGAAGTACAATAAAAAAGCTTCAACCTTGATTTTAACTCATGGACATATCGATCATTTCTTAGGATTAGGAGCTTTCTCAGATTGTAAGGTAGTTGCTGCAAGTTTTGGAAAACCTAGATTTGAGCGTTTTGTAGCACAGGAAGTTCCAGAAAGTTTTCTTGATGGAATGAGCTCTGTTTTTCCCTCCATAAAAGTTGAATATGCTATTTCTGAGCTTTCAATGCCTAATATGTGGGTGAAGGAAAGAAAAACTTGTGGCAAAAAACAAGAATTAACCTTTCAAGTAATAGGAGGTCACTCTGAGTGTTCTTCTTCTATATTTTACTCTCCCGACAGAGTCTTATTTGTTGGAGATTTAATTCAAGCAGATGTCTATCCTTACTTCGGAGAACCTGATACTGACATGAATAAGTGGATAAATGCTCTCAAGGATTGGGAAGAGCAAGATATTCAATTCATTTTACCAGGTCACGGAGGTGTTCTCACAAGGAACTATGTTTCAAAGGTTAGGATTTACCTTGAAAACTTAATCAAAACTCTTTCAGAATTCAAATCAGAAGGAATATCTGAAGAAGAACTTGTCAAACTAGATGTTTTTGATGAGGGGTATTGGCCTAAGAAAGCTACAAGAAAACCTGCTTTTAATTTCAGTTTGGTCAACTTGTATAGAAGTCTAAATAATAGTGGTTGATAGAGTTAATCCATAAAGAATTTAAACTCAATCCATCACTCACGAACAAACATCAAAGAAGTGATTAATTGGTATTAACTATACTTAGTGGTATTTATGCAATTATTATAGGAATTGGAATTATTGGATTATGGATAATGTTGCTTGTTACTAAGCAAGTTCCAGAAATAAAAACAGAACCTACTGCAATAGCTTTTCATATAACTGCAGAAACAACAATGGGTTTACTCTCTCTACTTAGCGGAATTTTACTTCTAGTTAATCTTCCATGGGCAATTTATACATTCATATTAGCTATGGGATTAGTAATTTATGCTGTTATAAATTCAGCAGGCTATTATGGACAAAAGCAGGAATGGTCATTCGTTGTTATGTTTGGGATAATTTTATGTATTTCAACAGTATTAGTAATTCTAAATATAGTTTCGATTTTCTGAAAATGTTGAATAAAGAAAAAAATGAAAAAGATCAATTTCTTAGTCTTTTTCTTTTTGAATGTAAGATAGAACTAACAATTATCAGAGGTAAGATTGTCAGAAGTATAGCAAATCCTGATGCCTTCTTAGGAATTTCCAGGTATTTGTTAATTGCTCTTAGATTATTTGAGTAATCCTTAGCTTCGATACGATAATGCATTATACTCTTGTAAAAGTCCTCAGTTGAGATTTCAAATACATAATGAGTTCCATTGTAAGTCATTGGATATGCAGTTCCTAAGTCTGGATCGCTTGAATCTTTTGTAATTGTTATCAATATACTACTAGTGTTCAAACCAAAATCTGTTATCTTTGCACTGAAGTAAACTTTGTTCTCTGTTGTGTTTAGGATTGCAGGATCATCATCTATTTCAGGAGCAATCGTATCCTGCAGGATAAACGTATGATTCCAATAATCATGGAACATTGTATCTATTTTATACAAAGTCGCTATCATATGATAATCCAAGGTTAAATTATGATCAGCAGGTTGCATTTCAATCGTGAAACTACCATCTAGTTCTACAAATGTTCCTATCTCAATCATCGGATCAGGTAAATTATTAACTGCTGTTCTAACTTTGCTTATATCTGAAAGTAAAGTTCCGTTCTCATCTGTCACGAAGAAGTTAATTGTAATTTCATTATCTGCCTCTAAAGTAGTTGCAGGAGGGGTTGGAACATCAATCATACATTGACTAATTACAATTAGACCATCAGGTGGTGTTGGATACATTCTACCTTGAGCAAACTCATCAGGCTCTAAAGATGATTTAGCATGTGAAGTTTCCTCCAATATTAGGTCTTCAACATATAGGTTTCCAGTAACTACTCTTGAAGCATTCTTTATTTGTATACTGCCTACAACAGGGAAGATGTCCCTAGATGAAAGGATAACCTGAGTACTATACGTGTCTCCAAAATAGATTCCTTTGGGATGTGTATAAATTGGAGTGTCACCTAAGTAATCATAACCGAGAATTGGTAACTGAGTTGTTTCATTAAGAAAAGTGAGTCTTATCTTCCATATTTCCACTGGTGGATCAATAAATGGAATACTCGTAACGAAATCTAAAACCTTCTTTAACCAACTTGGTATAGGTACACCAAGTTTTGCAAGTATCATTATTCCTTTTACTACAATATCTTTTACAGTAGTGATGGAGAAAATACATTTTATGGCAGACTTGAGTGCTTTTTTAGCTAGCTTCTCGAGTAGTTTCTTACTGACTCCATCCATAACCTTACCTTGAATGAAACCAACAATTTTACCCATGAATTGCTCTACTAAATCCTTACCCATTATAACAGCATCTAAGACATTTTCAACAATATCTAAGACTATACTAACATCAAGATCGAATTTTTCTTGTGCTGTATCTGTTGTATGATCTGTAGTATCAAGGGTATCGTATTTTCCTCCAATTTGACCAGCTGTTTGATCATAATTTATTGGGTCATAACTACCACCCTCACCGGTATAGTCAATAAACTGCCATGTTCGTATTCTCTGATCTTGTCCATAATATCTATCGAATTCATCGAAAACAATTGAACTTAAGGTAGCATTCAATTCTATATAGGTCATGTTTACTAAATCATATGTGTTTAAGAATTGAAGGTATTCATATGACGTGGGGAAAGGCATTCGTAGTTCTGTTTGACACATTATGTAGAAGTGCGTCTCATCTACTTCAAATTCATCTACTAATCCAATTTTAATGAATGGTTGTAAAAAGTCAAGTTGAGTACTACCTATAGGTGCAGTTCCTACCAAGCTTCTTACTTCGAAAGTATATCCAAATAAATCGATTTCTTCAATGACAGTTGCCGTTATGTTTACATCAGCGTATTCCCATATATCTGGAATTTCATCTTTATTCTCGTCTGCAATGAAGGAAGTAAAACCATGCACCTCAATTGCATCGATAAATGTAAATTGATCAGCTGCTACAGAATGATCGATTAATAATAGATATTCCAAGGAAATGTTATCGTAATGAAATGTTATATCTCCACTTCCTGTAACATGAGTTCCGAGATATGTGAATTGATCATCGATATATGTTTCATTTGCATCGTTTGTATCAGGTATTGTATAAGGATCTGACCATCCAAAAAGTTCGAATATAGTATCTACTAGATACAGGTCATCAAAATTCTTCAAAACTAGCATATCACTTATGATAGCTTGTTCCAATCTGAAAAGACCATAATTTATTGGTGAACTATAGTGGTGAAATCCTATATAATTTCCATCTGGTTCTCCTATGATAAACTCAGAAGGACCAACATCAGGATGTGTAAAATTATCTGGATCTGAACCTACATTCACAATGAGGGGTTCATCTGTATAAAGAGTTGCTTGTAATTTTGGTTGAAGTGTATCATCAACTGCTTGAATATTGTCTGACGATTCATCAA
>JAEOSZ010000069.1 GCA_016840095.1 Candidatus Heimdallarchaeota archaeon
GAACTCCAGAACAGCTAGTAGATTCAGTAGATTTCGCACGTGATTATGGTATACCTTTCAATCCTCAGAAAGTGAAAGAGCAAGGACTCAAAATAGGCATGTCCAATGAGGAAATAGCTCGATTACTTGGTGGAGCTTTTGAATATCTAAAAACAATGATTGAGAATCAAGAAGCTACTTTTGAAAAAACCCATGTAATCCTGGATAAAGCTAATCTTCCCCAACAACAGATGCAACAGCTTATCGATTTATCAATAGAACAAGATGCTGAAGGAGCCTTAGGCGCATTAGCTGCCGTGGATCTAAAACAAGTGACAGATTCAATCCCAAACACCCCTGAAGGAAGAGAGTTGCTTGAAAAAGCTCTTGGAGCTGGGGGTGGTGAGAATTTGTTATACCAGTGGTTTCAACACGCAGGTTCTATGCCTCATTGGATGAGACAAATTGTAAAAGACCATGCAAAGAGGATAATGATTGACTTAGCTAAGAAGAAAGCAGCTAGTCTTATTGGTTCAAGTGAAGCTGGTCCACTTCCTGAGGGGAGTACTAGACCATATTTTCTAGGAGATGATTTAGATACAATAGATCTTGATGAGACCATCGATAATATACTTGATCAAGGGAAGCAATTAGACGATGTTAGAGTTGATGATTTTATAGTCAGAAAAACAATTACTGGTAGAAGATGTGTTATCTTTTTAGTTGATATTTCAGGTTCAATGAGTGGTCCTCCCCTGGCATCAGCTTCTATTGCAACAGCTATGTTGTTGATTACCTTTGCACGTGATGAACTAGGCGTTGCTTTATTTGAATCTAACACTCATGTTCTTTGTGAAATAGATGAGTATGTTGATATTGATGAAGTAGTTGATGAAGTGCTTGACCTTGAAGCAAGAGGAGGAACCCAAATGTCTGCGGCCTTGGAATGGGCTCAGAAACAGTTTGAGCTTTCAAGGAGTCAAGACAAAATGTTCATTATGGTTAGCGATGCGGGTCTTGGAGATTTTAATAGATGTCAACCTCTTTTAGAGAAAATTGCTGACATAGGTGCGACTAGTACTTTGATTTTACCACATACTGGTTTTGGCATCGGTAACATACAAAGTATTCTCAATGCTGCTCAAGCTGAATTGATAACTGTGAAGGACTGGAAAGATTTTCCAGAAATTGTAAGTGAGATTTTGTCGAGGATTTGATATGATTTCTACTATGGTTAAAGGTTCAAGACTTGCTCGTGCTCGTTCTATTTCTGATAGAAGTGTTATTGAATTCAAAATTGTAAGAAAGATTCCTTTAATCACTTACTGTCTTATCCAAGGTAGTGCTTCTGAACCCTATATTGCTTTTATTGATTTAAAAGAGAAAAAGGTTGGTCATTACTGTCCAGATTTTACTAAAGGTCAAGGGTGGTGTAAACACCTTGGAAAACTGTTGTTCATGCTAAATCACGAACAAGTTCAAGCAGTTCATCGGCAATTTAGTAATCTTACAATTTTGAAAACTACGGATGCAATCATAGAACATCTTGATAAGTATAAGAAAGACCTTCTTAAAAAAAATGGAGCAGTTGAAAATATTTCTTTGGAGAAACAGCTAAAAATCATTGAAGACATGTTAAAGAAGAAGCAAAAGATAGATGAAATTATTCCTTCAGTAATCTCTTCGATAAAGAAAGAATTTTCCAAAATGGAAGATAGTCTAATTCTATTTCGTCTCAACTTACTAGTTTCTGAATTTCCTAGTACGTCTAGAAAGTTGATCTTTGAGAAGATACAACAACCTCTTCAACGAGCTTTAAACAAAGCTACAAAATACTTTGTTAACAACTTCTGGATACAATCAACTCTGAAAAGATTAGAACAGGCATATATGCTCAATGATGTTTCTTATGCTCTTGCTAAACCTTTTTCTGTTAATCAAATCAAACTCTCTGAAAATTTAATTGAAGAGGAGAAAATTGATGCAGCTTTAGTGTTGAAAGTCCTACTGAGAGATGATCAAAAAGAATATTCTGAAACTGTACAAAAGCTAGGTATTGATTATTCTAATGAAGCTCTCAGCAAAAGAGCTGGACGTATTCTGTCATCAATCAAGATCTCATCAACAGTTGTTCCTCAACTCGAATCTTTTCTTCAAACACAAGTGAAGAGAAAATTTTCTACTAAAACTCATTATCAGGACTTTAGTGATTTTCTCATATACATGATGAGGACAGCAGGGGAGACTGTAAAGCATCAAGTTAGATCAGGAAATACTAGAGGTGGGATGACTACTTTTCCAGTAGCAATTTTAGAACAGAATCCATGTCTCAACTTCATAATTGAACACATAAAAGAGAGTGAAAGGGAATACTTAGTAAAAAGAGAAATACAAAATTATGAGAAATTTTTTAACTGGTTAAGTGGAAAGAAAACTGACACTTTCTATATTGAAAAACCAAGATCACGGGCTTTAGAATCTTCACTAAAGAAGAACGCAATAATTATTCAATGGGATATCAATCTCAACAAGAAGTTTAGAGAATACTATCATGCTTACAAAGGTTCCCAAAGGCTGGTTATTGACCCAACTTCCCCTATTAATTCTATAATCCAACCATTTGACTATACACTTTGTATCCCCCAAATGAAAAAACTTAGCAATGGCACAAAGATTACCTACCCTCAACAAATCTTACTTCCTGATCAAGTGATCAAACTGGTCCTTCAAGGAGTTCCTATCATTTCTAACATTTTGAGATGGGATGTAGTCTCTAAATTCGTCAATGAAGGCTATTTGTCTGGAGGGGAAGTTTTAGCTTCAATAGCACATTCAGAAAAGATGAAATTTATCTATGGAAGCTTTGAACTGATTAAAGCTCTTGAAGAAATAGTAGTATTAGGTAAAGCAGGATTAACTAATATTCAATATAATGATTACAAAAAGAAACTGAGACAAGAATCTAAGAATATTACAGTCGGTGTTCGTGAAATCTGTAGGGAATTTATTCAATCCGAAGGGAAACCAATAGAGGAAATACTCAATTTACTAAATTACAATGAAGAGCAGAAAATTAGGACAGTAGTTGATGCAATAAAAACCTCAAAAAACATTTCTATCTTTCGAAAACATGTTGTTCGAACGATTACAAAATCTTATTTCCAAAAGAATCTGATCGAAAACAAGTTCTTTGAACAAATAGAAAGTTTACAGCAGAGTCACTACAGTGCAGCTATGGATGTTGTAGCAGACCAGCTTTCAGTCTACTATATAGAGTTAGAAAACTTACTCCTAAGAGATAATCCCTCAAAATCAGCTTCATATTCAAATCCTCTTGGTAAGATTCTTATGCAGAAAATGCAACTTCAAAATGTAGGTAATTTTACGGAAACAGAGAAGTTTGAATTATATCTGAGTTTAGTAAAAATCAGATCATTTTTTGTTGAAGAAGATAAGAAGAGACTTGATCCAAAAGCTCAGAAACAATACTTAACTGAACTCATCTATCAAAGTGAGGAAGGTGATTTCAAGGAAAGAATCAGGACTATCACCCAAATCTGTCTTTTCAAGAACAATAGAGCACTTGACTTTTTGAGAGATTTATTGGCTGATAAAAATTGCAAAATTCGAGATATAGCTTTCATTGCTCTAAGACTGAGAAATGATCCTGAATTAAAACATCTTCTTAAGGATTTATTAGATCATGAACTAGAACCAGTCAGAGAAAGTTCTATGAAAAATATGATTAAAATTAATTACAAAGAAATTTTCAATTATCTTTTTCTAGCTCTCAATAATGAGTCTACTTCTGTTAGGGCATTAGCGATGGATACTCTAACAAAACTTAGATTTGAACCCCAGAGTAAACTCACAAAACTTCAAACCGATAAAATTTTCAATAGTTTTATTGCTGGTCTAGAAGATACTGATGAATCGATACGTAACAAAGCCATAGATAACTTGATCAGAGAACCATTCGAATTAACAAAGGATATCCTCTTTGATTCATTAGAAAACGAGTCACCTTATGTAAGAAATGCAGCTAGTAAATTCTTACATGTTAATGGGGATGATAGACTGAAGAAGAGAACCTTGATGAAAATCAAAGATGATGAAGTCAGTCAAATTAGGAAGTTTGCTCTTGAGCATATTGCTGTAAGAAAATATGCTGAAGCACCAAAAATAATTGAACAAAATTTGGCTGAGACATATAGTGTTTTCAAAAAAGAATTCATCAATTATCTGTTAAAAAATAACATACCTAAACAAAACCTGACAAAAATCTCCCTTCAGAAAATTATTGATCATTATGTGGAAGACAATATTGAATTTAACAAGGAAATCACTGAAACTTTAAAGGATTATGGGGATGACAGTGTTCATTTTTTAACTCAAGCTCTTTATGATACAAAATACAAGTGGAAGGAATCAATAGCTTATTTCTTCGAATTTCTAAAAACAAAGAAATCAGTTGAAGAAGTTATGAAACTTAAAGACCACAAAGATCCGAAAATGCGTATTTTCAACTTAAATTATCTAAGAAGGAATCAAATTGTTAATACATTTTTACCAATTGTTGAAAGAGCTTTAACTGATAAAGATCCAGATGTTGCTTTCAAAGCTATTCAGTTATATTTAGATGAAAACATACAAATCAAAAAATACTCAAAAGATTTCGTACCAGCCACATTGAAGACTTATTCAGAGAAGAATATTGGCTTTGAGGGAGTAATGCTAGATAGACTTGGAAAATTAGGCGAACAAGTACTTGATAATATTGATATTATCTTGACTTCACAGTCACAAAACCTCCGTCTTTCTTTAGTAAAACTTCTAGTTGAAATAGACACTCAACGTTCAAAAGATAAAATTGTAGAATTACTCAATCATAATGACGAGATTATTAAAAGAGAAGCTTATGATTACATCATTTGGATTGACCATCCAAAAGCAAGAAACATTATTAACAAAGCACTAAAGGAAAAGGATCAAGAAATCAGGAGAAAAGCAATTCTAAAATTTATAGATAAGAAAATAGCTAAAGGTAATATTACTGACAACCTCATTAAAGCTATGGCAACAACTCCTATGCAAAATGTTGAAGATACTGATTTGATTACTCATACTCTACTAAAAGTACCTGCAAAAGCATTGCCAATAATGAAATCTGTTTTTAAATCTCAACCAGTTGGAATGAAGAGTTTCATTATGGGAACTATTGGTATGTTTGATACACCAGAAGCGAAAAAATTTATTGCAAGCTTAATTACTGATAAGGATTCACTTGTAAGATTGTTTGCTTTGAACTATACTAAGGAGAATAATAACACAAACTTGAAAGCTGTTTTAGATAAAGCTGTTGAAGATAAAGACGCCAAAGTACGTGATATTGCTCTCAGAACCATAACAGAAAACATTCCTGTAGAAAGCTATAGTGAGAAACTCATCAAAATGCTTGTAGATAATTTCTTGAAGAAGAATGATCTTCCTTCCTCAAGAGCACAGAGTGCTTTAAGAAAGATTGGTGACAAAGCTATTCCATATTTGATTGATGGTCTAAAGAGTGATGATCTCAACGTTATTAGGTATTCAGCAGAAATACTTGGAGAAATACAGGCAAAAGAAGCGACTGATTTACTGGTTCCTATGTTAGCTAATGATGAAGTAAAAATACGTCGTAGTGCGGCTTATGCTTTGAGGAAAATCAATGATGAGAAAGCAAAGAAAGTAATGATTGACTGTTTGGATGATAAAGATCTCTATGTTAGAAGAAGTGCTATTAAAGGACTTGGAACTATGAACTGTGCTGAAGCTAAATCTGTTCTTAAGAACATGAAGAAGGAAGAGAATAAACAGAAAAACCCAGATAAAATTACAATAAGTATGATAGATGAAGCTCTTGCAAAGATAAAGTAAAATCAACTAGATTGCTTTAAATAACGGTCAAATTGACAAAAAATAGAGTAATTAGATTTTTAAAGAAGCGATATTCCTTACACTACTATGTCATTCTTGAAGAAATATGTTATAGGAGATTTTTCTCAGATAGTTCTTTTTTCGATTATTTTTTTGTTTTTTATTCAAACACTCTCTGATTTATATGAGCGGATCTGGGCATTTGCCCTACTTAAGGCACAGCCCGATGAGAATGTCGCAGGATTAGCAGTCTTAGTTTTACCACTAATCCTACTTGCTTTTAGGAAAAAAGTACCAGATTTAGCATTATTGATTACAGGAGAAATAATAATCTTAGCTAGATTGGTTGAACCATTAACTACAGGTATATGGATTTATATTTTTGCTGGACTCTCTGTTGGGAGTTTTCTAGTTTTCTTCCCAGGATTTATAACAAGAATCAAAAATAGAGAGGAAAAAACTGGTTTTGACTTTGGTATAGCAATGGCTAGTGCAGTTGGATTGTCAATACTGTTCAGAACAGCTGGTGCATCAAAAGATATTTCCCAATATGGTTGGTGGCAGGTAATAGGATGGATACTTGGAATAATAGCCTCTCTTATACTAATAACAATGTACTTTAAGTTACAAAATAAAGAGACAGAAAAAGCTAAACCAATGGAAGAAGAGCCAAAGGCAAGTTTCTGGAAAGTCCTTGGATTAACTATTGGGATTTTTAGTATATTTATTACAATCTGGTTTACTTTTATGAGCCCAA
>JAEOSZ010000070.1 GCA_016840095.1 Candidatus Heimdallarchaeota archaeon
AATTAGGAACTCCTCCTGACTATTTAATTTTTGAACCAACTGATCCATCTTCTGATTATCTAGGAATTTCTATAGCTGTTCATGATATGGATGGTTGGAATGTTTCTCAAAGCGTTCAGAATTCTAATATAGCTGAGTTCATTGAAGGAACAATTGTTGATGAAATATATATTATTACGAGTTTGATGTCAGCTTCAACACCAATAATAGGTTCTGGAAGTGGACAATTTGGATTGGGAGATACTGAATATATTGATTATACTCTGATACAAGGAAGTCCTTTGACTGTAGATTCTCTGAACTTTGACTTTACTGGAAGTATTTGGAATTTCTCATTATATAATGTAGTAATTCTTGATGAAAATGTAACAGAAATAACAGATGCAAGTGGTGTCGATGTATTTGTTCAATTCCAATATAGTGGATCCTCTACAACATATACTATTTTGGAGATGAATTATTCAGTGTCTTTGGATTGGTATATTTTCCTAGACTTACAACCATTTGATGAAGATAATTATGATATCGTGATAGTTGCATCTGGAGCTACACAGTATGGAAAATCAATAGTTGATACAATTAGTGTTGATCATATTTTAATCGTAGAGAAGCCATCTTTGGTTATGAACTTCGATAACACTGGAATTTATGTAAGAGCAAATGCAAGTTATACTCAATTAGGATCTTGGGAAACATTCTCTGGAAACGTTTTAGTGATGATTCTTCTCTATAAGACTGGTTCTCTAGGAGATGCAAAGGATCTTTTTCCAATGTTTTATAATTCAACATCAAATGATTGGGAAAGTGGATTTGTTAATCTTGGTATATACTATGGGGATTATTACATTAAGGTGAGTTTCAGATATGCTGGTCGAACTGTTAAATCTGTAGATTCAGATACTTTCATGGTGGAAGGGAATCCGATTCCTACACAATCACTTGATTTATCTTTCTGGATGGGATTAGTAGTACTCAGTATAGGTATCACTATAGTAACAATAATTAGAAGACGTAAGAAGTAAAATACACCTCTTCTACTCCTCTTTCTTTCTTTTCTTCAACTACCATTTACACTAATTTTATATACTGATTCTCTGATAAACTACTTATGAGTCAAATAGAGTTATCTGACATTTTTACTGTCGATAGGGAAGGAAAACCAACTATTAAGATAGTTCTTTTCGGACCTCCTATGAGTGGCAAAACAAGTATGTTAACAGTTTTCAACGCACTCCGAAGAATGGAAAATCCTAAAACTATTGTCTCTGCATTAACTAAAATTCAAGATGATACAGGTCGAACAGTATTCTTTGATCAAGGAGTTTTTCAGACACCTCCATTTAAAGGAAAGAAGTTTGATAGATTAAGATATCAACTCTGGACAATACCAGGTGAAGAAAGGCACAAAACTCAAAGAGACATAGTCATGAAAGGTGTTGATGCCGTCTTACTATTTCTTAATTTTGAGAAGACTGCAGAAGAACAGAATAAAGTCATACTAAAGGAAGCTAAAGAAACTGTAGGAGAAGCATTCGGTTCAAACATTCCAGTGGTTGCTTATATCAATAAATCAGACTTACCAGCTGAAGAGAGACTTGATAAAAGAGATATTATTAAGAGTTTAATAGACGAAGGAGCTATTCATAGCGACCAAGCTGCGAATATTGTTCTAACTGGTAGTTGTTTAAATGCTAGAAATGAACTACTTTCAATTCTTACCTCACCAAAGAAAGATGAATTCTTTGATGATAGTAATAGATTACGTATTGACAAGAGACCTGACTCAGTATGGTTAATAGTTAGGCCTATACAAAAACTTACTCAATTAGCTGTAGAACAAAGATTGGAATATGTCCAGAACATCTGAAACTCTATTCTTTTCCAGTTTCAAATCCATTATAATAATTGGACTGAATTTAAACAGCGAATAGCAAAAAAAGATATGATAGTCTTCTTACAAAAGAGATGAGTTTAGAATTGAATTACATTGTCTAAGCTAATCTTTGCTAATTCGTATGGGGTATTGCGTGGAACTTCAACTAGACGTAGCTCAAAATTACCTCTTCTGAAGTATCTGTCTTCAAATTTAAAGAACTCGTCCATTGTTTTTCTTAACATTCTATTAAGAGATTCAGTGATATCTCTAGTTCCAACCGGTTTATGATTGAAGTACTTACTTTGAACAACTCTGATAAGTTCGTATTTGCTTATCTTAGTTTCATCCCTTAACCTAAGTAATTCCAGTATCAAAGCTGAATTTACTTGACCGCTATAACAGTTCAATCTATTTATGATCCTCTTATAACGTATAGGATGAGCATCGTCTAATCTAAATCTATCAACGCTCAAAAAAGCACCCGCGCTATAGGCTATAATCAACCCCATAACTGCATCGAATTCACGCAAACGAATAGCTTCATTCAAACGAACTCTTTTACCATTTGTAGTGGCAAATAGTTGAGCTGATTGTCGTAGGACACGATCAATCTGAGCCCTCACCTCTAGTTCGTCCATATCTTGCTGAAATACACCCACAGTTATCACCTTGGGATTTTAGTGTGCTAGCCATAAAATAGCTTAAGCATTTATATACTTTGTCCCGAAGCATAAAAGCTTCTTAAGTATTTTAGGGGCTTAGAACCTTTAAATTTATGCTTTTTACATTTTAATAATTGGAATGCAAAACTAGCATTTTAGCTTCGAGCTTTTATACTAATTTAAGAATAATAGTATGAAAATGTGTAAGGCATTTAATGAGTTATGCTATTAGTACTACTCAAGAACTTACACATTACAAATGGTTTAAATAATGAAATCATGAGTTTAAAACTGTGGTGAAAAATATGCCTATCGCGCCCATGACAAATGCTGTTGGAATTGATCTTGGAACTAGTACAATTAAACTTACTTCGGAAAACCTAAAGTATAGGATTCCTTCTGTTATAGGAACACCTAACCCTGGTTGGCAAGGTATGTCTTCTGATAAAACTTGGTTAAACAATCTTATTATCGAAGATTCGAAAGGACAAGAAGTTTACATAGGTGAATTAGCTAGGTTGCAGAGTGAGATAAGAAAACCTCTAGCTTCTGAAGGAAAAATGAAATCAATTCAAAATAGTCTTCTAGCTTTGAAAGCTGTTTTGAGTCTTATTATGAACTCCAGTTATGAACAATTTGTAATTGCTACAGGTGTTCCCAT
>JAEOSZ010000071.1 GCA_016840095.1 Candidatus Heimdallarchaeota archaeon
AGAGTTATAGTTGAAGGTTCAGTTGAAGGAGAAGCATTAGTTTCACCTGTTCCAATTTCATTTTTAGGTGGAGTTGATGCTGAAACAGGACTAATAACTGATTCTGAAAATCCTTTATTTGGGGAAAGTATAGCTGGTAAAATCTTTGTGTTTCCTGAAAGTAAAGGTTCTACTGTAGGTTCGTATGTTATTTATGGGTTAAGAGTTAACAATGTAGCACCACTCGCACTTATAGCAAATGAAGCCGAAACGATTGTTATTGCAGGAGCCATATTAGCAAACATTCCCTTCGTTGACAAAGCAGATCAGGATGTTATTAAATCAATTAAAACTGGAGATAAAATAGTAATAAATACAACTGAAGAAGTAATAAAAATAATAAAAGTTGAGTAAAAAGGCAGAAATTGATTATCTACGTTTCTTACCTTGTTGTTCTGAAAGTAGTTTCTGAAATTCGTCTCTTAACAAAGTTTCTTGTTCTTGCAGAGCTTCTTTCTTCTCTTCGCTGAGTTTTTCTCTTTGTTCAGACAGAGCTTTTTCCTTTTCATTGTTTAGTTCTGTTGTAATTTCAGAAATTTCTTCCTCTTGCTGTACTTTTAATTGTTCCAAGAGTTCTCTTTGATCATTTTCCTTCTGAATATTGAATTTCTCTTCTAATTGTGTTTTTTCAGTTTCAAAGCTTTGTTTTAGATTCTCTATTTCTAAAAGATGATTTTCATCTAATTGTTTTTTCTGAGCTTCAAATTCTTCTTTGAGGTTATCACTAGCAGCGAGTATTCTTTCTTCAATAAACTTTTCTCTGTTTTCTTGAACAAGGTCTAGAAAATCCTTCTCTGTAACTGTATTGATGATGTCAAAAACTCTGTTTATAGTATTAATATTAGCTTGTGCTGTTTCAAATTCCTCGTTATTGAGAATTCCCTCCGATTCTTTAATCAGATCGTCTATGAATTTCATAACCAATTCTGTAGACCTCTCAGGAAATACTTCTATTGCTCTCATCTTATTCTTAAGTTCTAAAGATCTGGAAGATAGATCAGCTAGCTCCACTTCATATCCTTTTGTTAGACTTTTTTCTCTGAAAATCAAATCATAAGGACCAATCATCATTGTTTGTTTAGTTTGTAATTGATCGTAAAATGCTAAATTAGCACTTAGCTCATGAACTCCTTTTTCATTGGGTTGTGAACAACGGATAGATAATCTTTGTTCAGTTGAATGACCAGGAGGTAAACTTGCAATAGAGAGTTCAGTTCCTCCATCAATAACATCGATTCCATCTGGGATGTTAAGCTTGAAAACTAAATTAAATGCATCACCATCGCCTTCATTTTCAAGAATAACAGCTACTTCTGTAGCCTTTCCTAGAACTAAATCTCTAGATATTTTTACTTCTGGTATTATTTTTGGTAGTTTAACTTTTGATCTAAAGTTTTTCACAACAGTATCCATTGCATCATCAATAGCTGGGAAAAATAATTCACCCATAATTTGAGATAATCCAGGTTTTAAATGCCCTCCAACTAATTGTTGAGCATTGAGTAAGGAGGTAGTATCTGAATCCTTTACAGCTTTAATAGCATGACCTGCTGCATAAAGAACTTGTTGAGCTCTAGTAAAGCCAGGATCATCTTGAATTTGCTCGATATATTGTTTGTAAAGCAGCTCAGCTGATTGAAAATCTTCTATGGAAAAGTAGAAGAAACATGCAGTAGAAATCAATACTATTCCTCTATCGTATTCATTCCAGAGCAGGTATTCTTGTGCTGCATTTACCAGATCTTCAACTACAGCATTTGTTGCAGCTCTCCAATCTTCAGGTGAACCCACTTTCTTAAAAATATAAGAAACATAATAGAGATTTTGTGCACTCATTCGATATTGCTTCTTTTCTTTATTTTCTTCTGATGCACGGATAAAATTCTTAATCGCTTCATGGTACAAGTCTTCAGCTTGTTCCAACCCCCGAGCTGCTTCTTGACTTCTAGCAGCCTCCAAATATTTCCTTGCAGAGTCAGCAAAACTTGCACTTTTAAACAAATCTCGTGCTTCTGACATGAGCTTAGCAAGGTCCTCGTCATAAGATTTTTCCATAAACCTAAGCTGCAATCTCAATATATAAGTTTATTTAAGCACGCAATGGGGCTAGTACAGAAAGCGATTAGAGGACATGTACATTTATTTGTGTCATCTTGCAAAAATTAAGATAAAATTACTTTAAAAAAACGAAATGGTGGACCGAGCGAGATTCGAACTCGCGGCCTCTTCCATGCCAAGGAAGCGATCTTCCAGGCTGATCTATCGGCCCAATGAAGAATTAGTTAAAATAGAAGGGAACTAATTATGTAAACATAAAAGTATCTTCTAGTGTCTGTGCCATGCATAGTTTCGGATTTTTGAGGATTTTCCGAAGCCACAAGATGCACAAATTTTGTGTCTTTTGTGGAAGGAATGTCTACCACATCTCCTACAAACTATGTGGGTTGATCTTTTATTGTGTCTTCCAAATGATGGTGTTCCTTTAGTCATTTTGATTCACCTTTTTGCATTATTTGGGTGGAGGACTAATCATAATTACGTTATCACCACGTACAATAACGTCCCCAAGCTTAGCTGTTCCTTCTGAAGCTATCTCTTCTGCGTCTTCTAATGTTAGATTTAAATGAATATCATAGTTTTTGAGAATACCTCTCATTCGACGATTACCTCTAAGTCTAATCAAAACTCTTTTTTCTCTAGCTTGATTCAGGATATCCATCGGTTTATTTACGCTCATAGTTTCTACTCCAAAACTTTACGAGTTGAAACCCTAAGATTGCATTATAAACATTTTGATTAAAGAAAAAAATGATGAACTATCCAGTAAAACTATTCATTGAAAGTTGTAGAATAGATTACATCTTGTTCTTCTGGGAATAACTCTTTAGTTAAAAATCGTTACCTTTAAGTAGCAAGTGTCTTGCTTCTGTCTTAAGTTAGTGTTATTAGATGAGGCGAAGCTAATGAGTAAAGAACTAGTGACTGTCGATTTACTAGTAGATGGTGGACAAGCATCTCCTGGTGGTGCCATGGGACCTGCTTTAGGACCTCTTGGTGTAAACATAGGTAATGTTGTAAGCGAAATAAACAAGCAAACATCAGCCTATAAAGGAATGAAAGTTCCAGTAAAAGTTACAGTCGATAAAAAAACCCGAGAATTTGAATTAGAAATAGGTATTCCACCAGCATCAGCTTTAGTGCTAAAAGCCGCAAATTTACAAAAAGCATCTGGTGAGCCAAATACAAATATTATAGGTAATATAACCTTCCCACAGCTTATAGAAGCAGCTCTAGCAAAATGGCCTGATTTAACTGCTGGGTCCGTAAAAACTGCTTGTAAGGAAATCTTAGGTACAATGGTGTGCATGGGAGTAACCTGTGAAAACAAAGATCCCAGAGTTGTACAGAAGGAAATTGATCGAGGTAAATATGCTGATCTTCTTAATGCAGCAGAGGAACAATAGTCAGACTGTTACTCAACAGAAGAAATAAAAACAAATTATCAAAAAGATTAGTGAGGCACAATTAATGAGCAAAATGATCAACAAGATACGAGGCTTTTTCATAAATAGTAGAAAAGTTCTCAGACATGCTAAGAAGCCTAGTAGAAGAGAATTATCCATTACAGTAAAAATGAGTGCTGTTGGAATTGTCATTATTGGTGTAATTGGATATGTTCTTAGTTTGCTGTTTAATGCAATTATAAGTGCAATTCAATCAAGATAGATTAACCTCATATAATGAAACAATATAAAGATAAGTGATAAAATGCCCATCTATGCTCTTAGAACAACAATCGGTCAAGAACATTCATTAAGTGAATATCTAGCTCGTAGAGCAGAAAACAGAACCCATCTAAAAATATACTCGGTTTTGGTGCCAGGTGGGTTGAAAGGGTACATCTTTGTTGAAGCTGAATCAATTGATGATGTTGAAATCCTAGTAGAAGGTGTTAGACATGTTCGAAAAAGACCTCGAGCTTCTCGTGCCGAGGAAATTCCAATTGATCAGCTAGATCACTTCCTAATACCAAGACCTGTTATTGAAGGAGTAGACATTAACGATATTGTTGAAGTAATAAATGGACCATTCAAAGGTTCAAGAGCAAGAGTTACTGATATAAATGTTGGAAAAGAGGAAGTAACAGTAGAACTTCTTGCAATGGATTTGCAAATTCCAGTAACTATTTCTGGAGAATCAATCAGAGTTATCGAGAAATCAGTTGAAAAGGAAACAGAAGACGAATATCTACTCTAGATTAAAAAAACTCTTCCAGAGTTAATCTTTTCTTAGATAGTTTTATTGGTTGAGCTGGTAGTTGAAGCTTTTGCCTTATTATTGCAGCAAGTTCTGAGTCAAATCCATACAAAGTATATACTTTTTGAGGATTAACTGCTTTAACATGATCAAGTAGTTCGTTACAATTGGCATGCATTGAGAAAGGAAAAGCTTGTTCAAATTTTGAATATGCGAATCTTGATGCTTGCCCAGTAATTATGCTCCTAGAAACTTTGTGAGTCTTAAGAAAATCAGGCAATTCTTTTGCTGCTCTAGGGAGTAGAATCAAACTCCTTTCAGTTTTTAACTCACTATCGTTTAGAATATCAAATCTATTCCACTGAAGGTTTTGTCCTTCTTCGTTGTAAACTTTGTTTATCTCACTAGTTCTGTTATCACAATAAATGTCTACAGACAGCATCTCATTTAGATATGCTATAATTTCTTGTGCAGGACCTAAATGGCCTATATTAATTACAGGAACATTGTTGTTCTGAAGATTATCAGCAACCCACTTCAAAATTGATGCTTTTATTCTTTCACGAGAATCGAAAAACAAGTCTCCCTTTCCATATGTTGCTTCAGTAATCAAAATGTCAATATCGTCTTCAGGAACAGCTGCTTTTGGTACAGTAATCATTTCATCAGTACTGATGTCACCAGTATAGGCGATTGTTAGATCTTCAAAATAAAATACAATCTGTGCAGCTCCAAGTAGATGCCCAGCTGGAATAAATCTAACATCTACATCATTAATATTCATTGTTTTGTTAAAATTAACAAATTCAGTGTTTTTTGCTTTTCTTGAAGTTAATCCTTCAAAGAGCTTACTAGCAAGTTCTGTTGAATAAACTCTAATTCCTTCGTTTGGGAATGCTAAAGAATGATCTGTATGTGCATGTGTTATAAAAGAAGCGTCACACTCTGATGCAGCTTTTACTGTCGTTGGATCAGCTATAAGGGTTAAATCTTCTGGTTTTTTTAGAAATTTGACACCCTTGTCATACTTGAATAATGTAGGCATAGCTGAACCCCTGTAACTTGATTTCTGATTTTACTCTTTGAATAGATGTATTAAGTCTTTTTAATATTCTACTGAGTACATTCATATCTATTCGAGTTCAGCTACAACCGCATCTGTGAAGGATCTAAATTTGAGTCCAAGCATCATTGAACCTTCGAATTTGATTTCTTTAGCCATATATGCTGAAGCAGTATTCACTGTTCCCATGAATATTCCACTAGCAATTGAAGAATCCATCCAAATGCTTACCTTTGGTTGTTCAAGCTTACCTTCTCCAGTAGAGAATTGGCCATTTTCAACTTTTATGTAATAGTATTTTTCATCTCCAATTGAAATCTGAAACTCGAATTTGGCTTTTTTGTTCTTTTTCTGTATTTTTTCGTTTTCGTTACATATCTGAGCCAACAGACTCAAATACTCAGGTATATCGTCATTAGTGAATGTACGTCGCTTAATCTTTATTTTCACCAAAGATTTTAAATCCCCATCTTTTATTTCCTCTTCGTCACCATACAAAAGATCTGCTTCTGGAGATTCAACAATAAGAGCTAAATCGTATCCTTCTTGAATAGATTCAAGTATCTTTCGAGGATGAACTTCTTTACAATCCCCTATTTTGAAAATTTTCTCAAGTTTCCCTTTAGATATTTCTTCTGCTTCAGTCGTGGGTTTTGTTGAAGTTACTATAAGTTCATCAAATTCAATTGTCAGTTTTTCATCTTTATGTTCTACCAATATCTTGTTTCCGGTAATTCCTTCAATATCAGCTTCTAACATAATTTTGATTTTGTCGTCTTCCTCGATGGTGGGTAGTATTTCTCTAGCAACAAGTGAGTAGACATCTGTTCCGAGTCTTTTCTTATCGGTGATTATCGTTACTTCCTTATTTGCGCAAGATAGGTATTCTGCAACTTCAATACCTATCATGTCTCCACCAAGAACCACTATCTTTTGATCTTTTGGAATTTTTCCATCAAAAATGTCTGAGTAATATGTATATTTACTATTACTAATTCCTTCTATAACTGGAGCTGCTGGAGTTATGCCTGTAGCTAAAACTAGAGCATCAGGTTCGTATTCTTGAAGAATTTCCTCTGAGAAAGGGGTGTCTAACTGAATATCTATCTTATATCTATCTATGATATGTTTATAGTATTCTATGAGATTTTTAACTTCCTTTTTCATAGGTGCTATACTTGCATACTTAAGTGATCCACCAATTGAAGGCTCTTTTTCAACAATTTTTATTTCATGTCCTCTGTGTGAAGCAACGCGTGCAAACTCTAATCCAGCTGGACCACTCCCCACAACTAGAATTTTCATTTTGTTATCTGCTTTTTGAAGGTCCTCATCTGAACCAATGAGATTTGGATTGATTGCACAAAGTACTTGTTGTTCTGTCATAATCTGATTAAGACAAGTATTGCACCCTATACAAGTTCGAATTGTGTCTTCTTTTCCTTCTTTTACTTTGTTAGGAAACTCATGATCTGCAATTACAGCTCGCCCAATACTAACCAAATCTGCTTTATTTTCTTGGAGAATTTCTTCTGCAACATCAGATGTTGTAATTCTTCCTACTACAGCAACTGTAGTGTGGTCTAGAGCTTCCTTGACTAGATTTGCGTTATCTACGAAACATCCTCTAGGGTAGTTCATATAGGGAACAACAGGAAAGCGAGGACTGTCAAAAACACCGCCAGTAATGTTGATTAAATCAACTCCTTCCTTCTCTAAAATCTTAGCAATTTGGATAACATCAGAAACATCTAAACCTTCAGGAATGTAGTCGTTACCGTTCAATCTGAATCCTATAATGAATTCTTCTCCACACTTCTTTCTTACCTCCTTAATAACTTCAACAGCGAGTCTAGTCCTGTTTTCAAAGGATTGACCTCCATATTCATCTTCACGTTTATTTGTTCTCAATGAGAAGAATTGATTAAGCAAGTACCCATGTCCTGCGTGAATTTCTACACCATCAAAACCAGCTTTTTTAGCTCTTAAACAAGCCTCTCCATATTCCTTAACCATTTTGGAGATTTGTTTTTTTGTTAATGGTACAGGTGTTTCTCCAGACATATCAAAAGGTATAGCAGAAGGAGCAACAGCTTGAAGACCAATCATAAAAGAAGAAGCTTGAGCACCAGCATGATAAATTTGTATAAGGGCACGAGCACCATGTTTCTTAATAGCATTTACTAACTCTTTGAATTTGCCAATTCTTTTATTGCTATCAATGCTCAACATTGTTGATGTACCGGCACCTATTTTGTCGAAGTATGCTCCTTCAACAATAATTAATCCAACTCCTCCCTTTGCTCGCAATTCATAATAATCAATAAGTTTGTCGGGAACATTTCCTTCTTCATCACCAAAATTTGTATCCATTCCAGGCATGATGATTCTGTTCTTTATTGTGGTTTGATTGATTTTATAAGGTTCAAATAGTTTCATATTATAGCACCTAATACAACAGATAGTAGAAATCAAGTTGATTAAAAATATTTGTTGACATCTGCCTTGAACAAGATTAAAGTATCTGTTCAATATAGAAAACAGGATAGTAATGGTTCAAGAAATTCCTCTTTTCAAGAAATATCCAAAACTAAAAACTATTCCCTGGGTTTCAGTAGTTAATACACCTACACCAATACATAGAATGGAAGAAGCAAGTAGAGAGTTAGATCATAAAGAGATTTGGGTTAAGAGAGATGACCTATCTCATGATGTTTATGGGGGAAACAAACCACGAAAGTATGAATTTGTTTTTGCTGAGATATTAAGGAAGAAGAAAAAGAGGATTTTTACACAAGGAGCAATAGGAACAAATCATGGTTTAGCAACAACGATTCATGCGAAGAGATTTGGATTAGAGACGCATCTATTTTTAACTGAACAAGAACCATCTCAAATTGTATTGGAAAACCTTCTTTGTCATAATTACTTCGGCGCAAAACTGAATCTTATGAAAAGCAAACGTCAAAGAAGACGTAGAATAAGAACAAAATTGTTTTTCGATAATTCTGCATACTTCGTTGTTACAGGTGCGAGTTCCCCTCTAGGAACATTGGGATTTGTTAATGCTGCTTTTGAACTAAAAGAACAAATTGACAAAAAAGAAATTCCTGAACCAGATAAATTATTCATAACTGTTGGTTCCCTTGCAACTTGTGCGGGTATAGTGTTAGGCTTGGAACTAGCACAATTAAAAACACAAGTTGTAGGAATTGGAGTAACTGACCCTTCTTGGAGTTCTAAGAAAGCAACTATAGAGCTTGCAAATAAAGCGTTAGGGTTAATGAGAAGGAAAGACCCATCTATACCTGTAGTCTCAAAGAAACTAGAAAAAAGATTGATTGTAGATCATTCGTATTTCGGTGAAAAATATGGCGCTTCTACAGAAAAAGCGCTTGAAGCAATTAGGATAGCAAGTAGAGATGATTTAAAACTTGAACACGTATATACTGGAAAAACACTAAGCGGTCTCATAGACTATATTCGTAAAGGAAAGATCAATAAAGATGAGGTAGTCGTTTTTTGGAACTCTAAAAGTTCCGCTGATTTGACTTCTTATTCTGAAAAAGTCAATTATAAAGATTTACCAAATGAGTTTCACAAATTCTTCGAATGATGAGATTTAGTGTTCATAAAAACACCCTGTTGTATCAGCTTTTCTATGATGATTTAAATAATTCTCCCAATCCTCTCTTTTTACTTCATGAATATTAATATACTCTTCTCCCTCCTACCAATTTCCTCGAAAAGAGATTTAAGTGAGAATTCCTTTAAATTTGCTTGAGAAATATGCTTATTGAAGATATGAAGTTCTTTGTAGAAAAAGTTCCTATACTGAGAAAACCATTATTTGCTATCTTAACAATTCTATATTCTTTTGGAATAATAGCGGCGATGGTGTTGTTTTTCTATTTCATTAACAGGATTGAATGGTGGGGACCACTAGTATCTCAAGGAATAATTACTATATTTGTAACAATGATTGGTCTTATTCATTTCATATTTGCTCCTAGATTTAGAAAGAATTATGGTGATCTTGCTTATCAGAGATTCTTCTATATCTTTATGTTGCCATATCTTTTTACATGGTATGGCTGCTTCTTTCATCCAGCTTTCATTCAGTGGGATGATAAGCTTCTTCCAATTTGGGCTCAAGTTACACTAGCTGCTTTCTGCGTACTTGTTATGATATTAACCAATTTACAAATTGACAAAGCAGGATTTTCAGTTGTTACACATGGCATGGATGTTTTTTCTGTATTTCCAGAAGAAACAACAATAGTTAGAGGAAAAATCTACTCTTTCATCAGACACCCACTTCATTTCTCCTTATTGATGGGAGGATTTGCTATGGGATTCATAAGCAATACTTGGGTGGGTTTGGTTATATCTACTTTCCAACTGGTTCCAAGTATTATTATAGGTTTAAGGGAAGACAGAGAACTAATAGCTCGCAGTGGAGATGACCATAAGGAGTATATTAAGCAAACAGCTCTTCTATTTCCGATTCGAAAACTAATAGGCTTTCTGAAGTTGCTCTTTTTAGGAAAATAAAGGGTATCTTATTGTAAGGTAATCATTACTTTCTAGGAACCTAGTATTCAAGAAGGGAGACAATACAAGAAGGTAGATGTATGAATGAAAAAAAGAGCTAGGAGTAGAAATTATGGAAAAACATAATAGAAGCAAATCAAATGTAACCTATGGAATCTCTGGGTAGATTGGAATCTATCTGTCACTCAGGATCTGAAGAAGCTCTAGACGTTTCAAAAAAAAGAGATGTTGTTAATGTATTAAAGGTAATATCTCTGATTTTTAATGGATTAACTGGTTATGCTGCTTTTGGATTTTTTGGAGCGTTTTGGTCGTTAATTGATCCCGATTACCAAGCTCTACTATCTCAAATGGCAGTGATAGGCTATATCTGCACAGGTTTTGCAATTCTAACAATTGTGTTAAGTCTTATTTTTAAGAAAAATGAGTTTGTGTTTATTACTCTCTCATTTTCAACAGCTATATTTGGTTCATTTCAATTCGTTGTATTTGCAATCTCTCCTTTTAGACATGGTTTACGTGGACATTTCCAATACAGTATTACTTTGGTTCTAAGTTTGATAATATTGATATTAACATACGTATACATTGCTGAATCAAGAAAAAAGAAATGAGAATATACTCTATGATGTTGTTGCTATCGATTTCCAGGCAATCTCGTATGCATTGATTATTTCTTTTTCTGTCATTATCAGAACATCGTTAAAATGTAACCTAAGTAGAGTTATTATGGGGATAAATGCAAATGAAATTAACAATGGAATTGGAAGATTTCGAATTATTGTATCCTTAATTCCTTTAGTGAGAATTTCAATTGTATAACTGTTTAATTCAAATTCATCAGTTTTAACTTCTTTCATCATTGTGGTTTGTTCAAATTGCTCACGATATTGCATATATTCAGGATAGTTGAGATAAAAAGAGAAGGAATTAATCCAAACTGCGTAGAATTGCTCTTTTATAGACATATTTACATCAATGTTCGTGAGAACAGATTCACTTGCTTTCTTTCTAATGTCATAATAAATTGTAGTTAACAAATCCTCTTTATTCTCGAAGTAAATGTAAATTGTAGCAGGAGAAACATTAGCTTCTCTGGCAATTTTAGAAATAGAAATACCAGAAAAACTTAATTTGTTAGTTAGGTTTATTGTTGATTTCACAATGGCATCATATTTCTTCTGATCCCGTGTTCTCATATTTCATAAGTAAACATTCATTCATTTAAATCTTATTTTACGTTAGATGTGCTGCTAAGAGTTCTGATAGAAAAGTATAAAAATGAATGAATGTTCATTTAATTATGGTTGCACAACAGTTCAACATTCCTGACTTTGTTTCAATTATAGATTTAGAAAAGGTTAATTGCTATCTTATTGAAACAGAACAAGGTTTTATCCTAATTGATACAGGTTTCAGTAAGAGTAGATTAATTATAGATGAGTTTCTGTCAAATAAAGGAATAACAAGTGAAAATCAGAAACTGCAACTCATACTTCTCACACATGGCGATTTTGATCACACTGGAAATGCAAGATATCTAAAAGAGAAATATAATTCGAAAATCGCTTTACATAATGACGATATAGGTATGGTTGAACATGGTGATATCAGCTGGAATCGTAATATGAATGCATTTATGCGAATTCTAGGAAAACTAATGACTTTTATTTTAAAAATGCAATTGAAAAAGAAAGACAGATTTTTACCAGACATAATACTTGAAAATGAACAAAGACTTGATGAATATGGTTTATCTGCTGAAATTGTTACCTTACCAGGTCATTCTAAAGGATCTGTAGGGATCCTAACAGAAGATGGACATTTCTTCTGTGGTGATATTCTCGAGAACACAAAACAACCAGGTCCTGCAAGCATGGTGTCTGATAACAAGGAAATGGAAGAAAGCATTGAAAAAATAAAATCATTGGAGTTCAACTATGTCTATCCAGGTCATGGTAAGCCATTTGAGAAGAAATCACTTCTATGAAAATCCCCTGTTTCTGTTAAAAACTAAACTCTTTACAGTTACTGGGAAAGTTTGACCTGAATAAAGTGGTGCTCCTATATCTATCCAATCTCCTTCTTCTAATTCTAATTCATCCATACAAATTAGATTTTCCTGTAAAGCTGTATCTCTACGAAGAGCAATACCTAGAGATCCTCCCATATCTTGATCAAAGATAAATATCACCAGTTTATTGTTAGAAACAGAATTTGGTAAAGCATCTACAATTGCTTGAGCAAAATCAGTAAGATAGAAGTTGTTTCGGTAAATTGGATCTTTGAAGTATAGAGCAACTAAATCCTCTCCTTCCTTCATATCAAATCGTCTGAACGCCTTATTGATTTCCGTCTTTAGTTTCTCAGGGCTGTAGTTCTCTTTTCGAATATTTACATTGATAACGGGAATGTTTTCCAGTGGAAATAAGATACTCTTATCAAAATAGCAAGTGGATCCCGATACTGAAAGAGAAAATGAACCTGCGCCTATGACTGTTGCTCTAATCTTGTTTTTTGGTTCTACAATTTGTAACTTATGTTTTTTCATTAAAATCTGAATTTCTTCAGCCAGATATACACCTATGTC
>JAEOSZ010000072.1 GCA_016840095.1 Candidatus Heimdallarchaeota archaeon
GTTGCCACCAAGGATATCTATCAGAATCAATACCTGATTCTTTTTGTCTTTTTGATTTAATGAATAGTCCAGCGATAACGTTTATAATCCATTCAAATCCTCCAATATAGTTTACTTTCTCCCATGCTACGAGTATTAAATGCCATATCAGGAAGTTTACCACAATTACCAACAAAATCCAGGGACCCCATAAACTATTGTCTCTCAACCCATTTGAAGCCGTAGAAACAGGAGACCAAGAGATAATATTCCAAAGGACCGTATTGGTGGGTTTAACTGGATCTACTCTGGTAGCAGCTAAAATCCATCTAGGAATAGCATCCATAAATTGAAAATTATATATTGATAAAGCAACAAAACCATGTCTTCTAAAATATTTCGTTTTTTCTGCAAATTCTTTTCCTATACCTCTAAATTCTACAAACCTTATAACAAACAAAGTGACAAGTAGTTGTGTTCCCAAAGTGAAAAGATACATTGGTATATATGCATTAATACTAGCTAAACTCCAGGCATTTTGAAATAAACGGACCATATCTTCTTGACCATTAGCAACCATTACAAAAGCCCATGTTATGCCACCAAAAGTAAGAATAGTTCCTACCCACATTCCAATTTTCATTTCTTTCCAGAAAGGTTTTTCTCTTGTCATCAGTATACCTATTGCATTTCCAATGAATGCTGTAGCTAAATATGGCAGCAATGGTTCTGGTCTTCCTAAAAATGGTAGAAGAAAGAACTTAGTCATGAACTCCCCAACCGTAAAAGTACCACTATCTGGCAGAGCTCTAAGATTTTGAATTGTACCAAAATTCTGTAGTGTTCCTATTCCTCCATAGTCTGAACTGATATTATAGATTGGAGTTGTGATACTAATTATAAGTACTGCTAAAGAGAGGTAAATTAAGATATTTCGTTTTTCCTTCAGATAACCGCCCTTAATTGAAAGTATTGCATTGATTACAGCACTTATAATTATTGCATAAGCTATTGCATGTATCGATTCAGCTATAAATGATCTGTAGAGCAGATTTTTATCAAAAGGCAGTCCTAAGACTGCATCTCCTAGCATACCTTGATAACCTGTAATTGATTCAGTTAGGAAAGCTACTACTAGAAGAAGAAAACCAACCAACAATTGTTTTGAAAGTACACTCCCAACTGACCTTCCTTTTTTTAATGATTTCTGCATGGATATAGAATTTCCTATGGAACTTATTAGCAAGAAGAATCCTGCCCATCCAGCTAAAAACATAATAACTAACATCAAGATGAGAAAAATCATTGATTTTTCACCAAGAGTTACAGCATCGTTTGCCCATGAATAATCATATGCTCTCATTACTACATGTAATAATAACATCAACCAAATAGCAAAACCTCTAAGAAAATCTATACTTGCAAACCTACGCATGGTAGAACTAATTGAAAGAGAGTAGTAATTAAGTCTTATTCTTTCTATAGAGAACATTATTCAGCTAGAAGAGAATTTTCAGTTTTTTTCTGATTGGTTCTTATATTACTCAGTAGTAAAAATCATGTGATTATTATTGGTTAAGATAATTTTGCTAGTTGAATCTATATGTTCAAGATGTAATTCAAGAGCAAAATTTTGTTGCTCAATATGTGGGAGACCTTATTGTGGAAGATGTTTAAGTAAAGAAAAGAAAGATTTACTATCAAATATTGTTGTTCCAGCTGGATTATGTAGAAATTGTGTTAATGAACGTCTTCAAGAAAATAAGAAGGGTGTATTAAATCACCTGTCAGAAGCAGTGACTGTTTATGTTACAGATCCAGTTGAGAAGAAAACAATAGTAGATAATAGCTGAAATACTAGAAAGAAATATATTCTCCAATATTATCCATAAATAGAATTTGATATGAGTACTATCTCAGATGAGAAACTGGTTCAGAAAAAAATTCTCAAAGAACCCTTGATGTGGAAGTTCAGGTTATATGGATTTTTCAAGAATCTGAGATTTTTTGAACCATATTTAATAATAATGCTTTACGATTATTTATCTAATTCTTATCAGGATACTATACATTTCTTAACTGGGTTTTACCAAGTTTCATTGAAATCATCCTTCAGCTCACCAGCTGGTGTTTCCTTCATTCTCCTTGAAATAGGTCTAATTTTCTTAGTTCAGGAAGTGTTCACATATGTTTTTGAAATTCCTTCAGGTATAATAGCTGATAAATTTGGGAAAAAGAATGAGCTTCTCTTCTGCTTTGTTTTTTACATTGCAGCATTCATATTCTATTTCATTGGACTTAGTCTGTCAATTAAATTCTTCTTTGTTGTTTTCTTTGGTGCGATTTCTTATGGTTTGGGTGAAGCATTTAGATCAGGAACACACAAAGCTATGATATTGTCCTGGATGGATAAGAAAGAGTATCAAGAACACAAAACTTTTGTCTATGGTAGAACACGCTCATGGTCATTAATTGGATCAACAATTAATGGAGGAATCTCGATTGTTTTCATTCTTTTTGTTCCAAACGCTCAATGGGTATTTCTTATTACAATAATCCCTTACATTCTAGATTTTATCTTGATTGCATCCTATCCTTCTTACATGAACGAGAGAGTTGCAACAGATACGAGCTTGTTCAAGGAATTTGGAAAAGGTTTCAAAGATATATTTACTGCTATGAAGAGCAGTAGGATGAGAAAGGGAATTTTTTCATCTTCAAGCTATGATGCAGTATACAAAAGCTTGAAAGATTACATTCAACCTATTTTGAAGATATATATAGTAGTTGTACTCCTAAATGTTGGACTTAAGAGCGATCTTAAGATTTCAGAGGATGATATTATCAAAATTATTCTTGGTGTTATGTATTCCATATTTTATCTCCTTTCTTCTGTTTCATCACTCAATGCTTATAGAATTAAGAAACTATTCAAGAAATCTAAATTTGCAATGGATATCCTCTTCTATATCTTCGCAGGAATCCTTTTACTAAATGCGCTCTTCATACACCTCCAACTTCCAATAATTGTAGTAATTTTATATCTTGTAATCTATATTCTTGAAAACATCCGAAGACCTATTTGTGTTGACTATCTGGGTGATATAATTAAGAAAGAGCAAAGGGCAACAATGCTTAGTGTAGAAGCTCAAATTAAATCGATTCTTGTCTTCATTTTTGCACCTTTGTTTGGTTTGATAGCTGACTTCAATTTTTCTCTTTTGTTTTTAATCATTGGAGGAAGTATGTTAATTGTTAATTTTCTTTTTATTAGAGGTGAAGGAACAGAACCGATCAAAGATATAAAAACTCAACAATTATAACTTCTTCTTTTTCAAGTTTTATAAACTGTAACATTGAGAAACACTTAATAAAACCCATATTAATCTCAAATAAAATAAAGTTATTCTTGGTGATTCTTTGTGACTGAAACCTTAATCGTCTATGGCACTAGATATGGTGCTACCACAGAAGCTTGTGCAGAAATTCAAAAAATTCTTGAAAAAGAATATGACCAACATGTTGAAATCTGGGATTTAGAAAATTACAGAGCATGTCCAGATTTAAGTGATTTTGATAATGTTATAATTGCTAGTGGCGTTAAATATGGCAAATGGACTAAAAATGCTCAAAAGTATCTCAGTAATGATTTTGGTGATAAGAAAGTAGCTGTGTTCATTTCATCGGCATATGCAGGTGAATCAGAACTATATGAGCATGCTTATGAAAATTATCTTGTCAAAGTTATTGAAGAAAATCCTGATCTTAAACCAGTAGCTATGGCAGCTTTTGGAGGAAAAATACCAAAAGATGAATTACCTAAATTTGCTAAAGGTCCTAAGAAGTTTGTACCTAAAATAGCAAGTGGTCAAATTCTGACAAGACTACATGAAAATCAGTATGACAATAGAGACTGGGATAAAATAAAAGAGTGGGCTCATGAAGTAGGTAAACTCTTTAGCAGTTAATCAGTTTTCATCTCATTCTTAATAATTTAACTTTCTCGAAATTTTCTTCTTTTATATGAATTCTTACTCCTTCACATGTACTAAGATAATTTCCCCAAGAGTCATAATCCTCATTTGGAAAACATCCTATTGTAACAAGCTCAATTAATCCTCCATGACTTACAAGCAAAGCAGAACCATTTTCAGGAACTTTTTTTGAGAAATCCAGCAAAAATTCAGCCATTTGATTTGAATATTCATAGGTTTTTCCCTTTTGTTTAATTACTTCAGCAAATTCTCCAAAATTCATCCCCCAAGTGACTTCTTTTTCAATATAATCAGGCGTCATACTTATCTCCTCAATTATCTCATCAACTGCATATCCCATTGCTACAGCTGTTTCTATTGCTCTAGGTGCGTTACTTGAGACTACTAAATCATAAACTCCCATTGAACTTCCTAACTTTCTAGCTTTTTTTACTCCTTCTTGATTGAGGTGGGGAGAAGGTGCTGATCTTTTCGAATGCCTTCTAAGCTCTAAAATTTTCATGAGTATCAATAAAAATTCAGAGATAATATGCTTTTTGTATATCTCTTTTATCTTATTTAACGTTAAAACAAAATTGTTATTAGTATGCTATATTTGAGTTATATGAAAATTATGAGCTTCTTCAAATCTAAAGTTTTTATCATTTCTATGGCAATTTTACTTGCTGCTGCTATAATAACTCCAACAACCATAATTCTACTAAAAGATGACACTCCCCCAACTGTTGCAATAATCCATCCTCTAAGAGGTTATAGTTATTCTGACTCTGTTTTAATAGA
Source organism: Candidatus Heimdallarchaeota archaeon (assembly GCA_016840095.1). GTDB lineage: Archaea > Asgardarchaeota > Heimdallarchaeia > Heimdallarchaeales > Heimdallarchaeaceae > UBA460. Next base: position 4,755 of record JAEOSZ010000072.1, read on the forward strand.
AGTAGAAGCGGAAGATGATTCCGCAGTTGCATTAATTGAGGTTTTTGTTGACGATGTATTCGAAAGAGATTCTCAAAAAAGTAACAATCTAGCATTCTTCTTGGATACAGATGTTTACGTAGATGGATTTCACAATATAACAGCAAAAGCTACAGACAAAGCAGGAAATACTTTCGCAGTTTCAATTATCTGCACTTTTGATAGTTATGTTAATCCTCCTCCAGATGATGAGTTTAAGCTTCTAAATTATAATGTAAAAGAATCTGGATTAACAGAAGAATGGATAGAAGTTGTAAAAGCGGAGAATCCAGATATTGCTATTTTTGTTGAAACTGGGACCTGGGATGATGGTGGTAATAGCAAGCTAAATAGAATTGTCAATCAGTTAAATGCTCATTTCTATACAGAAGCTCCCTATACAGGATACACTACTCAAGGAGTTACCTATTCTACAACTGGAGAGGCTATTCTAAGCAGATATCCAATAATTCAATTTAATCAAATAGAAACTTTAACATTAGATGATGCTACTACACATAATCCAGCTCATGATTTTATTGATGCTATAGTGAATATTCAGGGGGAGTTTGTACATATAATCGGATATCACCTTAAATGCTGTGAAGGGTCCTTTGAAGAATGGAGGAGAGAAAGGGAACAAGAAGGAATCATCAATTATATGGACAGCTTAGGAAATGTAGCAATTATGTATGTTGGTGATCTCAATTCACTTTCACCTGCAGATGCTGGTGATACTACAAGAGGTCCATTTACAGATTATGGATTTGGTCCTGCTACAATGATGCTTGATCCTGATGATCCAACATATGGTAACTATTCCTCTAAAATTCACACTTTTACAGATGTTTGGAAAACTCTTCATCCAGGTGAATGGGGACATACTTTCAATATTATTAGTTATCAAGCTAGAATAGATTATATCTTTGTTAACCAGTATCTAAATACTTCATTTATTAGTTCGAATATTGGAAGCGGAACAGGACTTGATGATACAGCTTCAGATCATTATACAGTAGATGCTGTTTTTTCAATTGCGAATATTAGTTCTACACCTTATATACCTAAATCACTACCAAAGGAAATGTCAAAAAGTGTACCAGTTCAAATCGTAGAAGAAGCAATTTCTGAGAATTGTTTGGAAGTAGAAATATATCTATGTGTTAATTTGGATAAAAAAATGAAGTTCAATTGACACAATAAACACCTTTTTTTGCATAATCTCTATATACTAGTTTTCCTATTTTACTAGTTGGGAGTTCATTTATGTCGGTAAAAGAAGAGAAACAGAAAGAAGTTGTAGATACTATACTTCAGTGTTCAATTTTGGTGAGTGATACTTTAATTCGGATGGCAGATCTCACTACTTTAACCCTTCTATATCATCCAGGTATGAGTGAAAGAGAAGAAAAAATGGAACAGCTTTATCAAAATGTACTAAATTTCATTGATGATATAACTACTACAATATTCCAGCCAGTAGATAAAGAAGGAAAATCTGTTAACCATTATGATCCTGTTTTCTCATGTTTGAAAACTTCTGCAAAATTGATGTCAGACTTAGTTTCTTTACTATCTCAAGAACATATCAAAATGCATCTTCAAACTATGGAATACTTCTATAACATGAATAAGTCTATACTTGAATGCATCAATGTTTTTAGCCACTTGATTCATGCAAGTTCTTCAGATATACGAAATTTTGATATTCACAGACTGACGAGTATAGAAATAGGTGCTCATCATAATTATAGAACACTAATTAGCGAATTAACTTCAGAGAGCAATGAATGGAAACAAACTTTTGTTCAATACTTAGTTGGAGAAAAAATGAGTTCGATAGTTTTCGAATGCTGTGAAGCATGTAAAAAGATTTTAGCATGTAGATTAACTACTATTGACAAATTAGAAGACTAATTTTAGAGAAAAGATCTATTATGTTCTTCAGACAAAAGTCAAATAAACAAGTCTTTATATGACTTTCAAGGTCATCTGAAGTTAGGGGAGAAAATGTCGTATAGATTGTTTGAAATTGCTCCTTCAGTAAAGATTGTAGCCGGACTGCCTTTGCTACTTCTAGAAGATGTTAGTGCTTTAGTTGGTGCTGACTTACATTTAGGTATTGAAGCTATAATGAGAGAGGAAGGAACATTTGCTCCTCATAACCAAACTGAAAAAATTACTGAGATATTTCTTAAACATCTTGAAGAATTGAATCCAAAATATCTTGTACTAAATGGAGATGTAAAACACAGCTTTAAAGAGCCTTCAAAAATTGAAAATAGAGATGTAAAGAAATTCATCAGTGAAGTTTCCTCTAAAGTTTCGAAAGTGCACATTATTAAGGGGAACCATGACCTATTCTTAACTTGGACTTTGCAGAATATTGCAAATGTTAAATTCCATGACGAATTCTTCCACTTAGGAAGATATTATTTTGTTCATGGTGATAAGCAATTACCTGAAGATCTCCCTAAAGAAGTTGAGTTTATTATTATTGGACATGAGCATCCTGTTCTTGAAGCAAGAATTAAAAGTCTCCAAAAAGTAAGAACTCATGCTTTTATGTTTGGTCCTATTATGAATACTAATAAGAAAATCTTAGTCCTTCCAGCTTTTACTGATTACTCAACTGGAACACCCATAGATCCAAAGAATAAATCCAATCTCTTATCTCCTATCTTACGTGAGAAAGCAGACCTTGCTAAATTTGAAATTTTCGCTCTAAACGATGAAGAAGTTCTACATTTCCCAGAATTTAGATTATGGTATTAAGGAATTTTGTAGCTAAAGTTAATAAACTAATAATCGTAAATTAACTTGTATAAATGAATGAGCTTTGTTGGTGAATATGTCTCAAAAAGAAAGCCTTCGACCCACAATCTGCATTTTTCCCTGCCCTGTTTGTGCAATAGATTCCGATTTAGAAGTTTTTGAGGAATCAACTAGATCTACTTTTTATTGCCGAACATGTAACAGAGTTTACATTTGTAATTTACCTCTAGGATCAATACATGTTGGAGATGAGAAGAGATTCATTTGTCCAGTTGATCATACTGAACTAGAAGAATCACCTTTTCGAGCTAGAGAAATTGAATTACTTATCGAAAAGGCTAAAGAAGGTACAGATTCTTAAACTTTAGAGACTAATGAATCACAAAAATAAACATCCTCGAGTTAATCCTATTGACTTAAGTGAGAATGCTACTATTAACGATATAGCAGAAGAGTTCTCTAATTCAGGAGTTTTTGGAGCTGGAAGGATTGCAAAAGCTATTGACATTTACACAAAGATGTTAGACAAAAAAGCAACTGTTTTCTTAGGCATAGCTGGTGCTCTTGTTCCTGGAGGGATGAAAAAAATAATCACTGACATGATTAGAAACGATATGGTTCATGTTATTGTAACAACAGGAGCTAATGTTACTCATGATATCATAGAAGCTTTTGGAGGAGAGCACATACGTCAAGTACCTTACACCTCTGATTCTGAATTAAGAGAAAAATCTATTGATAGAATTTATGATGCTTTTGTTGCTGATGAATCTTTTATGAAACTCGAGGATAAAATTCAACCAATATTCCAAGAAATCTACGAAAAACATAAAGATTCGAATAATGTGTTAGCTATTTCTACAAGGAAATTAATGTCTTTAATTGGAGAGAGATTGGAAGATTCTGATTCCTTTGTCAGAGCAGCATTTGAGAAAGATGTTCCTATTTTTGTTCCAGCATTTGGTGACAGTATTCTAGGACTACAATTGTGGTTATTCTCTCAAATGAAGAAGATATACATAGACGATATGGGAGATTTAGGAGAGATTCAGAGAACAGCTTGGGATTCAGATTTAGCAGGAGCATTTTTCCTAGGTGGAGGAGTGCCAAAAAACTATATCTTCCAATCAAGACTTATGTCTCCAAAAACCTTCGACTATGCAATACAAATAACAATGGATAGAGTAGAAACAGGAGGACTTTCAGGGGCGTCTTTAGAAGAGGCTATATCGTGGGGGAAAGTTGATCAAGAGAGTCACATGATAACAGTAGTATCTGATGTTACAATTGCATTACCTCTTATCTATTCTGCTACACTTTCAAGATTAAAGGGTGGCTGACTAGTACTAGGACAAGATTATTAATTGAACTCCATTTTTATATTAATAGATGAATGGGAATAGTGTTCATACCTTTGTCTCAACTGTGGAACTTGTAGGTCTTATAGGCAAGTCTAATTATAGATTATTAGATTTACGTACATATTCCAAGTATGTTAGAGCCCACATATCAGGGTCTATACATATAGACAACAATATCTTCGTTGAACAAAATGAAGATGGTATAAATGTTATTCCTAATTGCGAAAGAATTTCTAGTTATCTTGCGAGTAAAGGCATAAATTCTAATGATACTCTAATTTTAGTTGATGATGTTTTCAATTTGAATTGTTCTTTAGCAGCCTGGACTCTTCACTATTTTGGTTTCAAGAATGTAGTTTTAGTAGATGGAGCTTTTTCAAAATGGGAAACTGAAAAAGGAGATTTAAAATCTATCAAAGTTGAAACTAACACAGATACTTATCTGCCTAAATGCCCAGAATGTGATTCTTTAAATCTTAAATTGGATTCAGCTCAAGGAGATTTTCTCTGCATAAATTGCGAGTCTATAGTAGGGGACTCTTATATCGATCAATCAGGGAAATGGAGTATTTATCTGAAAGAACAGCAAAGAAACCAAACAGAAAGAGGTAATTTTTCCTTAAATCAGCTAGATGATTCCATACTAATTTCTAAGGATGAGATAATGATGTACCTCAATTCCGATGAATTCATTTTTGTTGATAATCGTTCAGAGTATGCAATGCTTTTAGATCAACAAGGAGGAAATATCCCTAGAGCTGTACATCTCTGGTATTTAGATCTTTTTGAAGAACACCCTGATTATTTCATTGTTAAAAAAGCTGATGAGTTAACCGAAGAACTTGAAATAAGAGGAATAGCAAAAGACAAAACCATCATCGTCTACTGTGAATCTGCACCTCAATCAGCTTTAGTTTATTTAGTTTTAAAAGAACTAGAATATCCTGATGTAAGATTATACTTAGCCGGATATGATGAGTGGAGACTAAATTGTGGTTTTCTCTGAGTTAGAGAGAGATTTTAACCAGTTTCGGTCATATTATACCCGTACATCTTTGATACTTCTTCATTGATTTCTTTCTTTAGATTTTCAAAAAACTTTGTGTCTATCTTTTCAGAGGTTCTTCCAATATCCATCAAGTCTTTAACTAGAGGAGTAATTTCTTCCCTAATTTCTAATTTAGGAATAGGTATTTTCTTTAAAGGGGAAGAAAAAAATTCCATCATCTTTCCCTTTCTCTTTCCAGCTAAATAATACCAAAATTGCATAAAATCACTATTTAATATTCCTAGTAGAGAATAGGTATCTTGCTTGTTATTTGGAACAATAGCATAAACATCTGTAGCTGCAAATGAACCTCTACTATCTAGAGCAAATCTTGGGTCTAAACTACGGTATGGACAAAGAATTTTTTCCTCACTACTTTGAAATAACTCCAAATTTCTATAAACACTATAATCAAACCATCTGATATGTCCTGATTTCATTAATTTTTGTCTATCTGGACCAGCTTCCAGCTCATTTCTATTATCAAGTAGATATCTTTGAGTATTTGGAAATCTTTCTAGAGAGTCAATTCTTGATGGTAAAATTGCTTGTTTTTCCACTTTCTCATTCAAAAACCAGCTTTGTATATCACTGTTAGAAACAAAAGGAACAAGCACTTCTTCTTCAATTGAATGATGAGCTGCTTCAGACTTTGTTAAAACAAAGATGTCTTTTACTCCCGGAGAAACTCCTTGAAATATTTTGGAAATATCTCCTAATTTCTCCATTTCTATGTTAGTCTCAAGATCATGTAGAAAGTCGTTAAAAGGAGATATAATCCATTTGTCATTTCCTAATTTTAATTGATTTATTGAGAAGAATTTCTCATTTAACTCATGAATGATATCCTCAATTTGAGAACTGGAGTCTATGTTGAAATTATTTACCCCAGAAAAAGTTTGTGAGGGAGAATTTTCTTCTAGTGTTAGAATACAGGTAGAAATGTTTAACCAATTTCCTTCATCTTTGAAAATTCTACTTCCTTCTAAATCTATAATCTCCAAAATTCTCCTCTTTAGTAGTTCTTCTCTTAATCTATCTGCATATTTGTTTTCAATCCAATAATTTGGTATAATTAGCGAAAGTATTCCTTGCTTATTCAGTAAACTAATCGATTGCTTAACGAAATAATAATAGATGTCAGAGGATGAACGAAAGAAATATTTCCAAATGCTTGAGAATTTCAAGTATTCATATAAAGCCTTAATTTTATCATCTACAAGAATCATTTTTTTCAGATTAAAATATGGAGGATTTCCAATAATAACATCAAATTTACAATTTTTGCCA
>JAEOSZ010000073.1 GCA_016840095.1 Candidatus Heimdallarchaeota archaeon
AGAGAAATGGACTTTCAGGTGACCATAATTTCTGATTAGGGATATCAATAAAATATGGTCCTTCATCTTTGAATAGTTCCTTCTTAATTGAACTTCCTTGAGCTTTAACATTTATTTGAACTTCATCATCAGGTTTGAAGTTAACATATACAGGACCAATGTTCACTTGAGAATCATCGATATCTGGGACTAGAAAAAGCTTATTTACTCTTGTTCTAGGAACAGGTTCTAGCCACACAGTTCCCCAAATGCCTGAAACAGCTGTATAGAAAATCAGCCATGATTTTAATCTTTGTTTTCCTCTTTCTTGCTTTCCTTTATTGGTTGGATCCCATACAGAGACCATAACTTCATTTTCCTCTGAATACTTTACATACTTAGTGATATCAAAATTGAATGGTACAAATCCTCCTTTATGTACTCCGATTGAAGTACCATTAATCCATACTTCTGCTTTCCAATCAACTGCCCCAAAATGAAGAAGAATATCATTACCTTTCCAAGCTTCAGGAATATCAAAAAATCTTCTATACCACAATAATTGATTAGGTTTAAGCTGTTTCTTTACACCAGATAAGGCTGACTCGACAGCAAATGGAACAAGGATTTTTTCTTCAAAAGAAAGAGGTTTTTGGGAATTTTTCGAAGTTATCACATAATCCCAAAGACCATTTAAATTTAGCCAAGATCTCCTAGCTAATTGAGGTCTAGGATATTCACTTAGAATATTATTTGTATCCACATTATCTGCCCATTTGGTAAGTATATTATCTCTATTCAGCTTCCAAACTTCTTGATTTGATTTTGGCATTAATAAAAGAGAAATCAAACAATTGAAAAATTTTTGTGTTAATTTTTCGATGAGCTTCTTTGTGACTCTATAATTTTTTCAACGTTTTGAGGTTTTCTTAAACCATAAACTACTTGTTCTCCAAGACTGTTAGTATATCTTCTCATTACATCCTTGAAATTTTTACGAGTTTTGAGGTAATTCTCTTTGCATGTATTTAGATAGTATTCTGTTGCCTGTTTATCCCCAAAAATAATCAATGCTCCAGCTGCAACATTTCTCACAAAATCCTTACTATGATCAAGTCCTTCCTTTATATGTTCTTCTGCAATTGGATCACCTATAATGCCTAATGCAGCTATTATCCAAGCTTTAGTTTCATAGTCACGCACATCAGTCAAAGAATCTATTAAAGCAGGAGTTGATCTAGAATCTTTGAAAATAAGAAGTGTTCCTGCAGCTTCTCTTTTTACTTTGTAATTTTGATCTTTTAATAATGGAATTACATCATCTACAGCCTCTTGATATTCAAGTTCGCCTAAAGCTTGAAGAGCAAACATTCTTACTAAATAATGATTATCTGATAACATTTCTATGACTATATCCCCGACACTCTTATCACCAAGATTTTCAAGTGCTTCTACAGCTTGTCTCCTAACCTCATATTCAGTATCTTTTAGAAGAAATTTAATTGATTCAAGTACTGCTAAATCACCCATTAATCCAAAAGCTTTTGCAATGTTCGACCGAATAAACTTATTTGATGTATCAATTATTCTATCTAAAGAATCCTTTGCAACAATCCCCAGATCACCTAATGCAATTGCTAAACCATCTCTTACCCATGTATCTGTTCTTGAATCTCCGAAAACTTCAACCATAATATCTAACGCTGAAATAGCATTCAACTCTCCTAAAGCTTCTGCTGCAGCTCTTCTTACTTTATTATCTTCTTTTTCATCTTGTAAAAGGATAATTAAGGAATCTATAGCCTTTGAATCTCCTTGTTGACCTAATAATCTAGCTGAATATTCTCTATTGAGTCTAGATTCATCATGAAGTAAACTAATTAAAATCTCTGTTGGAATTTTAGCTTTTAAACTCTTTAGAGTATTAAGGGCACTGTTTCTTATTACCCAGTGTTCAGCTTGTAATTGATCAATTAAAGGAGAAATAGCTCGTTCATCTTTCAAATCTGCTAAACCTTCTGCCGCAAAAAACCTTATTCCATAGTTTTCTCTTTTGTCATTAGATATTTTTAACAAGACATCGAAAGCTGCAGGGTCTTTTAGTTTACTCAACTCAGTTAAAGCAGCAAGTCTAATTTTATCGTTCTTCTCTTCATTTAGAACTTTAATAAGAAAACTAACTGTTACTTCTTCAAGTTTCAAGTAAGAACTTAAAGCAGCTTCTCTTACATCAGAATCTTTGTCATCTAATATTTCTTTAAGGGGGTTTACTGATTTCTCGTTTCCAAGAATACCTAAGAGTTCGGCTGATCTTTTACGAATTTCAGCACTTTTATCTTTGAGAAGTCTTATGAGAGAATCTTGAGCTCTAACATCCTTTAACTCTTCTAATTTCTTATATGCTTGCTCCCTAACAACCCATTCATTATCTGTTAGACTTTGGACCAAAGTTTCAATGTCAATTTCTTCTTCTTTCTCTCTACAATCTTTAGCAGTATTTTGATCTTTTGCATAAAAATCTGATAGACTTACTTTTTGGTTGTTTTTTGTTTCAATTTCCTTGTTTTTCTTCATGTTAATCCCATTGAAATTTTAGTATATACAAAAGAAATTATTCCTTAAACTTCACTTCTAAATCTAAACTGCCTGTAAATACATTTACAAACTGAGTACTACGATCTTCTTCAGGAACACCAGCTGTATCCATCTCTTTTAGAAGCTGTTTACCTAAAGCTTGTAGCTTTCTATCAAACTCAAATATCAACTCATTAATCCTTAACACATGTCGAAATTTACAAATTTTTAAGGTACTAACATAAGTACTTACATCTAATGGTGGTAAGATTATCTTCTCCTTAACTTCATCAAATCCTTCTTTTTCTGCCATTTCTGCTATCTGTTCTACTCCATCCATAGTTTCATTTACCATCATTTTCTGAAGATTTGAAACAAAGTTGAAGTATGCTCTAGTTGAAGGAATTTCAGCAAGTTTTCCTGGATTAACTATTTCATTAACAACATATCGATCCAATTCTTCATCTGACATCTTATCAAATTCTTGTAAATCAAATGTTATTCTTTCCACTCTATCATCCATTAACTTCATATAAGCTTCATAGAGTTTGCTGACTCTTTTTGAAAGTTTATAGAAATTCCCCCAGCTTCTTTCAGATGTTTCACTATCAAATTCAATCGTGCTTTTGTCCCTCATTTTTCTGATATATCTCAGAGTTGTACTCTCTGGTCGCTGAATCATTTTTGAGATTTTTTTCAAATTTAAAGACCCATACCATCTTAAAGCTGTAATAATTTGAAATTCTGTTTCATCTAACTGTAAGTCACTCATATCCTTCATAAGCTTTAGATAATCTTCTGATTCACTCATATTTCTTCATCATACAGTATTTTTTCACCCTTAAAAAGTTTTTCCATTTTGAAAGTAATTTCATATTGAGAGAAATGTTTATATAAGCTTGTGTAAAAAGATATTTCAGAAAGAAAATAATTCCAATTTGGAAGAAATTCGGAAACGGAAGTAATAAAAATGAGTGAAAACAAACAAAAAATGGTTGAAATAGAGAAAAAAGAGAGTGCATTTGTGCTCTTAAAGAAGAAAGATTTTTCGGCATTATTTCTTGGTGGTTTTATTTCGAATATGGGTACATGGTTTACTCAAATGGCAGTCTTATTTTATGCTCTTCAGTTGGTATCTCATTTACCTGAAGATGATGCAACACAAGCAGTTGCACTTCTAGCTACATTTACACTGTTACCTATGTTAATATTAGGTCCTTTAGGAGGAGTTATTGCTGACAAGTATGATAGAAAGAAAATAATGTTCTCTGCTGATATCTTAGGTATAGCAGTTGCTACTGGTTTGATTTTTGCAAATCAGATGTGGCATCTTTACTTACTTCTCACCTTAAGTTCATCAGTTAGACAGTTCTTTTATCCTGCAAAAGGTGCCGCAATTCCAATGATTGTAGAGCAAGAGAAGTTACTTTCTGCCAATGGGTTTATACAGACAACAAGTCAGTTATCTAGAATGCTCGGACCTTTAGCTGCAGGTTTTGTAATTGCAGCATTTGGATATCAAACAGCATTTATAATAGATGCAGTTTCATATGCAGTCTCAGCTGGATTTATACTGTTAATTTCAACAAATCTTAAAGCTCCACAAAAAGATGAAAAGGTAAGTGTGAAAAATGTCTTTGTGGGTATGAGAGATGGAGCAAAAATAACATTTACAGATAAAATCATTGGCTTTGTAGTAATAAGCTTCGCAGTAACAATTTTTGCTGTTGGTGCAATAGATCCTGTTGCTGTTCCATACCTAAATTATGTTTTTGGACTAGGTGAAAAGGATTTTGGAATGATGATGATGTTTTCTGCTTTGAGTGGAGTTGTTGCTGCAGTAGGATTATCAATCAAAGGAAAATTGAACAAAAAACTAGCTTTTATGTCTTATGCTATTATAGCATTAGGAATATGTGTTGCGATACTAGCTGTTGCACCTTTCTTACCAGGACCAATAGTTTGGTTGTATGTAGGAATGACAGCAGTAGGATTCACTAATGTTGGATTTGCAATTCCATTCTCAACCTTATTGCAAAGCATAATTAAGAATGAACACTTGGGAAAGGTGAGTGGAATCATAGATACTGTCATGACAGGAGCTTCTCTTTTAGCATCAGTTTTAGCAGTACTACTAGCTAAGTATATTCCAATAAGCGCACTACTTGGTATCGTATCAGGTATAATTCTTACATCAGGTTTAGTATTCATTGTGGTATCTAAAGTCAAGAAAATGGATCACACTGCAAGAGAAAGGGAAGAAGAGATGAAACTTTTCAAAGAACTGCTGAAAAAAGCTGAAGAAGTACCTTCTCTAACCTTCAAGAAAGCTGAAATTGATGAACTACCTGCATTGAATCCTTGAGTATAACTCACTCTCCTCTTTCTTTTTTTAGCTTTAACCTTTCAGCTTAAGCTCTTCACTTTTCCATTGTAACATTTCACTAGAAAATTAGATGATACAAAGAAATCATTTCTCTAATAAACTTTAGTTTCAGCCCCTTAAACTGGTGATTTTTAAAAATCATTAATAAAGAAGAGTTTTATCGTATGCTAACAAACAAAAAGGAATGGATGAAAAATGAAAGCATATCAAAAATCAAAACGAACTCAACAAACATCTAAAATTGAATATTGGTCATTTGGTGGTCACTTCTTCTCAACACTTTCTAATAAAGTGACCAGTAATAGTTCAATTAGAAAATAAAGGTGTAGCTATGAGTGAAGTTCAGACTGAAACTGAAATTTATGATGATATAACAGCTGAGGAAAAGAAATCCAATCCCCTTACTCTGTTAAGAAATTGGGATTTCTCAGCATTATTTCTGGGTGGTTTTATTAATAATGTAGGATCGTATTTTACTAGTGTAGCAATTATCTTCCTTGCATTAACTTTTACAAGTGGATTAACAGAAAACGAAGCTACACGTGCTATAGCATTAATGACCACATTTACTTTAGCACCAATGTTAATACTAGGCCCTTTAGCAGGTGTCCTGGTTGACAAATTTGACCGTAAAAAAGTGATGATAATCGCTGATTTTCTAGGAGCTGTTGCTGCTTTTGGTTTGATAGCAGCATCACAGATGTGGCATTTGTATCTATTTGCTCTCTTCAACTCATCTGTGAGACAATTCTTCTATCCTGCTAAAACAGCCAGCATTCCTAGGTTAGTAAAGCAAGATCAGTTACTATCAGCTAATGGTTTTATTCAAACAACAAGCCAACTTTCTAGATTGATTGGACCATTGATTGCAGGTTTTCTTATTGCTGCTTTTGGATTTGATATCGCTTTCATTATTGATGGTAGTTCTTACTTTGTATCTGCTATATTACTAATTACTATCAGAAGAAATCTTAAACCAGAAAAAACAGATGAAAAACTAACAATTCGCAGTGTAGGTGTTGGTTTAAAAGATGGTTTCAAACTTGCTTTTACAGACAAGATAATTACTTTTGTGATAATTCTCTTTGCTTTTACAATACTCATGATAGGAATGATTGACCCACTAATTGTTCCTTACATGAACTTTGAATTTGGTGTAGGGGAACAGGAATTTGGTATGATGATGAGCTTTGCAGCTATAAGTGGATTAATTCTAGCTATCATTCTATCTGTGAAAGGTCAGTTAAAGAGAAAACTAACATTCATGAGTGCTACAATATTAGTAGCTAGTATTTGTTTAGCTTTTCTAGCCCTTGCACCTTTCTTACCAGGAGGAGTAGCATGGATATGGGTAGGTATGATACTTGTGGGATGTATCAATGTTGGTTTTAACCTACCATTCTCTACTCTCATACAAAGGATCATTCCTAACAAAGATTTAGGAAAGATTTCAGGTGTAGTAGATACTGTGATAACCGCAGCTTCAGTAACAGCTTCTGCAATAGCAGCTACTTTAGCTGGTGTAGTTTCAACTAGCTGGATATTCATCATCATAACAATCTGTATAGCTGTTGCAGGAATAGTAGGATTAGTTGTTATAAAATACATGAATTTAGAGCAGATTGCCCAACTCCGCGAAGAGAAAATGATGGCAATCGCAGAAAAAGAAGAAAGAGAGAAGAAAGAGAAAGAGATGGAAGTAGAATTCGACAATCAGGTCAAGCTCACCTTAGAAGAACTACTTAGTGATGAAGGTACTCCTTCTGCTAAACCAGCTCTAGAATGAAATCAGAATCTTCTCTCTTCTTTTTTTTTGTTTGTATTTTAAAATGGATAAATTAGTAAATTTCTACATTGATAGGCGTTCTACTTAAAAATTCATTTAAAAAAGTATATAGATACCAAGTATTAGAATGTGTAACAGTTACAGGTTGTAGAAATGTAACATTAATATTATCAATGTTTGCTAGCTTGGTTTCAGTGATAATTTTAAGAAAGAGAAGAAGATTGTGAGATTAAGGTTCCATATTAATCTCTCTTATTCTATTTTTCTTGTTCAAACAAATAATAAAAATGAAAGTGATCAAACTGACAGAAATAAGAAAATTTGTTTTATTGCTTTCTGCATATTTTAGAGGATATTCATCGATAGAATCAGATGGTCCATCTATATTATAAACTCCTTTTTTATTGTAGTCATCCCACCAATTTCCGTGTTGATTTTCTTCATCGAACCACAGATTATTTTCTCCTTCGTCATAACCTTGACTAGATATCTCTCCAGTTCTTTCACCGTCTATTTCATATGTCAGTTCTACTGAATTATTAATGAAAATATTATGATGGATTACATTATAGCTACTTAAAGAGCCTACAATAGCTAATCCATGTTGATTGCTATTCTTAATTATATTAGATGTAACTTCTGTAAAACTGGAAAATCTAACATTTATCCCTTGATAATAACTAAGAAGAATATTATTTCCTTTAATCGTACAGTGGGAAGCATAGTTCAAATGTATTCCCTGCATAAAACCAGATATAGTGTTATTTTCAAGAATTGTATACCCTACTCCGCAACCAATCCCACCACCATTACCTGAACTTGAATTTATCGTATTATTGATTATTTGAGCAGTTCCTATGGCATTGGTATTTTGTATAAATATACCAATGTAAGCAGAAAATAACTTACAGTTTCTTATTACGAAGTAATCTGTTGTTCCTCCTATCTGAATTGCTGATCCTGATATATCTTCAGAATCTATTTGTAGGTTCTCTATTATATAGGGATTAGACAATGAACCATTTCCGTCAAATCCTAGAGTACTAAAATCATTATTTGAATTGATAACTATTGGTGAATGTTCGATTAGGGAAGTGTTGAAAATTTGAGAAGAATAATCATTTTTTGCATTTAGAGTTGAATTATTCAGAGGCAAAAAAAGTACTATGAACATTAGAAAAAGCAAATAAAATTTCACATATCTAGAGATTGAGAACATATAATAAATTTAAATTAGGCACTTATTTATCTTTAGTCAAGGTTATACTTTAACATTAATAAATTTAGAATAAGTGTGAAAAGTAGTTAAAATAAAAAAGAGGGAGGATAGATTTTCTTATGCTCTATCTGCTTGTTGTTTAAGTCCCAATTTCTCAGCATATCCATCCATATCTAAGAATCCATGTCCACTAATATTGAACAGAATTGTCTTCTTCTCATTGTTTTCTTTGCACTTGATTGCTTCATCTATTGCACATGCAACACTATAAGCAGATTCAGGTGCGGGAAGGAATCCTTCTGCTTGAACGAATTCTTGTGCTCTTTGGAAAATGTATTTCTCATCAGCTGGATAAGCAACAGTATCAATATACCCTAAATGTCTAAGAAGACTAATTATTGGTGAACATCCATGATACCTTAATCCATCTCCTAGTATTGGTACCATTGTTACTTGGTGTCCAAGAGTACACATTTTCAACATTGGTGTCATCTCTGCATGATCAGCAAAGTCATACTTGTATTCTCCTTGTAGATTTGGAGCAGCTTCGCTTTGTGCAGCTATGAATTGTATATCTGTATCTTTCTTTAGTCTATCATGCATCCATGGTAAAGCAATTCCTCCAAAGTTACTTCCCCCTCCAAGACAGGATATTACCATGTCTGGATATTCTCCAGCGATTTCCATTTGTTTCATTGTTTCTAAACCTATTATCGATTGATGTAGCATTACATGATTTAATACAGAACCTAGACAATATACAGCTTTAGGATCTGTTTTTGCGTCTTCTAATCCTTCAGAAATAGCTATTCCTAAAGATCCATTGTGATTAGAATCTTCAGCGTATAATTTCTTTCCAAATTCAGTTTGTTGACTTGGTGATGCATATACTTCTGCACCAAACATTTGCATGAATTTCAATCGTTGAGGTTTCCATCTGTAAACTGCTCTAACCCAAAAAACAGTACAATCTAAACCAACTAAACTAGCTGCATACGCAAGGGCATTACCCCATTGACCAGCACCTGTTTCAGTTGTAAGACGTTCAAAGCCTTGTTTCTTGGCATAGTAGGCTTGTGCAAGAGCAGTATTCACTTTGTGACTGCCAGTAGGACTATAAAATTCTGATTTGTAAAATAGTTTTGCAGGTGTTCCTAATTTCTTTTCTAGATTCTTTGCTCTGAAAAGAGCTCTAGGTCTACCTGCGGCAAGGAATAATTCCCGAATACCTTCAGGAATTGGGACCCATCTCTCTCCAGACATCTCTTGTTTTAGACATTCCCCTACTAGTAGATTGGGAAGGTCACCAACACGAGAGTATCCTTCAGGTGGATCCATCGGGGGTGGTAAAGGTTCAGGTAAATCAGGTATAATATTGTACCATTTATCTGGCAGCTCATCAGCTTTTAGTATTATAGCTCGATCATCTGTCATTTTCTAAACCTTGTGTGTAATGAAATAGATGTGCCAGCGGAAATTATAAATCTTGTGCAGAGATTTAAAAAAGATAAAGAAAAGGATTATTTTTTGTAAGAGCTGAAAGAATATGTTATAACACCTTTAGGGCAGACATCTGCGCAGGTTCCACAAAGTATACATTCTCTATGCTCAATTTTCCCTTTCTGAACCATTTCTTCCACTTCTAAACTCATTGGACATTCTCGTGTACATCTATAACATTCAATACAAGCTTCAGTGTTTGGCTTCAATCTAAGAGAAGGGATTCTCAAAAAATTACTCATCCATCTACCAATAATCATGAAAGGAGCCATCCAACAAACATGATGACAGAAGGATCTTTTTCCTACAACAAGTGCTAGTACAATTATCAAAGCTACAACAATGTAATAAACGAAATATGATTGATCCATTTCTCCAGTACTTGTAAAAGCAGATAATGAAACGTAGAGTTTCTCTTCAGTTTGATAAAAGAAATTAACACCTTTTAATCCACCTCCTAATACAAATGGATTGATTATTAGGAAAGTTAACCAAGGTATCCAGATTACCCACTTTACAAAGAATGACTTTGCTATGATTTTTCTATTCTTTTTCTTGACAGCCATCACTACTTCTTGCATTCCTCCAGCTGGACATACCCAGCCACAAAATGCTCTTCCTAAGAACAATGAAAAAACAAACATCCCTGCAAAAACAAATAAACTCCCTACTATTATTCCCTCGAACCCACCTTGAAGAGGAAGCATTGGAGATAGGTAATAAAATACTACTGGAAATAATAATGAGATTGAATAAATCAAAGTCCTTCGAAATCCCTGTCTTCTTGTGTGTTTCTTTAACTTCTTGACTTCAACAGATTTTTCAGATACAGTCACCATATTCGTTCACAATTAATTTATTTTAGATTATTATATTTTAGAATATTGTATTATAAAAAGATTTTTATATAGATTTTTTCTAGTTAATTTGAGAAACGGTGCAATAATATGCCTCGAGTTGCAAAAGAAACTAAAGATAGATATGCTATCTTGGGAATGCTTAGTCATCATGAATTAAGTGGTTATGACCTTAGAGAAAGAATCATGAATACTATTGGGTTTTTCTGGCCTGATTTGAAATATAGTAGAATATACCCAACACTAAAGAAACTTGAAGCTGAATACCTTGTAAGTTCAAAGAAGGTTTCTGATCCGGATGATAAAAGACCAGATAAACGTATTTATAAAATAACAGCAGGTGGAACAGATGCTTTAGAAGAGTGGGTAAGTGAACCTTTGGATGTTACTAGTAGCATTAATATGTTTTCTATTATGCAAGAGTTATTACTAAAGATATATCTAGGTGGTCAAGTTGAGTCTGAAGTGTCTTTACAGAATATAGAAAAATTCAAACAATATCAGAGAACAAGTAAGAAAATACTTGAGGGTTTTGTAGATAATCTGGAACCAATAATCGATTCAGATCCAGACCACAAGTATATTTTACAAACTATAAAAATGGGACTAGAAGTATCAAAAGCTTCCATGAAATGGGCAAATAACGCACTCAAAGAACTTGGAGAATAATCTAAATCATTTTAATTTTTTGATTATTCCACAGTAGCTACAATTTGGACAAAATTGATATGTTTTTGTGAAACTACTTTTACATCTAGGACAATATGAAGCAGCTGATTCATCTGCTTTCACTCCTGCTTTTTGACGAACATTTAATTTGGTTGAAGTTCCACTACTTGGAACATTTTCTGTTTCTTCTAGAGCAGACATCACCATTGCAATTTTCTTTCGCTTCACAATCAAGCTAATTATGAAATATGCAAAAATCAATATACTCACAAGAGAATAGAATAGAAGATCTAACCAATCTATTATCTCATATTTAGGTATCAAAACCGCAAAAACAACTCCTCCTATTAGAATAATTACAATGAAAGTAAATAATCTAATATAATCCAATCTTAAAGGATTTGTTTTAAAGGATTCAAGCATTAAACTGTGCACATTTTAAACACTTAAGAAAGTTATCTAAGTCTTTAGTTGTTTAACTGAATATTGCTAGGTAAACTTAATAAGAATATTCAACCTAAATGATATCTGATAGAATTGAAGAGAGCTGGAGTTTTAATCATTGTTTCATTATTATTACTGAGTTGTTCTGTAAGTTTAGTACAGAGTGACGAACCACAATATGAAAAATTATTTGGTTTTTATATAAGAAGCTTAACAGAAAATTCAGAAAAGATACAACTAGGATTATTAGCTGAAGAGAGATATCCACAAATTGGCATTGAGTGTATATATGTCCCTCCTGATAATTGGGATCCTTGGCCTGATCCTTGGATTTGGATTGATTTTGACTATATTCCAACACATAACGAAGGAGGGTATGATGCTCTTCTTATCAGACATAAAAGTGGTTTGGAATGGGATCCAACTGGCATGTTTGAGACATCTGCTTTAGTTCCCTTTGGTGATAATTTCTATCAATATACTAATCCAATCTATGATGATTTATTGATTCAATATTTAACAGCTATAAATCAAACTCTTCAGAATCAATATGCACAGGAGATGCAAGCTATTATCTATGATGATTTACCCACTATTGTTTTAACTTATCCTAAAACTCTTTTTGGATTTAAACAAGAGATTACAGGAGTAGATAATCAATTAATACTATCATCATTTGCTCGAACTGAGTATTGGGATGATCCAGAGGATCATATTCTAAGCTATGGATTTCCTGACACTTTGGTAAATGAGAATATATACAAAGATGATTTTGGAAGGAAAGATTTGTGGATGCAAGCAGTATATGGTTCTTTATTTAAAAGAGACCAAGATAGTCATGCTTGGTTACCTTTTCTTGCTTTGGATTATGAAATTAGTTCCGATTTAAAAAACTACACAATCAATTTGGATCCTAATGCTAAATTCAGCGATGGTTCTCCAGTCCTTGCTGAAGATGTTGAATACTCTGTTAGATTGCATATGACTCCTGATGTTGGTTCATCTAGCTATAGTTATTTAAATACTTGGCTTGCAAGTAATTCATCTGTAGAAGTAATAAATGATCACACAATAAATTTCAATCTTACAGATGGTAATGCTTTTGCTAAAGCGACTTTATCCTTTGGTATAATTGATAAGAGTTCAGTTGAACCATTAATAGGAACTCATGGTTATTCAATATTTGATGAACATCCCTTAACTGGTAATGTTGGAGATGCATTAGTTAAATCGTTCGGTCCTTTTAAACTGAATTCTATTAACCTTGCACAAGGAACTGTTAATTTAACTCCAAATCCTTATTGGAATAACCTTACTTCCTCTGGAGGGATACAGCCTTTGTTAGATGAGCTTAACTTAACCCAAATCCAAGGTAGAAGTAATGCAATCTCAGAACTTTTAGCAGGAGCGATTGATATTGCTGATTCGAACTATGATTTCTCTCTTGAGGAACTTATAGGAATCGGTATAGAAGGTAGAACTGCAGATAGTTTTGAGTATTATGAATTTGCACTAAATATGCGTCACCCAATTTTTGGAACAGGAGAATTAACACCATTAGCAACCGCAGAAGCTGCAAAAAATGTAAGAAAAGCTTTTAGTCATATTATTCCAAGAGACTTAATTGTAAACAATATATTTAACGGATTGGCTCATCAAGGAATTACTATTGCCCCACCTGGATGTGTTGGATTCAACACCCAGTTAGAGCCCTATGAATATAATGTAACTCTAGCAATAGAATATTTGGAAAAGGCTGGTTTTGAATTAATTGAAATTACTCCAACAACTACGAAGACTAGTTTTGTAATTTTGGTGGTTATGACAATTGGATTAACTACTTTAGGTTTGGTTCGGGGGAGAAAAAAATGAATAGAAACAACAAAATAGGTATTTTAATTATTGTTAGTTTAGTTTTATCAAGCACATCTATGAATCTAATTGTAGCAGAAGAAACAGAAGAGGAATTCTTTTTTACAATTTATCTTTTATCTCCAAATACAAGTGCAGCAAGAAATCAATGGACACTTCTAATGCATAATCAACTACCAAAAATAGGAATTGAATCAGTTATTCCTTATATTTGGGAGCCTGTTGCTTATAGAGTGTGGTCTTATCCTTTAATCGAATATGACTACATTCCAGAATATGCTAAAGGAGGTTATGATGTTTGTTTTATTGGTTGGTATTGGGGGTTTGATTGGGATCCTACTGGATTATTTGACACAGCTTCATTACCACCGTATGGTGATAACTTCTTTCAATACACTAATCCTGAATATGATAGTAAGCTGTTACAATATCTTAATACTCATAATCAGACTCTAAAGATAGAATGTCTTCATGATATCCAAGAAATTCTATATGAAGATTTACCAGCAATAACTCTTGTATACCCCAAATCGCTTTTCGGATTTAAGGATAACATTGTCGGTGTTAATACTCTCTTCTTAGCAGGATCTTGTTTTAATGCAGAAAACTGGGACGATCCAGAAGATCATATTATAAAATGTGCAATTCCTGCAGATCTTAAGGAATGGAACATCTTTGTAAAGGAATCGTATTACGATGGTCTGTGGATGCAATCCATCTATGGATCATTGTTTAGAAGAAATGATTTGACTCGTGAGTGGGAGAACTCACTTGCAATAAACTATGATATCAGTCCTGATGGAAGAAATTTCACTATTGATATTGATCCTAATGCCAAATTCAGTGATGGTTCTCCAGTTTTAGCAGAAGATATTGAGTACACTCTTGAATTACACATGACTCCTGCTGTTGGTTCATCAAAATATAGTTACTTCAACAAATGGATTGCTGATAATGATTCAGTTACAACTATTGACACTTATACTATTCAATTTAATATGACAGACATAAATGTATTTGCAAAAAGTATGCTTTCTTTTGGTATCATAGATAAGAGTGTTGTAGAACCAATGATAGGAACTTATGGATATAATGTATTCAATGAAGTTCCATTAACTGGTAATGTGGGAGATGATCTAGTTACCTCGTGTGGTCCATTTATGTTGAATACTTTTGATTCTACTAATAGTATTGTAAAATTAGTTCCAAATCCATATTGGAACGAAACGCTTATTTCTGGCGGTAATCAACCCTTGTTAGATGAACTGTTTTTTACATTCATTTCTGGTAAAGATACAGCTGTAGCTCAATTGATTGCAGGAAATGTTGACATCGTAGATTCTCAATATTATCCCGAATTCGATGATTTCTCACCAACTGGTGTAGAAGCAAGAACAGCATTTGATCCTTCTGCTCAAGAGATAGCTGTAAACCTAAGACATCCAATTATAGGTACAGGGGAATTAACTCCTAATGGAACTGCAGAAGCTGGGAAATTTATTAGAAAAGCTATTAGTCATGCTACTCCTAGACAAGCTATTGTTGATAGCATTCTAGGAGGTCTAGGAGCAGAAGGTGTAACTTCAATGCCTCCAGTCAGTGTAGGATTTGATGAACTTCTAGAACCTTATGAATATAATTTAACTCTTGCAAAGGAGTACATGGAAAAAGCAGGATATGAATATATTGAGGAAACCACAACTACAACAGGAACTATTCATCTCATAATCATCACCATAGTTACTATAGGTTTAGCATCTTTGCCTAAATCCAAGTATTTGAGAAAAACTTGCTAAAATCAATGTTTCTAGAAAGAAATATAAGTTTACAAAACAATATATTTTAGTTGAAGTAGTTGAAGAGAAAGAAATTGTTAACTGGAATAGTTCTATTAGTCTTAATACTACCTCTACTATCAAATTTAACCATATCTAATGAAGGAGAGGATGAAGTAAATATTGTATTTACAATTAGTTTTCTTTCACCTAATACTTTTCCTTCTAGATGTGGTCATTGGGGTTTATTAATGGAAAATCAATTGCCAAAAATAGGCATAGGTATAGATTTCCATGAATCTACTGGCTGGGCCAGTATTGCTTCCCGAACATGGTCATATCCCTATATAGATTATGATTATATCCCGACATATGATGAGGGTGGATTTGACATATTCTTTAACAAATTCAGCTGGGATTTTGAACCAAATATAGAGGGGATGTTTGACTGTGCAGGAACTTCTAGTCCAATAGTTGGGGGGAGGAATTTCTATCAATATGTTAATCCGGAATATGACAATAAGCTAAATCAATATTTATATGAAATTAATCAAGAACAAAAAACAGAGTATTGCCAAGAGCTACAAAGCATCATATTTGAGGATTTACCAGCTATTAGCGTTTTGTTTGGAAAAGTGTTATATGGCAAAAGAAACTCAGTTACAGATATTGACTGGGATTTACTCTATGATTTCTCTCATCGATCAGAGCTTTGGAAGGATACTAATGACCAAATACTGAAATATGCTATCCCATGTGAGTTAGAGACTCCTAATATCTTTCTACTCAAAAAGTATGATATTTATTATGGAACACATACTAAAGATGCTCATTGGATGAGAGCAGTGTATGGCAAGCTGTTCCGAAGAGAACAAACTTCTCACTTTTGGCAACCAGAAATAGCATCAAATTATTCTATAAGCTCAGATTTTAGAAATTATACAGTATCAATAGATCCCAATGCTAAATTTTCAGATGGAAATCCTGTACTAGCTGAGGACATTAAATATTCTTATGAACTTTTTATGACACCTAGTGTATACTCTCCTCAATATAGTAATCTTTTATCATGGTTTTCAAATAATCAATCAATTGAAATAATTGACTCCCATACAATAAATTTCAACTTCTCACGTTACTGTTACAAACCTTTTGAAGTACTTTCAAAAGGTATTATAGATAGAAGCGAGGTAGAACCTTTAATTTCAGCTCATGGCCATTCAATTTTCACTGAGCAACCATTAACAGCTATTGTAACAGACAGTCTGGTTAAATCCTGTGGACCCTTCAAACTTGAATCATATGCATATTGGAACAATGATTCAGTAAAAATGGTTCCTAATACCTATTGGAACAATCTAACTGCATCAGAAGGAGAACAACCAAATTTAGAAGAGTATTATCAGGTATTTATAGCAGGAAAAGATTATGCAATAGCAGCACTTGAGAACAATGAAGTAGATATCATAGACTATTCATATTATTCAAGTCCAGGAGATTACTTAAACAATCTTTATATCCAATATTTTCTAGCTAAAAATGGTTACCTAGCTGATATGTCACTAAATATGAGACATCCTCATTTAGGATCAGGAGAACTGACACCAGTAGGTACTCCAGAAGCAGCAAAACTCGTGAGGAAAGCGATAAGTCATGCTATTCCAAGAGATGTAATTGCAGAACAGATCTTCGATGGGAGTGCAAATCCAGGAACTTCATTCATAAGTGATAGATGTATAGGGTATAATGATTCTCTTCAACCTTCTGAATATAATTTAGATCTTGCAAGAACGCATATGGAATTAGCAGGATTTGATTTAGGAATAAAAACTACAGAACCGAGTTTTACTCTATTACTTACAATGGCTATAGGTTTAACAATTATAAGCATTAGAAAAAGAATAAAATAATTAAAGAAAAAGGGATGGAAGAGACTTTTATTTTATTCATATAATTCAAAGTCTGATTTGTCGGCACCACATTCTGGACAAACCCAATCATCAGGAACGTCTTCCCATGCTGTTCCAGGGGCTATCCCTGCATCAGGATCTCCTAAATCCGGATCATATATGTACCCACATAGTGTGCATATCCATTTGTCACTCATTTTTTTATCCTCTTTAATGATTTAGCTATCTTTTCTTGAGAGGTATATATGTTTTACCCTTATGTTATTCCATTCGCTAATATTTTCTCTATTTGTTCCAAAGATATACTTGTTTTATCCCAAACAAGTTCACTATTATCCAAAAATAGCTCAAATAGATTTCGTACACTCACTATGTTATTCTTGCTGTCCTCTAAAATCAGCTGATAACTTGTCCAGAAACCACATGCTGGGCAAAAGAATTCTGGATTCTTGTTAAAATCTTTTCTAATATTCAAAAGAAAATCTGCTAGTTCTTCTATGGAATTCATCTCGAACCCTTCTACCTTCTGAGCCTTACTCTCTCCAGTATTCGAATCAATGAAGTTATCGTACTCTACGATAGTTAGTTTCCACATCTATGAATTCCTGCTAGATTCTCTAGCACACTATAATAATCAAAATTGTTTAAAAACGCGAGAAAAAATAGATAGATAATTACTCAAACCATTCTTCATCTTCTTCTTCATCTTCTACATCTTCAGCTTTCTTTACTAGATCTTCTGCTTTTTTTACTAAATCTTCTGCGTCAAGAGTAAATGATATTGATTCTGAATCTAATACAACTTCATCAGAGTCTAATAAAATTTCGTCCATTTGTGGAGCATCCTCCATTACATTGACATCAAGGGTTTCAGCAGGTTTTAATTCCACTATTTCATCTTCAGGTGGAGGTCGTAAATCGATCAGTTCTCCATTAAACGCTGGGATTATTTCCTCCTCAATTTCCTCTTGTTCTGGAATTTCTACAAATTCTTCTCCGGGAATTATCTCTTCAAGAGGTTCTTCTTCGATTTCATCTTCCTGTTTATCTGGAGGTTGGGGTATCCCCATTACTACTGATTCTACAGTCAAATCTTCTGTTTCAAGAATCACTTCATCAGATTCTAAGATTACTTCATCTGGTGACTCAATTCTTCCCTTTTCAATTTCTTCTAAATCAGATTCAATTTCATGTAATTCTTGGTCCAAATCCGTACCATGATCCAAATCCTCCAGCTGAACACCTAGTTCAGCTAGGTCTTCTTGTTTTAGAGTGAATTCATGTTCAAACCCAGTCATTTCTTCTTCTTTAGCATCTAATTGTATCTCATCTGCAACCAGATCCACAGTTTCTGTTTCATGTAAATCAAGAGCATCATCATAGGATCTAGCCACTGGAATACCATAAGTTTCGATGTAAGCTAAAAGCTTTGGATCTTTTGCTCGAATCAGACTATCTATTCTTTTTAATTCACCATCTACCTGAGTGATGATTTCCTCTGCTGAAGCTTGTTCAGCTCTTTCTAGTAGAGCTCTTAAATCACTCTCTACTTGAGCAATTACATCTTCTAGTTCTCTCAAACTTGCATCAAGATCTAGGTCCAATTTTTGCTGCTTTGTTCTTTCTTGTAAAATACCCTCTTGTAAGAAGTAAATAATCGAGATCCTGTCTAAAACCTCAATATGTATATCTTTGGATCCTACAGGTTCGATTTTAGGGATGAATTTTCTTAGAGTATTAACATATTTTTCAAATTGATTTTTAAGATTGAACGTGATTTTTTCAGTGATAGCTATAATGATCCTATCCTCTATCATATCAATGAGTAAATCTCGGCCTTCTTGTGTCACTTCACTCAGAACAAGATCTTCTTCTAATACACTTTGAGAGAAGGTATTAATTGCTGCTACCAACATTGGAACTAGTGAAGCTTCGTCTTGGTATTCGTGTTTTGTTGTAAAACGATACTTCATAACTGCAGAATCTGCATCAACAAGTGCTAACCCATAAAGCTTTGAGCCAACAACTTTTGGAGCTTTTACAAACTTGAAACCTTGGTACTTCTTCAGAGTTTCAGACATTCTGTCAGATTTTTCAAAACCCTTTTCTTCTAAAATTGAAGCAAATCTTTCAATCTTCTGATCTTTATCAATTTCGCTTAGAAGAGTTTGAGCTTCCCTTTGCACCTTTGGATAGTTGAACTTTTTAGCTAATTCATAAGCATCAGCTATTGTTTCCATTGCTTTTTCAGGTTTATTTCCGTGAATTAGAAGCAATCCTTTTAGCATCTGGATATCGCACATTAATCTTGGGATAAATTGCTCTTCAGAAAGATAAGTTAAGTTATTTAGATATCCCAATACTGCTGAATAATCTGTTAGCTCATTATTTTCGTTAAACCTTTCAAGATGTAATCCAGCTAACTCAAATTGAGCTTTGATTAGAAACTCTACGTTATCTAAATCTGATGCCGCTTTATTTGAAATTTCGAATGCTCTTATTGCATCATCTATCATTCCTCTCTTCTTATTGAGAAGACCTTCATAGTAGTAGATATTCGGTTTTACTCTTAATTCTCCCACTTCATCCAACTTGATTTTGCACATCTGGATAGATGTTTCAGCTAATTCATAATTATCTCTTTCAATAGCTATCCAAGCTGATAATAAATAAGGTTGAATAAGATTCAATTCCATTTCTTCATCCAGTCTAAGTGCGACATCTAACATTTCCCTTGCTTCTTCATATCTCTCTAAAAGAAGACATAATTCTGCGATATTTGATGCACTTACTGCTTTAGCTCTCGGATTCTTTGAGACAAGTTTGTGGATTTGTCTTAGTAGTCGTATTGATCTTTCAAAATCTCCTCTTGCTAATTCTAACTTTGCTGAGTTATTAAGAAGACTAGCTCTATCAGCTGCCAAACCAGTTTCTTCAGTTGGAACGATAGCTGCATTGAGCATTTTTTGAGCTTTTTTAAACTCACCTTTGTTGATGAAAACTGTAGTAATTAGGTTGAGTGCAACAGATTGAAAATAGGGATCTCTTTGTTTTACGGCACTTTGAAGAACTCGTCTAGCTAGATCTTCTACTCTGTCAAAATCACTTACAAGAAGGAAGCCTTGAGCTGCCAGAGTGTAAATTAGGAAACAAGTAAGTTTTCCTTCAAATTCATCAATATAGGTGGCAATGTGATGATCAATTTCATCAACTGTAGTCAAAGCCATTGGGTAATTTTGTTCACCATAGAGTAATAAGAATTCCAGACTTGCAGTTACAAAAGCATTTCTAGGAGAATCTAAAGCATCATCATATTTCTGTTGAAATTGAAGCTTCAAACTAACTATTTTATTGGTCATATTGAGTCTTGAATAAGCATAAGCTCGATAGAGATAATATTCAGGTCTAGTTAGAGCTTCTGTTAATTTTAACAAAGAACGAAAATCTCTCGTACAGATTGCAGCATCGATTGCTAAATCCTGTAAATCTGCACTAACAAAGTTTGTTGTAGAATGCTCAATACATGCTTTGGCAAAATTATTTAGAGCATGCTTGTCTTGTTCAATTGATTCAACAAGGTTTACAATAAAAGGATCTGTGAATGTTTTTTCATGTCGAACGTTGAACGGTGCGAACATCTATGAATCTCCTTAATCAATGTAATATATAGTATTCTCTAATTATATATGCGAGTAACACTCTGGAATTCTAATAGTTCATTACTAGTTTTGCATATTTAAACGTTCATTTAGAAACCAATGCGCCTGACTTAAATCTGCAAAGATTCATCTTCAGGCAAAGTATCTTTTTTTTCAGAATTTTTACCTCTAAGTAGTCTTTGAGCGATTATAGGAATCAATATTGCTATTGGATATCCTAGAGTAGCTATTGGGAAAGTCCAAGCAAGTAATGCTTCATAAATGAACACTCCAGACATAGTCCCCAGTGCTCTCGTTAATCTTCTACCAGCAGATACAAAACCCGTTGACGTTCCCCGGTATTTGGGTGGTAACCAACTATAAAAGAAAGTATTCCAGGTGGGTCTGGACATATTTGCAGCTGTTCCTCTTAACACAAAGAATACTGCAACAAAAGCTAATGTTGGTCCTAGAGTAATTCCTAAAGCTAAAGCTGGGACAGCAAAATGTAATATTGCCAGAACTTTTTCATTACCCATTTTGTTACTCCAAGGTAAAACTACAAGACTTCCAACAGCTATTCCTACATTAGATGCTGAAAGAATGTATGCCCATTCTAAATCTGTTGCACCTAGCTCATCAATAATGAAGTACCGAATATAAGGTATAGCTACACCTGAAGTAAATCCAATAATAGCTTCGCATATGAAAAATGCAGCTAATTGAATACCAATTGGTTTTTTACCAGTCTTCTCAAATTGCTTCCAATCATCATCTTTTGTCATTTCTTTTGCTTCTTCTTTTGTTGTATCTGGTATTGGAAACTTGAAGGCAAGAAGCATAGTAATTAGTAGAAAAATAGCTACACCGAGAATAAGAAACATGTAACCACTTCTTAGCTGAAGATAGAGTGGAGAATGTTCAACAAATAAGGTAGTTGGAGAATTGAGATAGCTCTGGAAGATTGGGTACTTTATACTAAACAAGGTTAGAAAAGCTCCTCCAATCAAAGGAGTAAATACTCCAGTTAAATTCCAAAAGAAAGCCATTATGCTGAAGAACTTAGTTTTATCTTTTTTCGAAGGACTAACATCTGCTAGAAGAGTAGTAAGAGAGATTTGAGCCAAAGAACCTGAAACTCCGAACAATGAGTAAGCTGCTATCATCCACCCTTTTATTTCAGTAAAACTGGATATATAGAACAAGAACATTGACACGCTTGCTAGTCCTATTCCAGCTATCATAGTATACTTTCTTTTTCTAACATCAGTTATGTATCCAAGACCTAAAACTACTCCAGTAGCTAGGTAACCTGAAACAGAAAAGAGTAATCCATAAGAAAAACTATCCCAACTGAGAAAAATCACAAATAAAGGAACAACATAGCGAACCATACGATTACTAAAACCAATCAAAACTCTGAAAAAAATGATAGAGTTTACTTTA
This sequence comes from Candidatus Heimdallarchaeota archaeon, assembly GCA_016840095.1. Lineage (GTDB taxonomy): Archaea > Asgardarchaeota > Heimdallarchaeia > Heimdallarchaeales > Heimdallarchaeaceae > UBA460. The sequence continues at coordinate 22,056 of JAEOSZ010000073.1, forward strand.
GTACCATTTGTATGATTTCTAAGCATGCTGATAACAAGCAGATTAAACTCGTTTAAAAAATGTTTTGAAAGTATCCAAGCTATTGCTTTTCAACCTTTCTGATAAGTTCAACTAATGGAAGACTATGTGCAGCAATGTTAGTTTCCAAATCAAAATATTCAGAATCTTTCACTGCTTTGTGGATGTTCGTGGTGATCTCACTTGCATGAGCTTTATCCTTTTCAGCTGCAACAAAAATACATTTACTCTTGATCTTTGCTAAAACTTCATCTGTTATTCTGAACTTTCTCTGTGTTATCATTGTTTTACGAACTTTTTTAGCATCGTAACTGTCAAAGTAGCCCCAATATTTTTTGGCTTGTTCTTTCTGGGATCTATCGAGATAGATATAACGGATAACGAATTTTGCAATAGGTTTTACAAAGAATCTCCATACAGGTGGGATATTGATATAAACAAAAGGCCATGTATAACCAGGCACCTCAACTCGAAGAACTGGACCGACCATATAGGTAGTTCTGGGATTCATTATTCCCATACTCATTGCAAGCAAAGTAAAACCAGCACCATAACTAGATGCTATCATCAAATAGTCTTCTAGCATCAAGTAATCTATTACTTCAGCAATGTCTCTTGCGAATCGTTCTGGTCCTAGATCAGGTTTCTTTCTTAGTTGAGCTGTATGTTTTTCTCTTGTCTCTATAACGTAGATTCTATGATCTTTCATCATTTCTAACAAGACATCATCCCAAGCGCTGGGCAAAGAGCCAAATCCTGGTAGTAAGACTAAAGTGTCTTTGATTTCTCCTTCGGGTTCGAAGTAAAGAACACGAAGAATATCCTGACCATCTTCTGCAACCTGAACATGTAAAATAGAAGCAAATTCCTCGAATTTTGAACTCATATAGTGTTCTGAGGATTACTCTTTTTTAAATTTATTTCCAAAACACTATGAATTTGTTTCTTAATTTCAATCTACAAATCAAAAATTGAGCTTACTACTTTCTTCAAAGCTGGGCAATCTTGTTTTACAGAAAATGTCATTCCATCTTGAATATTGGCAACTTCAGAAACTGTAACTACAAATTTGGCTTTATAAAAATCATCTGTCATAGAGGCTGGAATAAAACGTATGTAGATAACTCCATTAGCTGCTTCTATTAAGTCTCCAGAAGCAGTTTTCACTCTAACAGTATCATCGTTTTCATCATAGATTTTTATCTCTAGATTTTGTAGTGGAAAAACTGTTCTATTTTCTATTTTAAAACTGATTTTCCAAGAGCTATTTGCTTTCTCTTTGGATAAAATCTTCAAATCGATATCAAGAGAAGTTTCCTGAATTTTTGGTTTAGGCATAGGTTTTGGTTTAGGTTTTGCATCAGCTTTTACAGCAGAACTGGTTTTATTTTTCTTAGTTTTTTCCTTACCTTCTTCTTGAACTTTAGTTCTTGGTGTGTAAACTGATTTTATCTTTAAAGCTGAAGGATTATCAATCCAATTAACAATAGTTTTCATGAAAGAATATTTTACAGGATTTAACAAGTATCTTTTTACACCGAGTTCTTCTTGTTTTGTTCTCAAACCAAGTATAGCTAATTCCCTTACTTTTGATTTTGTTATCGAGAGACTCTTATGCAGTTCTTCTGTAACTTCTTCAATAGCTTTTATAGTACGCATATAGATATCATATCTGTCTTTGAAATTCGCAATGTATTTTTCTCTGGATTCGTTTTCTTTTGTTTTGATAGCTCTTATTCCATTACAAGAAGTTGCAGTTTCTTTTATCTCATCATCTGTTAGTACTCTTTTGATATTTTTCATAGCAAGAGAAATTTCACTCGAAGTAGCCATTAACCCATCTTAAAACTATAGAGAATTCAATATAAAAGCCTAAAAAACGCTCAAAAAAGAGCTTTTTTTTGATCCCACCATCTTCTAAAATCTATTTTTCTAGGATTACTATTTTTTTCTTTCAAATCCAGAGCATAATTCAATAAAAGAGAACCTTTTGCACGGATATATCCCCCTATTGGAACCTTGAAGATCTGTTGGTTATGTTCTTTCTCTACAATTGGTTTTTGATTAACTGAAACTATGTTTGAAGATTCCGTTCTTAGGTTTGGATTGAAATGAATAACTTGATCAGAATTGGACGCAAGAATCCCTAAGTCTCCAAGTGCTGTTAAATAATTTTTTCCTAATGCAAGATAGACAAGATCATACTTTTTTTTAGCTAATTGTTTTGCTCCTTCAAGTATGAAAAGTCCTTCAGCCATAGTTAGTATCTCTTTTGTAGTTTTATCAGTAAAAGAACAGTCATAAGGAGGGAGAAGATCATGTTCATCTACTAAACCAAAGCCTGCTGAGAGAATTTTATAATCTACTGAACAATAAGTCCTTAAAACATCAACTGATTTTCGAATGAATTTAGCTTGTTCTCCAGTATAGAGTAAACCAGCCTTAGTGTTGTGTTGTTTGAATTCTCTCTTAGCTGCTTCTCTTTGCTCATGTCCCTCTAGATCTTTGCAAGTGGGTTGATTTGGAAGAGATATAGTCTTGAGTTTCCCACATGAGCTTATTATCAGTACAGAAGGTAGATTTTGGTTCATAGTGTCGATTTCTCCTGTTACAGGACTTATTGCACATTCATTCTCTAGCAGTTATATTTATATTTCTGTTATCTAACAACCAGTTATTAGAGTGTGGTCCCTATTGCCTCGATCAGATGTCTCCAAATCCATTTCAATTTTCAAAGACAAGAGTAAATCTGTTCAAGACATCCATGATAATGGATTTTGCAACTACTGTGGAGTCTGTAAATTAGTATGCCCAACTGATGCAATTGAATACAGAGGTGGAGAGATTCAAGTTAATAGCAAGTGCATTTTCTGTAGTAAGTGTTTAGATATTTGTTCTCAGAATCACAAAGAGAGATATGCTCCTAACCTCACTGATAGAAGGGATAACTCCAAAATCAAACAATATGATAAAAAATTGAAACATGTACCACTTGGAGAATTTAGAGATATTTTTATTTGTGAGACTCTTAAGCCTCTAATTAAAGAAACAGCAATGGTAGGAGGAACAACCCTATCTATTCTCTCAACAGCTTTTGATATAGGCTTAATTGACACTGCAATAGTTACTGATTTTGATAAAAATGAAACGTTTCCATCTGGAGTAATTGTAAAAACTGAAAAGCAACTTCTAAAAACAGGAGGGAGTAAATATCTACCCACATTATCTCTCGATAAATTAGGAGAAATCTTAACCGATGATAATGTGCATTCTGTAGGAATAACAACTCTTCCTTGCCAAGCTTATGTTATTGCAAAAATGAGAGAAAATCCCAGTACTGAAAAATATGTTTCCAAAATTAAACTAGTTCTAACTTTATTTTGTGGTAGCGGATTACCTTCAAGAGAGGATGTCATTAAATTCTTCAAGAAAACTGGGGTAGTTGATTCTTTAACAGATCTTTCAGTTCAAAGAAAAAAAATCAAGAAATACTGGAGATTGAATCCTCAGGATCAACAGAGGTATATCTATACAACGAAGAAAGGAAAACAATTTGATTTCTCTGCAAGAAGAATCCTCACCAGTAAATCAAAACAAAACTGTAGAAGAGTTTGTCCTGATTATACTGGATATCACAGTGATATCTCAATAGGCGGATCTGGTCTGAAGTCGAATATAGCAATTATTCGAAGTCAGATTGGAGAAAAAGTTTTCCAAGAGTCTTTAGGAAGAAAGAACATCAAGAAGAAAAGATTTACTTGGTGGAACTATTTTCTAATAAATCTCATGGGAAAAAATAAGAGGAAACAAGTTAGAGAAATACTTCAAAAAGAGATTTTTACCTAAGCAAATATAGCAATCAAAACGAAGGAATATACAATTGCTAAGAGAGCATGGATGATTGTTAAACCTAGTGTTTTCTTAACATATTGCATAAAAGTAATATCATCTCCTTCTCTATTTAGAACCTTAATAGCAATCAAAATCGTAATTGAACCAATTGGAGAGAGAGAACCACCCATATTCCCTGCAAAGACAAAAGCAAACCATAATCCTAGATTTTGCATACCTATATTACTCACTATTTTTCCGAAGATCTGAGAGAACAAAATAGCTGCAGAAGAAGCATCAAGAAATCCTGCAACTGGTAATCCGATTAGTCCTACAATTAATGCAACTAATATTAATGTTCCAGTCGTAGCTCCAACTCCAATCATATCACTCAATGTAGTATTGATTGGTTGAAGAGACCCAACTCCAATGAAAATACCCATCAGTACAAAAAGACCTGCATAATATACTATCATCTCCCATTCTATTCCTTCTTTGATAAATTCGACCAAATTGTCATTGAATAGTACCAAAGCTAACATTGCTACAAACAAAGCTATGAAACCCATTCCAATGCCAATTAAATCTGAAAGAATAAACCCTGTAAAAAGAATAACAATTAATGCAACTGACTTGTAAACATCAGTTTTTTTCTTTACACTTGTCCAGATATTGATACGTTTGATTTGCTCGATTTTTTCTTCTGGAATAGAGATGAAAAGCTCTTTTCTATACAAGAGGAAGAAATACACAACTGCAACTGCAAAGAAGATCAGAGCAGCTGGAAACATGATTAAGGTAAATTTTAGAAAATTGATATTAGCTACAGCTTCGTACGAAGGATTTGATTCAAGTAAATTGAGAAAAGATTTGTAAAAAATTAAGTTAGGTAAAGATGAAACGGGAGTAGGAAGACCGCCTATTATCGTGTTCGTTCCAACAAACAAAACATATGGTTGAGGTCTCAAATCTAATTCTTTACACACTATTACTGTTAAAGATCCAAGGATGATAATTGCACTCAGATTATCAAAAAACATACTTAATAGGAAACTGAATCCTCCTAAAGATATCATAAGTTTTTTTGGATCACCCTTAGTTCTTTTGACAATCGCTAGTGAAATAAGATCAAAAAATCCAGACTTCTTTGTAACTGAAACAATTACACTTACTGAGAAGATAATTAAGATTACATCTACATCAATCATCTGAGCTAATGCTTCTAAAAAGTTGTTTGGAATTTCTTCTCTAATAGAATTCGCTTCCAATAATAGATCCCAATCTGTCATAAATTTAAAAATGAATCCAGCAACTACAGCTCCAATAACTGTTATTTTTGGAGTATCTATCTTTTCAACCATAAGACCAATAATACTAAGTACAACTACAATAATTATTAAAATAATTCCAGCCCACTGTAGTGTACTACTAACCAAATAACCACCTGAACAGAGATATGAAAGACTCAATATTGGAACAATAATGAATGATCTTCTGTTTAAACTCACTCAACCATTTTAAGAACTTTTCTTACAATTATTTAGGCAACTGAACGATTATTAAAATAATTAAATAATTATAAGAAAGAAAAAATAATAATATGTATAATTATCCAAAGAAATAAATAGGATGGCTCTTCTCGGAACATGAAAATGACTGACTTGGGGTTAATCATATTAGAACTAGGTTCTATTTTGGTTTTCGGATTTTTGGGAGCACACTTGTTCAAGAAAATTCGTATTCCTCAAGTTTTGGGTTTTATTATTTCTGGATTTATCATAGGTTTACCGAATAGGTATCTCAGAGAATTTGTATCGTATGATTTTATAGAAAAATTATCTCATCCTCTAGTCACCATTGCTCTAGGTATAATAGGATTCAACATAGGTGCAGAGTTATCTTGGAAGGAGTTAAAGAAAATAGATAAAAGGATTCTATTTGTTTTGTTTGCTGATAGCATAGGAACTTTCCTTGTTGTATCTCTACTAGTAGGATTGTTAACTCCATTAGGTTGGAATTTTGCATTCATCTTAGGAGCACTTGGAAGTGCTACAGCTCCTGCAGCTACGGCAGACATATTATGGGAGTACAAATCATCAGGACCTTTAACGCAAGCAGTCCTATTCATTCTAGCAGTCGATGATATTGTTGCAATTTTACTTGTTCAAATAACAACCAATGTAACATTGGGTTCTGTTCCTGGAAACGATTTCAGTGCTCTTCATACTTTTACTGAATTTGCATATGAAGTTGGAGTTGCTATGGCAATAGGAATAGCTGCTGGAGTTATAGTAACTTATATTGTCAATCAAGTCAAAGATCATGGTGAGATGCTAGAATTTGTTATTGGCATTTTAGTTGTTATCATAGGTATTGCTCTTTTCTTGGAGATTTCAGCTATTCTAGGAACAATGTTATTTGGAGCAGTCTTGGCATCTTTTGGAAAGAAAAGCACGGCAGGTGTATTTCACGATATTTTCAAAATAGGAGGACCAATTATTGCTATCTTTTTTATTATGGTTGGATTCAATATGGATCCTGCGAGTTTGTTAAGTATAGGTGTTATTGGAACAGTATATCTAGTTGGTCGAACAATTGGTAAAGTTGGTTTTGTAAGTGCGACAGCAAGAGCTGTAAAATGCAAACCAGCTATAAGTAAATATCTTGGTTTATGCCTGTTTAGTCAAGCTGGAGTTGCATTAGGTTTAGCTGTAGAAATTGATTATGTTTTCCAAGATATCCACTGGATCCCACCTGGTCAAACATTAAGTCTTGCAGCTCAAGCTAATTTAATCCTTACAACAATAACAGGAACTATCATAATTGTCCAGATAATCGGACCACTTCTAGTGAGATGGGCAATACATAGATGTGGAGAAGCTGCATGTAAGGAGGATCAAATTGATATTGCTCATGCAACAGGTAGAGACGAACTTGCAGAGAAGCTTGAAGCAGAAACTAAAGAACTTCCTTATGAAGCTGCTGTAGATAAACCTTCATCAGAAGAATCAAGTGAAAAATTAGTTAGTTTCAGTAGGGTTGGCAAAGTGTTTCGGCAGATGAAACATAGCTTCGGGAAGAATAATAATGAAAAAAAGAAGAAGTAGTAACTTTTAACACTACAAAACTATTTTATATTTCACTTATTTATCTCAAACATGGAAGAAATGATGGAAGATGTCTTCTCCAAAGTTAAGGAAATGAAAGCAAAAGATTTCCCACTTCGAGAAGTATCCAAAGTTAATGAAGATGTAGGTTGTAGTGATCTACTAGATTTATTGTTAGAAGAGGGTAAACCTGTTGCAATGGTATACAATGATAAAGATGAATTTCAAGGTCTTATATCTGTTCGAAATCTTCTATCTTTGCTGAAACCTAGAAAAACTGATATTACTGATGTGTTTGCTCAAACTCATGTTCTTTCTTGTATTACTGCTTTCGATTTGGTAAATAGTGGTGTTCCTATAGTTAATGATGAAGATGATATTGAAAGAGTAGCTGGATTAATGGATAAATATAACACTACTTATCTCCCCAGAAGAATCGATAGAAAACATGAAATCAAAGGAATGATTTTTCTCAGAGATATTATAGAGTTACTCAGAGAAAACTGGTTTGGAGCATGTATAGATATGGATGATTAATATAGGTGCAGAACATGACTTTCGATTTCACTATATTTCTTTATATCGGCATTGCACTAATTTCAGCAAGACTCCTTGGGGAATTGTTCGAGAGAATAAAACTCTCTTCTATTCTTGGAGAATTGTTTGCAGGTTTTCTCTTTGGTGGGCCTATTTTTGAGCTAGCAGGTTTCCATGGATTCAACCTAGATTCAACTCATACATTTAGCTTTGAGATGATGAAAGAAAGCATTGAACCTCTAGCACAGATTGGAATATTATTTCTATTATTTATTGTTGGTTCGGAGATTAAGACAAGTGAGCTTAGAAAAGCAGGAAAAAGAAATCTTTTCATTTCTTTAATTGACGTTACTATAACCTATGGTTTAGGATTATTGATAAGTTTTTCATTATTTAATTTCACTGCCAGAAATGTTGGATTCGGAACCAAGGAGATAATTGGAATGTCAGCTTTCTTTGCATTAATTTTCGTACCAACTAGTATTGGTACTACAGTTAGAACGTTAGGAAACATGAAAAAACTAAATTCGAAAGAAGGCCAAACATTATTGAGTTTAGCGGTTTTTGATGACTTTCTTGGGTTACTACTCTTGCTTGTTGTTTCTGGTATTCTCTTCTCAAGCAACTCTGATTCAGGTCTAAGTCCAGCAGTTAGCATTATACTACAAGTCACTTTTATTATAGTTCTAATAGTTGTTATTCTATATTTGCTTCCTAAAATGTTAGAATTTTTCGAAAAGAGATTCAGCACTTTTTCTTTAGCATCAACAAGCTATTTCTCTGTGGGGATAATTCTTGCGATTCTACTAGTTACAGGTTTCTTTGCTGAATTTCTAGGAGTCTCAGCTGCTATAGGAGCTTTTCTACTTGGTGTTGGAATGCAAAGGAACAGGTTTCTGATGAGTGTTCCTCTGGAAACATTTACGAAGATTGGTGAAGGTGCATTCATTCCATTGTTCTTCTTCTCAGTGGGAAGTTCATTCATTCTGGAAGAATTCAATCCTCTTCTGATTATACTGATTCCACTGATAATAATCTCTAAAGTCACTGGTTCTTTCACAGGTGCAATGTTTTCAACCAATCCATTGCAAAGATTCATCATTAAGACAAGACAACGATTTGGTAAGAATACTGAAACTGAATCTGATCCATCTACATTAGTAGAAGATAAGAAAGAAAAACGTGTTAGAAGCTGGTGGGACAGAAGGAAACCTGATGTTTTGTCTTCTGGAAGAATAGCTTTAGGGATGATGCCTAAAGGAGAGATTACACTAGTAATAGCTGCAATTGGCTTATCTGCAGGATTGACAATGTTTACAGACTCTCAACAATTGATGTTCTTTAATGAACTATATTCTGTTGTAATTTTACTAGTGTTAATTACAGTATTCTTGACACCTTTACTGTTAAGATTAGCATTCAGGTCGTCTAAGAAACAGCCACTTCAAATTGACATAACTGAAGAGTGAGAATCCTCATTCCTCTTCTTTTTGAAGAATTAGAAAATCAAAAATCTTCTTCTTCTCTTTTTAATAAATATCTATCAGAATAATGTTTAATCATTTCTTTGGCTGAATTATAATCTAAGTTAAGTTTGTCTCCCCAAATAGATTTTGCTCTATCTAATTTCTTCATAAGCATTCCAAGTTTTAGTCCTGTCAAAGTATTTCGAGTATACAATTCATTTCCTTCAAAATGAACTACTCCAAATTCTTGTCTTAGTTTTCCGTGAACTTGACTAATTTGAAAAAACTCTTTGTTTACCTCATCTAATTCTTCTTCAAGGTCCTTCTTCTTTATCAGTTCATCGCAGTCAACTTTCATCAAATATGGGTAGTAATAGATAAGTTGGTCAACTAGGTCAGATAAATCAGGAATCGAATCAGCTATTGAATCAGGTATCCAGACGTTGAATTTTCTTTTTTCGCTCATTTTCTTCACCTATACCTTATTCAAAGAATCTAAAGCTCTACTTAATTCAACGATGGCTAAATAATCCTCTTCATATTCTCCAAGATGTTTCTTTTCTCTATTGATTTTCTTCTTTGTTTCAATAATATCATCAGATTTTTGGTTAATTTTATCTTCAAGCATCTTCAAATGAAGAAAAGAAAGTAATTTTTCCCAAAGATCTGTTTCATTATATTCTGAAAAACTATCAAGAAATTCCTCAATCTGATTTACAATTTTATCAGGATTTGAATCATTCTTCTGAGCAGTTTTGAATAATTTTTGCTTCTGCTTGTAGCTAAGCTCATATTTTACATATTTTTTCTTCTTTGAAAAGCTCATGTTATCACACTTTTACTTCTCTAATTTTCTTTTTATCACGTAAGTGTCAACTGCAGTTAAAGACATTACTTCTAAAGTTTTTGCTAATGTAATATTATCATTGAAATCTGGATCTAATCCAGCAACTCCACTAGCATTAACAACTTCAAAAACTGCTAAATACTCCTCGCTCTCAATATCAAGAATTTGAAGTAATTTGACCTCAAATGAAACAACAGAATGGATGTAGAGAGGTGATTCGATTCTTCCACCTTTCTTAAGATTCTGGCTATCAAGAGATTGTTCAGTTAGTGCTGCAAGAATCTTGTTATCTTCTCCTTTTCTAAGAACATTGAGAGTTAATTCAGAAGGAATTTCTTTGTTTGAAAAAGCAATGATTATTCTGTTCTTAGTAATAGGAAAATACTTTGTTAGAACATGGAGTCTGTGTTCTTCGATGGTTCCACTAATACCAAGCAAAGGGGTAATAGAGACCATCAAATTGCACAAATTTGCAGGTAGTTGAAGCTGATCAAACATACTTCAATGTGAAATCTTTCCTTTAAGAAGTTTATTCCATCGTAGAATGATTTCCGTCTACGAATAAGTTATATGTCTGAACTACTTCTTGTACTTATGGAGAAGATTTCTTTTAAGCAATTCATGCAAAAAAGTGGTCAAATGCTAGATAAATATCGTTCTAACATAGCTCGTCTTTCAAAGTCTAGATATCAGCTCGAACAACAATTCATTAGTCCAGAGGAAATGGTTGAACACTTCTATTCAAACAAAAGCGAATATTATCCCTGGCAGGAGATGCAAGACACAATAACACAACTAGAAGAAGCTTATAATGAATTAGTTGGTAATTTAATGGACGCAATGGCTCAGCCAGAAGCTTTTGAGTATTTCCTCAAAGATCAACGAATCCCTGTTTTAATAATGCCTGATACAGAAGAAAATGAAGACACAGGAGAAGAGCTTCTAGATGAAGGAATGATAGATGAACTTGCTGAAACAATAGCTGGAGACATAATAGATGAAATAGAAAAGCAAGACAAAAGCTAGTTTATCTCTTTAATCTCTTAAGTAAATCAGTTAGTATAAGATGAGTTAATCCCCAGATTTTATATTTTCCAACATTATAGTACATATATTCTTGGTTGTAAAAGATTCCAGATAAATGATTTTCTGGTTGTAAAAGATGGTTAATCTCTGCAAAGAAGGTTTCTTGTACCTCAGCAGGATTGAGTTTGAGTTCTACATCATTTTCTACAAAAGCTACTAGTGGATAAACATAGTGCATACTCGTAGCAAATAATGGATGAAGACTACCCAGTACATATATAGACTTGCGATCAATACCTACTTCCTCATGAGTTTCTCTAAGAGCTGTTTCAACTAAATTTCCATCAGATTCATCATATCTACCACCTGGAAAAGCAATTTGTCCTTGATGGTGAGAAAGATTTTCAGTTCGTTTTGTGAAGAGAATCTTTTCTTCATCAATGAAAATAGGTACTAGGACAGCTGCTAATTTAAAGTTCATTGGAGCTTCAATAGTGTAATCTATTGGCTCTAACAACTTCCCTAAATTAGCAGTTAAATTCATGATAAAACCTTAAACATTGAAACATATTTTAAAGCATCGAAACAACAGAATTCCTATTCTTCTTTCTTATCATAATTTCTCGAGAAAGTTCTTTTAATCCATGTCATGATGTCGCTTTCTTTGGTTGATTGAGGTTCTGCATCTTCAGTAGGATTTTTCTTTCTACGCTTCTTCATTTTCTCAGAAAGATCATTAACAGCTACTAAATCTCCATCCTTAAATTCAATTTCAAGTACTGTGCGGAAAGCTGATGACCTTTGAAAACCCATATGAACATACATTTCTTGTATAAAGTCCTTAGCAATTTTTATTTTACCTGTATAATCCAATTTTAGATTAATATCTTGATAATGAAAATTAAAACTGTCTTCAGTTTTTTTAGGTTTTACACCATTGATTTCAAGACCTTCTTCAGCATTAAGTTGCATATCCTGAAGTAATAATTTATTGTTATCTAACCTATAATATAATACAAAACCTCTCCAACATGCTGTATGAGGTGCTTTTGGTTCGATATTATAATCTAGTGGAGTAAAAGGTTCACCCTCAGTATATCCAATAAGTGAATACACATCTCCATCATATAGAAAGGAATCAGCTATCTGTCCTGTCATTTTCAATTAAACATTACATTATCAATATAAAAATATAGTTAGACTGGGAGTATATTAAACGTATGAAAATCAACGAATCTTTTTCTGAATTAGCATAAGTTTATAGAATAAATTTCTATAAGTACTTTGAGAAAGATGCTTGGGGAAGTTAAGATTCGCAGATACGTAGGAACAGATTATGACTCATGTCATAAATTATGGATTGAACTTACCAAATATCATCAAGAAATCTATGAGGATGATACTATAGGAGGGGAGAATCTAGGTCAAGGGTTCATAGATCATGTGAATGAATTTGGAGATGAAAATATCTGGGTAGCTGAGGTTGACAAAGTAGTTGTGGGATTGATAGGATTAATAATTAAAGGAAAAACAGCAGAAGTAGAACCTATAATTGTAAACTCATCTTATCGAGAAAAGGGGATTGGAAGTAGATTGCTCCAATTTATTATCGAATATGCTTCAGACATGGAACTCAAATTCCTTTCCATTAGACCAGTTGCTAGAAACAAAACTGCTTTCAACATGTTTTACGAAAAAGGATTCAACATTGTTGGTCATGTTGAACTGTTTATGGATTTAAAGGATAAAGAAAATGAAAAATGGAAAAAAGGAATAAAAATTCATGATATTCCTTTGAGATATTGACAGATTAAAAATTAAAGGCGTATACTGGCGGAATAGTTAGAGGATATAAATCCAAGTTATATGGAAAAATGTCCTTGATTTCTTCCCAGTTATCAAAATAATTGCCTTCAAGAGTAATAGAATCATACATTAGAAAATTCAAGTCATCCAGGAAAGAGAAAGAATCAATATGAAAAGCATTATTTATGAAAGTATTATGGTGGACAGAATTAACATAATTTGTCCCAGTTTTGTTGTATAAATGGAGAATTAATCCATAGTAATTTTCTTTGATTTGACAGTAAGTAACATTTAACCCAGAAACAAAACTAGCATATATTCCTATTCTTGTATTAGAAAAAGTGCAGTTGTGAATGCTAATTCTTTCTCCATCATCAATATCCAATCCTATTTCAAATATGTCCTCAAAAATACAGCTAGATACTGTAATATTATAACATTCATACATCTGAAGACCAAGTGTCGATTTTGAGAGGTTCAAATTTTCTAGAAGAATATTAGAACAATTTATCAAGTAGATTTGTCCAAAAACATCTTCAGTTAAGGTGAGATTATCTATGTCTGTTAGGATTAAGAGTAATTTATCATTTACTAAGTTGTTATCTAAACTAAAATTCTCACTATAGAAATACAATTCAATTTCGGATAAAGAAAAATAGAAAAATATGCCACAGTAGAAAAATGAATTATTATTAACATAAACATGATAGTAACTGCCATAGAAATAAACACCAGAACCATCTGAAGTTATAGAGTTATTAAAAACTGAGATATCATGACACCAGTCTAGATTTATTCCAGTTTTACATCTTGATATCGTGTTATTTTGAACAGTTATATGATCAGATTGATATAAATAAATACCAGTTCCATATTCATCTCTTGCTTCTAATGAATTATTATGAATTAAGACATTGCTATCTTCAACATTGGAAATTGAGATGCTAATGCTTGAAGTTGAGATCGAACAATTCCTAATGATGAAATTCTTCAGTGTATTTGAAATATGAATACCAAATTTAAGCTTTGAAACTACTACTAGATTCTCAAAGATATAAGGATCATTAAAAGAGCCTGTCCCTATCACCAAATCTTCTCTAATATATTTATCCCAATCTTCATCATCATCAATTTGAATTAAAGATTTTTTGAAAATGTTCGGGACGAAATTGAGTATAGTTATAACCAAGGAAAGAACTAGCAGTGTGACTAAAGATATTGCAAGTAATTTTTTAATGGTCAGTTTCAATTTTTATCAGAAATCAATGTACTCTGATATTATAAATACAATTCGGAAAAATAATAAAAATAGAAAGAAAATGAGGTAAAATTAGAATGTAGCTTTAATTTCTTCATCTAACTTGTTAACTTTTTCTTCAAGACCTTCAACTAGTTTTTCAAGTTCTGCATACATTTTTTCAGCATATTCAGCGTCCTTGTTTTTAATCCAACCTAGATTGATTTCAACATTATGCATAGCAGATTTAAGACCAGTTAAAGCACAGAGAGCACCAACACCAATGTCAGAGAGAGCTTGTTTGTTACCTTTAGTTCCCATCTCAA
>JAEOSZ010000074.1 GCA_016840095.1 Candidatus Heimdallarchaeota archaeon
ATGTGCCAAAATTCATTCACATGTCTTTTGGTTCTCATTTTTTCTGCTCTGAAGCTAGGAGTTATTGCATATACTTTTTCTAAACTGTAAATGAGTGCTTCCAGATAAAGTTGAATACTCTGACTCAGATAAGCTGTATGATCGAAGTATTTCAAACTGAATAGAGTTGAACCTCCTTCACAAGCTGAACCTGTAAGTATTGGTGGTGTTGTCTCGTAGAAATCGTTCTCAAAGAACCATTCTCTTGCTGCACGTAAGACAGATGCTTTGACTTTCCAAACATTGGTTGCTTTGTAGCTTCTCACAAATAAATGAGTGTTATCAAGCATGAACTCTTTGCTTTGATCTTTAGCAACTGGGAAAGTTTCTCCTTTATGCATAAGCATGAAGTTGGAGAGTTTAACCTCTACATTATTGACTGCCCTATTATCCTCTACAGGATTTCCTTCAACTATTATATAATTCTCAATTGCAGCTTCATTCAACATTTTCCAAGCTTCAGGAGAAAGATTACCTTCCTGACCTATACATTGGATGATGCCAGAAGCATCTCGTAAAACGACAAAGATTTTGTCTTTCATTTTACGGATTCGATAGATCCATCCTCGGATTGTTACTGAATCTTCCGAGGGAAGTACTTTTGCTGCACGTGTATAGTTGTAGTCGAGCATAAGTTCTCATCTAAACAGATATAAAAAAATGTTAGGGTTACGAAGAAAAATCGTAAATACTATTTTCTCACTGGATTCACATTCAAAATCATTAGTTCTAAAGAGCTAGATTTTGGAGTTAATTCTTTCTGGAACTTTTACGTAATTCTGAAAGTCTAATTGTGTTAATGTACTCACTACGTTCTGCAATTAGTTCATCTATTCTTTCTTGATGTTTTTCTTTGTCCAAATATACTGCAATGTAGATAGCATTACACCAAAGCAAATAATTATCCGAATAAAGCAATGTATCAATAATTTCGTTTATCACTTTATTATCGATTATAATTTTATTGTATTTCGTCAGTAGCTCTTTTTCCATTACTTTTGTTAATTTTCGATCAGGCAAAATAATATCAAAATTAAACGGGCTTGTCAAATAATACATACCAATGAAAGCATCACTAGCTTCAAGAGGTACCAGTTTAGACAACTTATCTCGTTCATCTGAGAAATTATTCATCTTAAGAAATTTACTACAGGCTATTAAAGGATTGTTCAGCTAAATCTAATCGAAAATTATAATAGTTGGAACAAGCTTAGTGGAAATGAAAATGGAGTTTAGTTGGATAAATTTTATCTTAATGAATGTCAATGCTCTACTATTCTCGATAATGAGTATTGTCAGTGTTATCCCTGTTACTCTTTTTAGAAGATATGGTGAGAAGGCATGGAAATTCTGCTATTATCTTCGAATTGCTATGGCTATCTTTGTTGTGTTTATGATAGTGAATATGATATTGTGGATTTGGTATCCAATCGAACTGATATCATGGGAGATTTGTGAGAAATTTTGGGTAGGTATAATGATTGGAGTTGTCATCTTAATTCCTTGTTCAATATTCACCTATTTGGCCTTGAGAGATGGAGGAGAAGAACATATGAAACCAGAAAAAGATCGAGAGATGTTCGGTGGAATATACAATCATATTAGACACCCTGGTGTTCTCGGTGAAATGCCTTTCTATATTGCAATTGGTTTCTTTGTCAATTCTTGGTTTTTGGTAATATGGACTATTATATTCGTTTCTCTTTACACTGTAATTTATATTCCAATTGAAGAAAATGATCTTGTTAAAAGGTTTGGAGATAAATACATTGAATATCGAAAGAGGACTGGAGCTTTAATCCCTAAACTTAAACGAAGGAATTAACAGTATCATCTATATCTTTTTAAAACTAATTTTTGAACGAAAATTTAATGCGGAAAGAGAGACAGACTTTATTTGGTCTAATGTTATCAAGTTTCATCATAAACTTGGGCTGGGGTGCCATTTTACCATTTATGGCTATTTATGCAGATCTCTTTTTCTATGATTTTCATTGGGGATCCTTAACCATAGATGTTACAACACAAATAGGTCTGCTCACTTCTGCAATGATGATTTCTAGAGCAATATTAGCTCCAATTTTTGGTCGTCTTAGTGATGCTGAAGGAAGAAAACCAGTTATTGTTGTTGGATTGGCTATGTATGTCTTTCTAACTTTCGGATTTGGTTTAGCTAAAGCATTTTGGTCACTGTTTCTAGTCAGATTCTTTCAAGGAGTTGCTTCAGCCTTAGTTTGGCCTGTCGCGGAATCAGCCATTGTTGATATCTCTGAAGATGAAAAAAGAGGTAGAAATCTAGGTTGGTTTATACTATCACAATCTCTTGGGTGGGCAATAGGTCCTTTTCTGGGAAGTGGGTTATTTTCACTGTCGAAGCTTATGGTTGTAGGTGATGTTGCAGCATTCAGAGTAACTTTTTTCCTTCTAGGAGCTTTATCTTTTCTTTCATTCTTAGCTTTCAATTTCATGGTAATAGATCCAAAGACAGGAAAGACAAGAATGAATTTGAAAGATTTATGGAAAGCTTTGGTTGAAGTACTGAAAACCTTTGGTAAATTCCGCATAAGAATACCAAAACTTTTGAGACCTTCTTTCTGGAGAGAACGATCTGGAAGTCTGAAATCAATTTATTTCTTGAGTTTCACGAATGGTTTTAATTTTGCAATGGTCTTCCCAATTCTATCACTGTTTCTAGTAGATAGTTATGGACTTACAGCTGAAACTGTAGGAATTATATTTGGAATATCTGGAATAGCTGGTGTAACATTTAATCCACTAGGGGGATATCTTGCAGATAAAACTAGTAAGAAGATTCTTGTTGTTATATCAGGAATCCTTTCAGCTATTCTACTATTCTTCCTAGGTTTCCAAATGATTGCTTACGGTTTGATAGCTCTATTCATTATCAGACAGCTAATTCAACAGATTAACATGCCTGCTTTTAGAGCTCTTCAAGCTGATTTAGTTAAGGATGAAGTAAGAGGAATGGAATTTGGCAATGTTCAAATGTTCAACAACTTTGGTGCAGTCTTAGGTCCAATAATTGGAGGAGTGTTATATGGACAATTTCGAGGAGCAACTCCATTATGGTCAATTGGTAATGTGAATATTTTTGGACTTGAAGTTTTACTGATAATTACAACCTCTATTATGATTCTTTCTGCATTAGTTATACTCTTCTTTGTTAAGAAAAAAGATTATGTAGTTAATATTAAGAAACAACAGGAAGAATCTGAACGAATTGTTGCTGTAGATATGAGTGATTGAAAGCATCTATTAGAATAATAAGTCAAGGGTTAAAATTAAATACTGCTTGCTTTTTGTTATTTGTGGAACAAAATGTGTAGACTCTTTCTAAATATTGGTCAAATTGTTTCGAAAAAAACCTTAGAAGAATATATTGGTTCTTGTTCAGACTATGTTGGGGGAGTAAAGTTAGATGTTCATGAGCGAAATGAAACAAAACTAGAGCAACATAAAGATGGTTATGGGTATGCATATGTAAAGAAAGATCATTTTGAAATCCATAGATATCGTGAACCGATCTTTCATCGTGATCCATTAGATGAGATAGCAAAATTAGATACCAATGTTCTCTTTGTTCATGCAAGACAAGCATCACCTAACATCCAAGTTAGCATCAAGAATAATCATCCTTTCTACTGGTATAATGGAGATGAATATGTTTTTGGACATAATGGTACCATAAAAAGTCAAATAAAGAACTATAATGATAGAAAGTTTTTCTTAAAAGGTTCTACAGATTCTGAGAAGTACTTTTATGCTTTATTGACAGAGATGGGAGAAAATGAGTGGAAAGTGGATAAACAGATGCTCACCAAGATCTTAGAATATTGGGATTATACTGCAGCTAATTTTATACTAGCCTCTCCAAAGAAAGCTTGGATAGGTGTGTTTTATAGAAAAGATCCCCTTTATTTCACAATGAAGCTGTATAAAACAGATGACTCAATAGTAGTAAGTTCTAGTGCTCTTCCATCATTAGGATCTCCAATTGAGAGATTAAGAAATGGAGATTTAATCGAAATTGATATCGAGAGTATGAATTACTATTACCTAAGTGAATACAGAGTTTAGGGTAGGATCAATCTTGTCAAATTCTGATGTAAGAAAAACTAGAAAAGAAATGAAGAAAAGTTTCTCTGAGAGAATGCGAATCTTTTCGATAAGATATTTAGCTCATCATCCTTCATGTATAAAGTTTGATAATCATATCTTTAAAATTGGACAACTATTTCTCTGTGTTGGGTGTACGAGTGTATTTATAGGATTCATCTCTTACACAATAGTTTTCTTCTCATTGCTTAATTACTTTAAACAATTCCCTTACATAATTGGTGCAATTGCAGCTTTTGGTGTTGGAATAGCATTGATACAAGTCTTACTCAAACCAAAGTTGAAATTAATCAAGGCTTCATTCAGATTCTTCTTAGGTATAGGTTTGGGAGCTTACATCTCACTAATAGTTCAAGTATCTTCTATTTCTCAATTGGGAAATTATGCCATGTTAGTTCAAATTGGTCTTTTCTTACTTCTTCTACCAGGAATTTACCTTTACAATATCCTTCGAGGAGACTCTCCCTATTTGGAGTGTAAAGAATGTTCAATAAAAGACTCAGAGCCAACTTGTGATTATTCAATCGATTCTTGAATTTCAATCTGGTATCCCTCTGGATCATTAAACACAAATGCCTTGATTTTGATTTCGTTATTTACAAACATCTCAGAGAGTCCATCAACATTAGCTTGTTTACAATATTCGTAAAAAACATCAACATCTGGAACTCGAATACAAATTTGAACTGGTTTGATTTCATTCCATTTATGCATCCCTTTCTTCTCATCAACTATACCAACATAACCTGCTTCTGATATTCTATATATTTTGCAAAAACCTTGATCGATTTCCATTGGGAAGCCAAGGAAGTTTTCATAAAAATCAATACCTTTCTTAAGATCTCTATAATAGATGAAAGTGATAAGTTTCTCTGCTTTATTTCCCATTAGTTCGGGGCGTTTCATGATGAGTTTTTGTCATGTAGTCATATAAACTTTACATCGTTGAGCATGTTTCATAGTCGATGTGGGTATCATTCCTGGTGGGTCCACACACACCCTACATGGATACATCACGTACCCTCCTACCCCATCAGCACCTCTGAGAGGAAGTGCATTAGGATCGCTTTTAATTAGAATATTGTACGCAGCATTCACATCAGCATTAACTTTGTAACCTTGAGTAGAAGTGAACATTCCACGAGAAGAACGTCTACCGGCATAAGTTGATCGTTTCTGAGGGAACTCATTGTCTAGAAAACTACTCTTGGAAGTATAGTTCTCAAGTACAGTATCAACGAGAATCCCTCGTTCTTCCGCTTTATACTTCAACTGTTGGATGATTTTCAGAAAGGGAATATTAACAAACAGCTGGGTGGTCTTCTTCCCCAGATTAACCTGTTGTTTCCATTTAGGATTATACCCTACAATCACTTCTTGAAGCTCTCGTTCAACAAATACCTTGACCAAATAAGTTGTCAATTGATGAAGAGCGTTCTTGAGTTTCTTCCTATATTTCTCACGCAATTTATAGTAAGCTGATCCATACATTAACTTCTGCTGGTTTTTCAATCTTTTTTTCTGCTGCTGCACGTACCGTGCTCGTAATTCTTTCTGCTTCTTTTGATAAAATTGGATAATACTTTTGATCCCTTTTCCATGGTCCTTGACAACAATCGGTTGGTTTCCGAGGTTATCCACGAAGGCCACAATATTCTTAGTCCCTAAATCTATAGCTCCCTTTCTAGTTCTTTTTCTCACTTGCTTCGAAAGGGATTTTTCATAAACAATTTCTAGAGTGTACCCAACCTGTCTAGGTACTACTCTTACTTCTTTCAATCTACATCTAGCTGTTAAACGAGTTTTGTAGTAAAATCCTACTTTCCTGGGTAGGATTACCCACCCATTCCTTAATCTAGTTTGTTGGTTGGTTACAATCGCTACTCCTTCTCCATCCTTAGGTTTGTATCGTGGAGCTTTGGGTTGTCCTAGAAACTTCTCAGGATGAGCTTTCCATTCTTTTAGTGCCTGAAAATACGCCTTCCAATTTCTCACCAACAGTTTGAGCGTATGTTGAGCTGTATGTGCTGGGAGAACTGTGTAACAATCTTCAGGCTTGAGTAGTCTATTGAGCTCGTAATAGTTTAGAAATTTGTTGTTTTTAGTAAGAGATTGTTTTATGAGATAATTTGTTCGATTGTAGAGATTCTTCACTTGATGACACAGTTTACCTAAAGCTGGTGTAGACGGCAGTTCTATACACTCTACTCTCCACACTAGTGTCATCATATCTTCTACTTTGTTTCTCTATTAAAACCCCCGTAATATTTTACTTTCATCCTTCATTCAGGTTGACTCATCATCATTTTAATATGACTACAAGACAAAATTCTATCATAAGTCAATCAAATATTCCACAGATTTCAATCTTTCTCAAAATGTGTGTTATTGAAGAAGGTCCTTCTAACAAGATCTCAAGTAAATTTGGGGAGATGTAAGACGCGAAAAACATAACTTGAATATCTCTAATTACAATAAGGTTCTCGGGCCTTACATGGGGTATTTATACCCCCTTCCTTCTTGTATATGTCTCCTACCAAGAAGAAGACCTTAATGCAAGGTTATTTTTTAACAAAATTTGAGGGAAGAAATTGTTTCAAACGGAGAATCTTACCACGTAAATTATTTTTTGTGTGGTAAGATTCACAAGTCGGAATTTTTTTAGTAACAGGTTTAGTGTTGTAGTGTAAAAAGATAAAGATTAGTTCATTCAGAAATCTAATCTCAATGCACTTTCTTTCTTCTTATAACTATCATTATGAAGATGGTTAATAGAAGGCTTGTTGATAAAAACAGTTCAAAGTGAGTCCTCTCAATTGGAGATTCAGTTTCAGTAATGTTACTAATGTGAAACACAATGAAAGAACAAATCGGAACTGTGTAATCGAAATTTGATTCTAATTTCATCTCACTTATTTCCAGTAAATTGCCATTTTCATAAATTGTAACATTGGCTTTCGAATACTCAGGTACATCAATTCCACTGTCAATTAGCAATTTCTTCAAATTTCCACTCCACTCGAGACTACCCATTCTTCTATTTGAAAATACTAAAGCAATTTCTCCTTTGCTGTTTCTAAATCCTTGAACTGCACCAAATGGTACATAAATTGTTTTATCATACTGCGTTAATATTTGAATTGGGCTACCTTCCCACTCTATAGGAAATAGAAGATCACCGTCTCTGAAGAAACTGTAGTTGTCGATTTTTCTTGTATTATATGCGTTAGAAACAATTGAAAAAGGATTAGGATCAAATGAATGAACGCTGGGCATACCTGTTGATCCAGGAATATATCCTCTTAACACCCTTTCACTGATAGCCCAAATGAAATGATTCATTGAAGTTGGATGAATATCTGCCCAACCACCAAATGAAGTATATTTGTGATAAACATAGCTAAATAATGGAATAGATTTTCCATTAGGAAACCAACCATGTACTCCTAAATCAAAGCTTAATTGATAAATCCAGAATTGATCCAGGTATCGTAAATAAGTTTCAAGGATATTCTCTGAACTCATAATTGTTTCATTATTTATCGCTCTTAGTTCTTGTCTTACATCTGCTAATAGCTGATTTTGTGCTTCCTGCCACCATGATCCTCCTCCTGGAGGGTGTGTAGTTACATTTCTGTAATCAAATTGTGGCGAAGCAACTGAAATTTGATCAAGATAAACACCGTCTGCTCCAAAAAACTCGATCGCTCGTTTTGTAAAATTCTTAACTGTTTCTTGCCACCATTCTGATGCAGGATCAGGAAGTGCAGCTGTAAAATAAGGATTATAGGTTTCAGTATAAATATCATCATAAAATCCAGTCATATATTGAGTATTGTTTGCATAGGTATCTGTAGTGACATCAACTAATCTACCATTGAAATATAGCATTACCTTAGCAGATTTGCTGTGAGCATCTGCCATTCCATACAACAAGGCCAAATCACCATCGATAGGAGGGTAATATTCAGGAAAATAACGATCATGACCACCTTTTCCCCACGCCCACCATTCGATCAAAAGATTATCTGATAAACCCCAGTTATGTAAACTACTAGCTAGAAGTCCTATGTTATCAACTGTATCACCTTCTAAGATTATTTCACCTGTTCCATGATCAGTTGAATATGAACTTCCTTTCCAGACATAATCGATTTTTTTCAACCAAGTAGGTGTATCATTTCTCAATCCAACAGGACCTTTATCTACATACCATTGTTCAGTTGCCCATTCCTTGTATATTTCTGCACCTTCAGCCCAGCTATTTCCTTTATACCCTTGTAGTGTAACCCAATAATCCATAGTAAAGTTATTTGATTTCTCAAATCTCATGTTATCTGCTGTATGAGTAATTTGAGCATGAATGGTCTTCTTGACCCAATTATCACCACCAATTCCAAATTCCTTATGTCTACTGCTGCTATCATACGATGAAAGAACAAAACCTCCTACCTTAGGCTCTACTAGAACAATGAATTGCATCGACATGGTTCCAGGATATTCTCTATAAAATTCATAATCCAATATTGAGTTGATTGCATTTTCTACCAACCATCCTGTTCTGTCTGGAAACGCGATCTGTTCAATAGATGGATCTCTCCCCCATCCTTTGATACCAGAAATATGAGGTACAGTTGCTTTGCTTATTCCAGGATGGTTCTCACTTGAAGTTATATTGATATTGAAATTGACACCAATTTGTGGTTCATCTAATTGAATAGTCAAAATAACATTCATATATTCTGAATCGATAAGAACTTGATATTCTAGTTCAACCTTGCTTGAACTTATAATAGAATAGACGAAGTTGGAACTCCAGGATGAATCATACCATCTCCCATCTATTAATTCAAAGCTCCAGAGATATCCTATCTCTTCTGAATCTAATTCTATTTCTTTTGAAGTGAGAATATTTTTTATTGAAGAAATGGAACCTTTATTTCCTAGATCAAGAATCATCTCTATTGTTGTACTATTTAGAACCAAAGAATCTCCATCAACATCGATTTGTTGCTTTACAGAGCTATTATTGTTGGATTCCAATAAGTTTCCTATTTCAGCTTTGGATTGTGAGGCTCCATTTGGAAGAATAACTAGCGAAAATAGAATAATCAAAAGGAGAGTATATGGTGTTGCTTTCATTACTTAATAAGAACAAAGTGAAATTAAAAATATTATCCCATATTTCTAATTTTGATATCACTTTTTCCATTCATTTTCACATATTTCTCTCTAATTTTGAAGAAAAAAAAATGTTTCGAGCAAGGAATCTTACCACACAATAAGATGTTTATGTGGTAAGATTCTTTTTGTTATCAGTTTTTTAATTATTTCTAGTGTAAGAAAAAAGAATGGAAAGAATTCTATTGATTCTTTCTTCTTCTATTTATTACCGGAACTGCTAGGATTGATATAAGAGCCATCAAAATAGATATTGTTAATGCGAAACTCGATTTCTTTGGAAGCTCTTGTGCTTCAAAGATTAGTACCATTTCATTGTTCTCTTCAGATACTTCATCTAATTCACTATCTATATCCAAGGTTAACACTGCATTAACAGTTTCAGGTTGCTCAGGAGTATAAGAAATGATTACTTCATAGCCTTCATTGATATCTAAAGGTGGAATTATAGCATATTGAGTCCCTTCTGCACCTTCATACTTTAATCGGGTTTCTACAGTTATGTTTTGCTCTCCAGTATTTCTTACCATGATAGGAACTTCGAAAGTTTCATTCCAGTATTTAGTATATTTTATTGGTAAAGATTCAAAACTTAAATCTACTTTGTCTACTTTGTTTTTAACATATTGATCCATAACGGAGTAATCCTTTCTATATGTTATAGTTTGTAATTTGTTCTCATCAACTTCGAAGATGACAAAATTATAATCTGCTTCCATATATACTGAGAAGGGTAATTGTTGTTGAGGTAGTGGATTATACAATCTACTACCTGCTCCACCTGAGATGATATAAGTTACATTATTCAGAAACATCCTCTCATATCCATGCTCATGACCCATAACAACAACATCAACCTGGTATGCTTCAAAAATTGGAACGAATGTTTCGTTAATTAATTTATACCATTCAGATAGTTCATAATGTCTAGGAAATGATGAAAATGGTGGTCTGTGCATCATTACAACTGTCCACAAGGCATCATCATTTGCTGCTAAATCCGCTTCTAACCATGCAGCTTGATTATCATAGTCTCCACCTAGATCTTCATATCCTTCATAATATGTATGAAGAACTGGAAAATGAATTGGTCCATAGTCAAAGGAGTAAAATTCTTCTCCACCAGGAAGTGCAAAGAATTCATAATAATAGGAGTGGTTCTTTTCATGATTACCCATCGTTGTCATAAAAGGAGTGTCAACTGTTATTCTTCTAAAAGAATGAAACCAGTCATACCATTCTGTTACTTCAGATGATATTTCAACAAAGTCTCCAGTATATAATGAAAAATCGACTGTTATCGGATCAATAGCATTAATTATTTCATATCTTGCAGGAGTGCTACTTTGAGAATCACCAAAATCCAAAAATTTGGTATAATTGCCTGTTCTCCCAGTTCTGAATAGATAATCAGGACTCCAAGTAGTCCCATCTCCCACTCTGTAATGATAAAAAGTCTCAGGTGTTAGTCCAGTTATTTCTACATGATGCCATTTTCCAGCTACTCCTTCTTCTTGACTTCCATAAGAAGAATCCAAACCATATTGGACAATGGAAGAAGTACTAACATCAGTCATCCAACTCATTGTCATAGTTGTTTTAGGATCATGTTGCCAAGTAAGATGAAGATGTTGAACATCAAAGTCAGCTGCTTGTAAATTTATCAAATTATTAGTTATTGGAACTAAAAAACTAAGTATTAAAACCAAAGCAAAAGCTTTCCTTAATATTTGCATGAATGAAGTACAGGTATTTTTCTTTTAAAGTTTACTTACTCAATGAAAAATTTTTGAACAAAAGTAAAAGGGAAGTTGTTTTATTATTTGTCTATTCCCATTGCAGCAGCGGATAGTTTTCGTCTCAACCTTCTACTGGTTAGTCCCCTATTTAGTTTTCTGAGAGCCCAGAAAGCAAAACCGAATACTACTCCAAAGATTGTTAATACTATGAATACACTAATGATTGATGGGATGACTATTGGAGCCATAGTTTCTTAACACCTACACAAAGAAAATCTTATACATTTTTAAACTTTTATGTTGGAGAATTAATATCGTTAGTTCAGGTATTCAGATTATTTGACTGATCTATCTGAATTTCGATGTAAGAATGATTCGAAGATTCAAGTTTTAGCAATCCTGTTTCTGAAATTCCTATGCATTTGAATACAGAAGATTGGTATTCAAATTTCCTGTTTATATCCAATGAATTTTCATTGAAAAAAGAAACTAACTTCTCATAATCTTCTGCTATAGTTAAATTAACAAAACTAAACAAGGATTCAGTAATAAGTTTTACAAGATCATCCCTTTTGACTGAATGATGAATAATATCTTCAAGAAACACAGCTGGAATGCAATCTAGATTTTGAGAAATATCACTTTCTCGTGAAATATTAACTCCTATTCCTAATAGTAGAAAATCTGCTTTTTTAGTCACTAACTCTATTAAAATTCCTCCCAATTTTCTATTTTTATAGTATATATCATTCGGCCATTTTACAAGAATTTCAACAGAGTAAATATTCTTGAGAACTTGTTGAACTCCAAGAGCTGCTGCATAGTGTAAAAAACGTAATTGTATACTGTTTAGTTGTGACATAAGAGGAAATGCATAGGTCATGTAAAGACCTCCTAATGGCGAAAACCATGCTGAATCATATCTTCCTCTTCCTCTTGTTTGTTGATTTGAGATTACTAAAATTGGTTTTGCAGTATCTTCTAAGATATGATCTAAAACCACATCCATAGTAGATGACACTTCTTTATAATGAACAGTGTTCATAGATTCAACTTTATATGCCACAAGACCGCTACAGAAATGGTATGTTATAAAGCTTTTTTCATTTCTTCGTCATAAATGAAGATGTTGTTTTTATTCAACTAATTTGAATGAATTATAATGTATCTAAATAATAATAATAGAGCTAATGAGAAAGAAGAATCAAATTATGATAAGCTCTTAGATAAAAGACAAAAAAGTCTAGAAGGAGGAGGGAAACAAAGAATAGAGAATCAACACAAGAAGGGTAAACTAACTGCACGAGAAAGAATTGAAGTGCTAGTTGATGAAAACTCATTCGTTGAAATTGACTCTCTTGTAACACATCAAGCTCAAAAATTCAATTTAGAAAATAACAAGCCTTTAGGTGATGGAGTGGTTACTGGTCATGCAATTATCGCTGAAAGGCAAGTTTTCATTTATAGTCAAGATTTCACTATATTTGGGGGGAGTTTGGGTAGGGCTCAGGCAACTAAGATATGTAAAGTAATGGATCTAGCAATAAAAACTGGAAATCCAATTATTGGTATCTTAGATTCAGGTGGTGCAAGAATACAAGAGGGGGTTGCTTCACTAGCTGGTTATGGGGATATATTCTATAGAAATACTCAAGCATCTGGAGTTATTCCTCAAATTTCAATTATTCTAGGTCCATGTGCAGGAGGAGCAGTTTATTCTCCAGCTTTAACAGATTTTGTTTTAATGAACAAAGAAAATTCCTTCATGTTTGTAACCGGTCCAGAAGTTGTAAAAGCTGTTACTGGTGAAGAAATATCTTTTTACGATTTAGGTGGAAGTGGAGTTCATAGCAGGAAAACTGGTGTTAGTCATCTAGTTGGAGAAAATGAAGAAAAAACCTTAGACATTGCTAGAAAACTTTTATCCTATCTTCCCTCAAATAATCTTTGTGATCCTCCATTTAATCCTGAGATTATAGAGGAAATTGATCAACATTCTCTCCGTGAGATAATCCCTGATTTGGAAAATGAACCTTATGATATGAAAGAAATCATAAGCACTATATTTGATTCTGATAGCTTTCTTGAATTGAATGAAGACTGGGCAAAAAACATAATCGTTGGTTTTGCTCGAATACAAGGATTATCAACAGGTATAATAGCTAACCAGCCTCTCTTCTTAGGAGGAGCAATTGACTATAATGCAGCAGATAAAGCATCACGGTTTATTCGTTTTTGTGATTCATTCAACATACCTGTTTTAACACTAGTTGATGTTCCTGGTTTCCTTCCTGGTGTTAAACAAGAACATGAAGGAATTATTCGTCATGGAGCAAAGCTACTTTATGCTTATTCAGAAGCATCAGTTCCAAAGATTTCGATTATTGTACGAAAAGCATATGGTGGAGCTTACATAGTGATGAGTTCTAAACATCTGGGAACAGATATTAATCTAGCTTGGCCATCAGCAGAGATCGCTGTTATGGGAGCAGAAGGTGCATGTAGGATTCTCTATAAGAACAAATTGAAAGATGCGGAGAATCCAGAAGAAGTTCTTGAAGAATTTACTGCTGAATTCAAAGAAGAGTTTGCTAATCCATATCAAGCTGCAGAATTAGGTTATGTTGACAAGGTAATATTTCCCGAAGAAACTCGAAAGGAAATTATTACTTCATTACTTTTACTTCAAAATAAAAGAGAACAGTCTCCTAAAAGAAAACATGGAATTTCTCCTGTCTGAGGTTTTATTATGAAAACAAAAAAACAATTAGAAAAAGAACTGAAACTAAATAGTATTATTTGGGGTTATTCTCCAAAAGGCATAAAAGATCCTCAACTCGCAATTGAATTGTCTAAAAATGGTGGTGTAGGTTTAGTTGATCTTGAAGGTTTAGACAAAGAAATATCCAAGCAAGTTATTGAAACATGTTTTAACGAAATACCTTCTGATAAATTGTGGGGAGTTAGATTTCCTGATGTTGAATCATTATCTGTTCTCTCAGAGGTAGATTTACTTCCAATAGGTATAATTGCATTTGAAGTTGACCAGAGTAACTTAGCAAAGATAAGTTCTAAAATCAAATGGAAGGTAGCTGAAGTTGTTAATCTAGAAGCAGCTCATAAGAGAACTGAATGGGCTGATTTCTTTTTAGCAAAGGGATTTGAGTCAGGTGGAAAGATAGGAGAACAGACCTCCTTCATACTAATTCAAGAATTCCATAAAGCTGGATATCCTTTTATCATACAAGGTGGATTTGGTGTTTACAATATAGTTTCTGCTATAGTAGGAGGAGCTCTAGGTGTTGTACTTGAAGGACAACTCTATTTACTTCCTGAATGTCCTCTTAACGTTTCAACTAAGGAGTACCTTGAGAGCTTAGATGAGAGTGATTCTTATATTGTAGGAGAAAGCTTTGCAACTAAATACCGCTTGATAGGTAAAATAGCAAATAATGTTATTCGAGATCTGAAAAAGTTTGAAAAAGATAATTCAGATAGTGAAGAAGAAGTTTTACTAGACTATCTGAGAGATATTTCAAATCAGTCTCAATATTTTGATTCAGAAGAAATAAAACATTCATTCTTACCTAGTGACTTAGGTTTTTGTTTTGGTCCCTTTATTAGAGATATGTTCAACAATCTAGTAGTTTTCCTAGTTTCAATTCAAGATATAATAGATGATCAAATAAGTAAAATTTCTAAAGATTGGCCTTTTAAAGAAGGAAGTGAGTTTGCACAAAGCTTGGATATTAGGTTTCCAATAATTCAAGGTCCAATGGCAAATATAACTGATAACACAGAATTTGCTATCAAAGTTGCGAAAGAAGGAGCTTTACCTGTATTAGCAATGGGTGGTCTCCTAAAAGAAGAAACAGAAATATTATTTGAAGAATTTTCAGCAAAATTTCCACAAAATCAAAACTATGCTGGTGGAATTATTGGTCTAGAAGTGATGAAAGAGAGAAGAGAAGCTCATATTTCATTGATGGAACAATACAAGACTCCATTATGTCTTATTGCAGCTGGTTCTATTCAGTTAGCGGTCAGAATTCAGAAAACTGGTATGAGAACGATTGTTCATACTCCTGCATTAAGTTTGTTTAAAGAAGCTATCAAAAATAATCTTGATTATCTGATTTTAGAAGGTAGTGAATGCGGAGGGCATATTGGAAATCTTACATCAATGATACTTTGGGAAACAGTACTTCAATATTTTACAGTCAATGTTTCAGAATTACCTGATGAAGTAAACATTGTTTTTGCTGGAGGTATAGGTGATGAACTAGGTGCAGCAATGGTTGCAGCAATGCTTGGTGTTCATCTTGATATGATAAATCCTGGAATTCAAATGGGGACTGCTTACTTACTAACAGATGAGATTGTTAACACTAGAGCTCTTACTCCTTTATACCAAGAAAAATTACTAAATTCATCAGTAACAAGAATTATTGGTTCTACAGTTAATACTAGAGCAAGAACCATTCCGTCTAAGTTTGTTACAAAAACTATCGAAGATGAGAGAAGCAGAATTAAAGAAGGAATATCAATCAGTGAAAGAAAAAAACTCTACGAGCAAGATAATCTAGGTGCATTGAGAATTGCAGCTAAAGCTGAAATATGGAACAATGAACATACGCCAGGAGGAGATTCAACTCAATTTTTGTTTGTTGATGAAAAGAAACAAGAATCCTTAGGATGCTTTATGGCCGGTGAAATCATTAGTTTGAAACGAAATGTTGTTCAAATTAAAGATCTACATTATGATATTGTAGTTGCAGGAAAAGAAGTAATAAAACCAATAAAGAACATGCTTAGAAGAGATAAAGAGGTTGAATTTGAAAAAGAAAGCTCAGAAGTTACATTACAGGAAATATCAACACAAAATAGAATAGCAATAGTTGGTTTAGGTTGTATATTTCCAGATTCTTCTAATATCAATGAATACTGGGAAAACATTATCGATAAGAAGTACTCAATTACTGAGGTTTCTGACTCGAGATGGAACAAATCAATACATTATGATGATGATAAAACTGCTAGAAATAAAACCTATTCGAAAATAGGTGCATTCATTAAAGATTACAAGTTTAATCCTTTAAATTATCGAATCCCTCCCAAAATTGCTGATAATATGGATGATGTTCAGAAGTGGTCTCTTGATGCAGCAAAACAAGCTTTAGAAGATGCAGGATTACCTACAGACGGTAAAACAAGACTACCAATACCTGTGATTGTTGGAAATGCTTTAGGAGGGGAAAACCAGAGGGTAACAAACAAAGCAATTTTTGCTCCTGAATTCCTTTATGAGCTAGAACAAGATAACGTTTTCCAATCTCTTGAAAAAGAAAAACAAAGTTCTCTACTTGAAAATCTCAAATTAAAATACAATTCCTTGTTTCCACCGATTAATGAAGATTCTATGCCAGGAGAGCTATCAAATATAATTTCAGGACGAATAGCTAATGTGTTCAATCTTACAGGAAAATCTATGACTACTGATGCAGCTTGTGCTTCTAGTATAGCTGCACTCGATACAGCTGTAAAGTCACTAACTTCTGGTGACTTTGATTTAGTATTAGTAGGAGGAGCTGATAGATCAATGGATGTAGTATCTTACATCAAATTCAGCAAAATTGGTGCTCTTTCCTCAACTGGATCACGTCCATTTGATAATAGTGCAGATGGCTTTGTCATGGGCGAAGGAGTAGGATTCATGGTTTTAAAACGACTAGAAGATGCTATTCGAGATAACAATAAAATTTATGCAATAATCTCATCTATAGGAGCATCTTCAGATGGAAAAGGTAAAGGTATTACTGCACCTAATCCTGAAGGACAAAAACAAGCAATAGATATGGCTCTAAAATTAGCCGATTTGACTGTTAATGATATTGATTACATAGAAGCTCATGGCACATCGACAATTGTAGGAGATGCAGTGGAATTAAAAGTGCTAGAAGAGATTTTTCAGAATAGATCAATTTCAAAGAAAGTTGCTGTAGGATCTATTAAAAGTCAGATAGGCCACTTAAAAGGTGCGGCAGGTATTGCTTCTCTTATCAAAACAACGCTTTCCATTTATCACAGTAAATTACCTCCTACTGTAAATGTTGATACTCTAACTTCAAGTATAGATTGGGATAAATCTCATTTAGTTGTAAATACTGAACCTAAAAACTGGGAAACTAGTAAAAAATCAATCAGAAGAGCTGGAGTTTCTGCTTTCGGATTTGGTGGAACCAATTATCATACTATTCTAGAAGAATATTCTCCTGACAAGATGAAGTACTCTCTTGAGAGCAGTTCTCAAGCAGTACCTAAACAAACAATAACAGCTAGTTCAAACGAAATATCGTTACAAAGTATTAAACCAAAATTATGTTTCATGTTTACTGGACAAGGAAGTCAATATTTAGGGATGGCAAAACATCTTTACGAAAATTCTCCTATAGTGGCTCAAACATTTGAAAAAGCAGAGAAGATATGGTACAATTACTACAGTTATAGTATTAAAGAAATAATTTTTGGATCAGAGAAGCTTTCAGATGAAGCCAATAAAAAGAGACTTACAGACACTAAATTTACTCAACCAGCTCTGTTCATTGTTGATGTTGCACTAGCTCGACTTCTAGCCGAGGAAGGATTGAAACCTGATATAGTAGCTGGTCACAGCCTTGGAGAATATGTAGCTCTAGTTGTTTCTGGAGCAATGTCCTTCGAAGATGGGTTACGAGCAGTTATTGAACGTGGAAGAGCCATGAGTAGAGCTGGAAATACAATTCCAGGGGCCATGGCAGCAATATTAGCACCTATTGAAATTGTAAAAGATATAGTCAAAAAAGTTGAAGATTCTTATCTTACAATAGCTAATTACAATTCCACTTCACAGACTGTAGTTTCTGGAGAAATTGAAGCAATAGAGGAAGTTCTAGAACTTTCTGAGAAGAAGGGAGTAAGAGCAGTTCGATTGAATGTGTCAACCGCATTTCATTCACAGATTGTGAAGAGTGTTGAAGAGGAAATGGAAAAAGAACTCTCGAAAATTGAATTCAGTACACCCTCAATTCCTGTTTTCAGCAATGTAACTAGTAAAGAGTATCCAAATGATTCTGATTTAATAAGAAAACATCTTGTAGAGCAAATTAGTTCATCTGTTAGATGGGTTGAAGAAATTGAGAATATGTATAAAGCAGGAGCAAGATACTTCGTTGAAGTTGGACCCAAAAAAGCTTTGTTCTCTTTTGCTAAAGATGTTCTAAAAGATAAGAAAGATATCTTTGTATTCAATACTTTAACCGCAAAAGATGATGATATTAATAAAATCAAAGACACTGTTACTAAAATTGTTCAATCTGGTTTTGAGAATGGTATAACAGAAACAATCACTCATTCTAGTATAATCGAAAAATCAATAGTTGAAAAGGAAATACCAATAAAAACTACAGAAAAAACTGATTTTAGTTCATTCTTAAATCTGAATCCAGATTTACTTGAAAACTTCTTGAAGTCAGGTTATGATATTTATTCAACATTTTTGGGTGATAATAAACAGAAAGCTGAAATTGCAAGAATTTCTACTATAAGTGAAGAATCTATTGGTATCACTGGTATTGGTGTTGGATTGCCAGGAAAGGGTCATAGTGTTTTTGATGATGATAACATTGATTTAATACTCTCAGGCCATAATTTTATAGACTCTATTGATGAAGAATTAAAACAACACATTTTAGATAAGAACATTAATCGATTAGTCAAATCAGCAGATGGTTCTGCTTCTTTTGAAGAAATTAATGAATTATCTCAGGTTATAAGTTTAGCTGGTCAAATAGGTGAATTTGACCCAATAAATGATTTTAAACTTGATGAGAAATTTTTGCAGTCCTTAGATATATCTTTCACTCTTGCTATATGTGCTGGCCTAGAAGCTCTTGCAGATGCTGGAATTCCTTTAGTGAAATCC
Organism: Candidatus Heimdallarchaeota archaeon; assembly: GCA_016840095.1. GTDB lineage: Archaea > Asgardarchaeota > Heimdallarchaeia > Heimdallarchaeales > Heimdallarchaeaceae > UBA460. Next base: position 19,057 of record JAEOSZ010000074.1, read on the forward strand.
TCAATCACTACAACTACAGGGAAGGTTCTTGAAGGTGATTGGGTTCTTCCAGAGGAACTCCAAGAAGAAACTGGTATAATTTTTGCTTCTGCATTTCCTGGATATGATAATCTGATAAAAGAAATAGAAGAATATCAATCGACAGAGGACAAAAAGAGTTTCAGAAGAAATTTTCTATTTAGAATTCTGTCTATGGGACATTCACAGTTTGCTCAGTTAATAAAAGCTAAAGGGCCTAATACACAAATAAATGCAGCTTGTGCATCTACTACTCAAGCCATAGGTGTTGCAGAAGACTGGATAAAAACAGGTCGATGCAATAGAGTTATTGTGATAGCAGCTGATGATGCAGCAGGTGAAAATCTACTCCCCTGGATCGGCTCAGGATTCCTAGTTGCTGGAGGTGTTTCAACAGAAAGTGATGTTGAAAAAGCTGCTATTCCATTTGGAAAAAACAGACATGGGTTGATTATAGGATCAGCTGCGGCAGGGATAATAATCGAAAATGAATCAGCTTATTCTAAAAGAGGAATTAAACCTATTGTTGACTTGATAGGATCTCAGTTTACAAATAGTGCATTCCATGGTTCAAGATTAGATGTGAAGCATATTACAAAGGAATTCGAAAGTTTTGTAAGTAAGATAGAACAGAAGCATAATCTAAGTAGAAAAGAAATAGCTGAAGACGGGATTTTTGTGTCTCATGAGACATATACACCTGCTAGAGGTGGTAGTGCAGAATCTGAAATTGAAGCCTTGAAAAACGTTTTTGGAAACGATGCATCTAAAATGACTATAGTAAATACTAAAGGTTTTACAGGTCATGCAATGGGAGCAGGAATTGAAGAATGTGTAGCCATTAAATCTATGGAAAAAGGTATTATTCCACCTATAGCAAATTATTCCCAGATAGATCCTGCTTTCTCCGAATTAAAATTCTCTAAAGGAGAAAATAGACAAGTGAAGTATGCTCTAAGATTGGCTGCAGGATTTGGTTCTCAGATTGCTTTCACAGCTTTCAGATTGAACACCGCTGAGGATAGATATGATTTGAATTATCATGAGAAGTGGTTGAATCATCTAGGTGGAAGTCTTGATGATGGTTTTCTAGATGGTCGAGTTTTGAAGATGAAAACCAAACAAAGGAGGATTGAACCAACAGAAGGTGTTCTTGATAGAAAACCAGTTTTACCAAAAGTTGAAACTGGTAACATTCTTCCTGAATTAATCAATATTATTTCTGATATTACAGGATATGAATCTAATTTGATTGAAGCAGATATGCATCTAGAAGAAGATCTGGGTATTGATACCATTAAACAAGCAGAGATTTTTGGCTTTGTGAGAGATAAATGGAACCTAGAACTAGATGAAACTCTAAGCCTTGCTGATTTCACAACTCCGAATAAAATAGTAACTTACATTCAAGGTAAACTACCTCAAGATTCTACAGAAATAAGTCCTAAGAGTTCTCAAGAAACGCATGTTCCAGGTACCTCTAATCTAAAGGAAAGAATAAAGGAAATTGTTTCAGAAGCAACAGGATATGAGCCAGATTTAATCGAAGATGATATGGATTTAGAAGAAGATTTGGGGATAGATACTATCAAGCAAGCTGAGATATTTGGGGATATCAGAGAAATCTACGATTTAGTTATGGATGAAACTGTGAGTTTAGCAGAATTTAGAACAATTCAAGATATAGCTAATTATGTAACACGATATGGAGCTTTAACACATACTGATTCTTCAGAACCTATGAAGGAAGAACAAACCATAGTTCAGACTAAAGAGGATATTCATGAGGAAAAAGATGTCAAGATTGAAAAATTAGTTTTATCTCCAGCTGTTTTAGATAAAGAGAAAGCATACAGAGTGAAATTATCTGATTTAAACTTATTAGTAATTAATCTATCATCCTCAAGAACACAATCAATACTAGAAGAATTTGAGAAGAAGAAAATTCAATACAATGAATTTAACGTGTTCAATGACTCTATTTCTGAGCTAAAAGATAAAGACTTTGATACATTTGTTATTGTATTACCAGATGAGGAATCTACTCCTGGTTATATTGATCAAGAAATCTATGAAAAGATGTTCAATCTTTTTCAAGCTATAGACCTAAAATCTGACCAAAGAATATTAGGTATATCTAATGAAACATTCTTTGGTTTCGAGAAAGATGCAAAACCAATTTCAGGTGGAATTACTGGATTTATCAAAACTCTCGGACTGGAATATGAAATGAAGGTCAAGCATCTTTATTCTTCTAAAAACAATGAAATACTACAAGAACTAATGTATTGGGATGATTTCATTGAAGTATCCTACAATAAGAAATTACGATATACAATTGTCTATTCTGAAATTACTGAAGTTGTTACCAAATCATCTAAACTAGATCTCAAAAATGATGATTTGTTATTAGTTACTGGAGGAGGAAGAGGAATTACTTTCAAGTGTCTTGAAGCATTGTGTACAATTGTTAAACCTAAAGTGGCAATACTAGGAATTGAAGACATTTCTCACTGCACTCCTGAAGTTTTATCCTTATCTGAAGAAGAGTTACAAGAACACAAAGAGAAAATGATTGAGGAGTTGCGATCTACAGAAGAGAAAGTAACACCTGTAATGATAGATAAGAAATGGAATACTTTTATCTTTGGTTTAGAAGTAGCAAAGAATCTTCAAAAACTTGAGAAACTGAAGATAAGAGCACAATATCATAGAGTTGATGTAACTAAGAAAACAGATGTTAAGAAAGCAATCACTAAGCTTGAGAAACAGCTTGAAACAAAGGTTACACACATTATTCATGGAGCAGGACTTGAAGAATCAAAATCTTTCAAGAAGAAAAAATTGAGTTTCTCAAAATTAATAGTATCTGTTAAAGTTGAAGGTATATGGAACATTCTAAATTCAGTTGACAAGGAAAATCTAAGACGAGTTGTCTGTTTTGCTTCAATAGCTGGAAGATTTGGAAACAGAGGTCAAATAGATTACTCTTTTGCCAATGGTTATTTGTCTCGACTTTGTTGGATGCTAACTCAACAGGGAATACCTTCAATTGCTTGTGATTGGAGCGCTTGGGGAGGTGTAGGAATGGCAACAAGAGGTTCTATTATGAAGATTTTATCTTCTTTTGGAATTAATCCTATCTCACTTGAAACAGGAACTAGTGTATTTGTAAAACTATTTCTAAATGAAATTGGAAAAGAAGTAGTCGTATCTAATGGACTGGGTCCCTTTGAACTAGCTAATGTACCACTACAAACTATTTCTGATAAGGCTTATCCTTTAATTAATCTCCTCGAATATTCTGATTCAAAGTTTAAAGGTTATCATCATCTTTCAGTGGATACTGACTTATATATGTTAGATCATCAAATACAAAATGTTCCATTTTTCCCAGGAGTAATGGGAATAGAAATGTTCTCTGAAATGTTTCAGATTATTACTCTTTCAAAACCATTTGTATTGAAAGAGATTGAATTTGCATCTGCTTTAAAACTTCAGAATAACCAACCTAAAGATATCTTTGTTGAATACGATCCTTCAACCAATAAAATGTCTTTACAATCTGTTTTTATTCCAAAAAATGATGAGAAACTGAAACGAAATATTGAACACTTTAAACTACAAGTTGGAAATGATATTAGAAAACGGACAACACGAAAATCAAGTTTTCTATATGATGATTCTCACTTACCTCTTATGGTTGCAGAAGAAATCTATAATATATTTTTCCATGGTAAAAGTTTCCAAGTATTGGATAAACTACTGGAATTATCTGATGAAACTGCAATAACCATTGTTAAAATTCCTGAAGAGAAGATCTTTTCTGAAAAAGGTAGTAAAGTTTTGATTAATCCAAGAACAATAGAAGCCGCTTTACAAACATCAGGGCTCTATGATTTGATAGTTAATAACGAGTCATCCCTACCTTCAACTATTGATAAAATTACATTTTACAGTAATAAGAAACCTCACCACATTGTATCTCAATTTAAAATGAAGGATTCTGATTATAGCTACTTTGATGTTGAAGTATTTGATGAAAGTGGGTACTTGATTCTTTCATTAGAAGGATTAGGAATGATTCACACCCAATTCTCATTTACAGAAGATTCAGAAAGTATTGAGAAACTGAAAACACTTAAAGAATATTGGCAAATTTCCAATTCATTTCCAGATAATCTGATGAAGATCACTCCTATTCAAATGGTAGCTACACAGTATGAAACTCAACCAAAAACAATGATGAAATACCTATCACCTGAAGAGAAAGCTTCCTTTGATAAGAAGAAAAGCGAAAAGAGAAAAATTGAATATCTTGCTGGAGTGCTATCAGCCAAACAGCTGATAAGAGATATTTCAGAAGATCCAAAAACAATTAAATCAACAGAAATTCGAAAAACTGCTAAAGGACAACCATATATCTATGATTCTAAGAAGAAAGAGAAAAGTAAACTCAATCTTTCAATAACTCACTCCAGTGAATTTGCTATTGCAGTAGTTGGAAAGAGTCCAATTGGAGTAGATATTGAAAAGATAGAGGACAGAAGTGAATCTTTCTATAAAGAAGCTTTTACAGAAAAGGAAAGAAATCAAATCTCTTCTAATTCAGAATTGGGAACTGTTTACTGGACAATAAAAGAAGCTATAACAAAAGCTCTAGGAGAGGGATTGAATCTAAGCTTACATGATATTGAAATCACTGCAGATGAGAAGAAATCTTCATACACAGTAGATTTTTCATCTAAAGCTGCAGAAACGGTACCATATTCTCCAGAATCCTTTGAAATAACTAGTAAGAAATTCCAAAATTATACTCTTAGTTATTGTGAGATAAAATCTGAGGACAAGAAATGAAAATAGAAAATACCAATATTAACTTCAGAAATGAAACAATAAATGGTGTACTTTTTCTACCAAATAGAAAAAAACCTTCACCTCTTGTGATTCATCTGAATGGAATGCCTGGTTTAGAACCAGAAACTGAAGGTGAAAGATTCGCTCAAGAGTTGAACCATTTTGGTATTGCCTACTATGCATTCGATTATACTGGAGTAAGGAACAGTTCAGGTTTGTTTGAATACTACTATTCACAAGAAAACATAAACACCATAATATCCTTTTTAGTTCATCATCCTAAGATCTTACCAAATAAAATAGCTCTACTTGGTGAAAGTTTTGGAGGGGCAATGGCTTTGTGTCATGCAGTTCGAGATTCTAGAGTACAGTGTTTAGCAATACGATCACCAGTATATGATACTAAACAGATACCTAATCTGAAGATATTTGATGGTTTGTCTTTAATGTGGAAGTTGAATAAGCAAATGAGATTTCCAGAAGTAAATTTGAAATCCTTCTTTCAAAATCAATCATCACATTATAATCCATCTAAATTGATATCAGAACTTAAGTGTCCAATTAGGATGATAACTGGAACTAAAGATGAGATTCTTGATGCCAAGGAAATAGAAAAATGGTTTAAAAAACTTCCAGAAGATTTAGACAAAGACTTCCAAATTATTGAAAATGCTGATCATAACTTCTCTAACAAAGTTCATTTTCAGAAAATGAAAAACTACATTATTGATTTCTTTAAACAGCAGTTGATTAGTTAGGAAGAACCTCAAATTCAACAAGTCGTTGATCTTGCTCTACATTAGCATCTTCTTTTACATAGATTTTGATTATCCTTCCTCTATCCGGAGAAAAAATTCTGTTGCGCATTTTCATAGCTTCAAGAATCATTAATTCGTGATCCTTTTCCACGATTTCTCCTTCTTTAGCTAGAATTTGAATGATTTTACCTGGAATTGGAGCTTTAATAGAGATTTTTTTCTCTTTTTGAGAATCAAGATTAATGCTTCTCTTTGGAATGTAAGGTTTAGTAGATATACTCACTTCTTCTCCATCAACAATGAAGTTGTCTTCGGTAACCTCTACAGTAAAAGTGTGTTTATTAACTGTAACTTTATAGACCGATTTTATTTCTTGATCTACTGAAGCAACAAATATTTCACCATCTATACTTAGGTTTCCATTTGGTAAAACCTCAAATATATAGTCATTTTCATTGAGTGTTACTTTTTTCTTCAAAATTTAGCACCAGATTACTAATAATTTCTTTGTTGTTCTCTTTTACCTTGCTCTCTCCATCTATTGAACCCATTCATTGTATTCTTTAATCTGCTAGACTGTAGCTGCTGTCTTGACTTTACAATGCTTTGAGTTTTTAAAATTGCAGCTAGTTTTAACATTTCAAAATGTGACATGATTTCAGTTATTTTGCTTGTTTCGAGAAAATCTGTAGTAATTATTCTTTGTTGGAATTCAGGTGATTCTACAATAGCTTTGTGAAGAGAAATATTAGTTATAACTCCAGATATTGCGAGTTCTGTTAATGCTATTCTAGATTTTGTTATTGCATCATCACGATCATTGCCTTTAACAATGAGCTTACCCATCAATGAGTCATAGCTGTTTGAAAAACTATAATCTGGATAAATAAAAGTATCAAAACGAACCTCATTTCCACCAGGAATGCTAAGTGCTGTTATTCTCCCAGATTGTGGGTAAAAAGATCTCAAAGGATCTTCTGCATTTATCCTAAATTCTATTGCATGGCCTTTTAGTTTTATATCTCTCTGTTTAAATGATAATTCTTCTTCGTTAGCAATTCTCAGTTGTTCTACAACAAGATCTATACCGGTTATCATTTCAGTTACTGGGTGTTCAACTTGAATTCTGGGGTTTATCTCATTAAAGTATATTTCACCATCTTTCCACAAGAATTCAGCTGTACCAGCACTGTGATATTCTAGCAGCTGAGCTAAATCACAAACTTTCTCCCCCAAGCTGTTTCTCTTTCTAGCTGATAGAAATGAAGGAGCTTCTTCTATGAGTTTCTGGTAAGAACGTTGTATAGAACATTCTCTATCCCCAATGTGGAGAACATTATGGTGTTTATCTGCTAAAAATTGAATTTCTACATGTCTTGGAGAAGGAATGTATTTCTCGATCAATACTTCTTTATTTCCAAAGAACTTATCTGCTATAGTCTGACATCCTAGTAAACTTATTTCGAGAGATTCTGTATTATCTACAATCTCCATCCCTTTTCCCCCTCCTCCAAATGCAGCTTTAATAATTATTGGATAGCCTATTCTTTCAATAATTTTTTCAGCTTCTGTTAAGGTTGACACATATCCTTCAGAACCAGGAATAATCGGGATATCGATTTCCTTTGCTAATTTTTTTGAAGCAATCTTATCTCCCAGATTTTCTAAAACTGAAAACGAAGGTCCAATGAAAACTAATCCTTGTTCTTCTACTTGTTTAGCAAACTCTGAACTTTCACTCAGAAATCCGTAACCAGGATGTACTGCATCTGCTCCAGAAATGAGTGCAATCTCTAAAATTTTATTGATATTCAAGTATGTTTCTTGTACTGTACCTTTACCTAGATTGTAAGCACCATCAGCCATTTTGACATGAAGTGAATTAGAATCTTCTTCAGA
>JAEOSZ010000075.1 GCA_016840095.1 Candidatus Heimdallarchaeota archaeon
ACCCGATTCTATAGATGGTTCTACCATAGGTCCTGGAAAGCTCCACATACCTGCATGATACACCCCCTTAGCAAATCTAGTTTTCTGCTTCCATAAGATCATATCCTTCCACCCTAATCCTGAACCATGGTGATTTAGAGTATATCTATAATAAGTCAATGGGGTACTGATATCCATGCTGACAATGTGTTCTCCAAGATTAGGTATTCTTGTTTCAACTCTTTTGATAAGCTTTTGAGCAAACTCCTTCTTGAATTTATCATACTTCTCTCCTCGCTTCAGTTTCTTTCCTGCCATCCAGAAATTCTTATACTCAAATGTTGCAGGTGAGGTCAGATGTATAGAATGATGCTCATCTTTTGCTCCTTCTAATCTGAAGGAGTCATCATGAAGAGTATTGAATTTAGCAACAAAACTGTTCTTTTCTGGATTATTTGGCATTCCAGCTTCAGCAATATCATTTGTGTTCATAAAAAGAACATCAGTGCCATCGAAATTATATTCAGCAGGATTCAAATCTGTTACAATAGAAACAGAAAACCATGAACCTGAAAATGGTGTTTCATCAATTCTTTGTTTGAATTTCTTTGGTACAATATCTGGATTTAATAGCTTACCATAAAGTTGTTTTGCATCAATTGCTGCAACAATAGATTTAGCTTTATGCTCAGTTTTATCTTCAAGAACGACTTTTCTTATTTCTTTATCCTCTAAATCAATCTTAACTACTCTTTTGGAGTATTTTATCTTTCCACCATTCTTTTTGACTGCTTCAACTAGTGCATTAGGTATGCTTTGGGCTCCACCTTTTGGACTCCAAGCAGATTTTTCCATACCAAATGCAAGAAAAACTAATAGAGCAATCGCTGTAGTTTCTTCACCTGGAGCTATGTGTAGCGCAGCTCTAAGATCCTTATATTCATCTCCAGGAAATAATTCTTCTAGAAATTTTTGAAGTTTGAGTTTGCTATATTTCATCATATTTCGAGCTTTCAAAAGCATAGTAACTCCAGATTTTAACTTGCCATATAGAGAAAGTAATTCTAAGCTATCAGTTGGCATAGTTTCCATTTCATTCTTTACAATATATGCAATTTCTATTAGTTGATTGAGTGCTGCATCCTTAACATTCGGGAAAGATTTTCTCATAGATTTGACAAATAATTCTCTTTCAGAGAAGTTAACATCAACATATTTTGTGGGTCCAAGAACTCTATATACTGACTGTAAGCGAAGAAACTCAATTGGTTTAACGTTCAGAGATTCTAAAAGTGAATTAAAACCTGGACCGTCTAAAATCCAGTGCGCACCTGGATCAAAAACAAGTTTCTTACGAGTAAATGAACTGCAATAACCTCCTGGTCTTTTACTTTGTTCAAATACCATAACTTTCTTACCGGCTCTAGCTAAATGTGCTGCACAAGATAATCCCGAAACACCTGCTCCTATGACAATTACATCAAAATCAGTTGATGACATATAGTATTTTTAGTCGCAGAAGGTATTTAATGATTATTATTCTAAAAATGAAAAAGAAAAAAGAAAAAGAAGAAAAACTAGTAGTGGAAAGTACCAGCGTGTAATAAGAAGGTTTCTAAAGCTTTTGCTTTGCTTTGTGCGAATTTTGATTCAACTGTTTCAGCTAAATCGGAGTTATCATGATTGGATCCCTTTCGAGCATATCCGTTTTTGGCTTTTATGCTCAATCTATTTAGTCTTTCAGATATTGATTCTTCTTCTCTGACCCTGAAATCAGAGATTTTTTCGGTTTTTGAGATTGTTGCTGTTGCCATTTGTTTTCACCATTCTCAGTTCTTGAGAAACATATATCATGCAGTGTTAATAAAGATATCGGTTAATGTAAATTTGGCCGACAATAGATGAAAAGATTGGTTCCATTACTTATAAAAACACTTATTAATATGTAAAACATTATTATTACTAGACGAAAAGTGAATGAAAATGAGTGACAAATCCTCTAGAGTTATTACTAGACAACAACAAGCAGTTATGGTTATTGATGATAAAGGAACAATAGATAAATTATTCGAAGAAAATTATGAACCAATAATCATTGTTCTTAGAGAAGGTCCTATGACTATAAAAGAACTAGTTGAAAAATACAATCAAATTGCTAAAGAACCAAAATCTGAAATGACTATTTATAGATATGTAAAGGATTTAAGTAAGTTTGATTTAGTTGTAGAAGTTGGTAAGATTATAACTTCTGGTCAATCTGCTACTGAAACGTTATATGGTCGTACTGCAAAAATATTTTGGAATCTAACTGATAAAGGCGATTATTGGTTAAAAGATAACAATGTTGAAACATTGGAAGCTCTTCGTCAATTACTTATTCTTTACAAAGAAAACACTAAAATCTCTAAAGAGGCTCTTGCAGATTTATTGTCAAAAACTGCCAATAAATCTAGTCATGAACTTGCATCTTTCTTTGAAGCAAACAATGATAAAATAAACAGCATAATCTCCAAATTTTCCTTTAAAGAAGTAGATATGATCTTTGATATCTTGGGAAACTTGATTCTTCTGATTCACAGTAAAGATTTCGAAGATGAACTCGAAAAGTGTGGTTGTTAGAAAAAGTGTGATTTGAAAAGGTGAGCATTTTTCAAATCAATCGCAATTTTTTCCAGCGCTTTAAGTGATAAAACTAAAACTTTTTCCAGAATATGAAAACAAGAAAGGCAGGAAATGAAATTAGTCCGTCTATGAGTTGCCTTTCTGTTTCATTCTGAAAAAAAGCTCTTCCACTAGCTTTTCTCACTTAATGAGAATATCTTTCATAATATATTTAAATGTTTCGCATTTATTGGGATAATCAATCAAAAAAACGCAAACCTTTTAAATTTCTGAACGAAAAGTTTTAGTGTAATAGTATTTTAGATGTGAATTAATGGAGTATCAGGACTTTATAACCTTTGAACCTGATCAAGTTTGTATTGTTAGAGAGCAATCCCGATTTGATTTAGTTACAGACCCTAAATATACGCCTATACTTATTGCACTAAGAGAAAAACCTCTTCCGATTAAAGAGTTAGTTGATGGTTATAATCGAATTTCAGAACAACATCGGAAGCAAACAAGTATCTATAACTACTTGCAGGATCTTATTCAACAAGGATTAGTTGTGAAAGCAGGTCAACGAGTTATCACTGGTAAAACTGCAAGTGAAGTTCTTTATAGCCGATGTGCAAAATTATTCTTTCCTGTTATCTTATCTGAAAGCTTTTGGAAAACAGAAGAGAGTAAGAATGTAATTGAGAAAACCCAACATCTTCTAGGGCTATATACTAAGCAAGATACAATTGATGAATCTCATCTTAAAACCTTCCTTCTAGATATGTTTTCAAATTCAGAAACAGAAGTAGCAGATATTTTTGAGAAGAATCCTGTTCAGGTAAATGAACTCTGTACAGATTTAACATTTGAACAGTTAGATAGATTAGCAAGAATGATAGAAACTATAGTTGTGCTGTTAAATCCACAATTCTATGAAGAATCTATTGTAAAATTGGGAATATTAAACTGAAGTGATGCGAAATACTATGACTATGAAAAGCGAACCTGAAAGAGTAATCAATGTTAAGCCTAAACCTCTTTTCATAATTACTAATAGGAAGCAGCTTAAAGCATATGATGACCCTAACTTGTCCAAGATTATTCGTATTCTTAGGAATCTACCTCTTACTATAAAGGAAATCACTTCTATTTACAATAAAACTTATGATCCTCCGAAGTCTGAAGGTTCAATTTACAATTATGTTAAGAAGCTCATAGATGTAGGTTTAGTAGTAAATGCAGGCAGGAAAGTTCCACTATTTTCTACAGCTTCTGAGATTCTTTATGGGAACATAGCTCATGTAATGTTTTCTATGGTACTAATTGAGCGAAAATATTGGGAATCTGAAGAAAGTTGGAAACTTGTGGAAGTAGCAAGACAACTAATATCTTTTCATAGAAACGCTGAAGCACCTTCCCACGATGATATGAAAGAACTATTTTTGAAAATCTATTCCACTTCTTCTATTGAGTTAAATAAATTCTTTGAACAGTATAAGAGAGAAATCAATGAAGTTTTCAAAGATAGTTCAGCTGAAGAAATTAGAAGAGTAGTGAATTTACTATCTATTACTATGGTTTTTCGTAATCCTGGAAATTATGTTGAAGAGTTAAAACAGTGTTTCCCAGATGACTAACCCTTAAACATGATTTACTTAAATTTTGATGTATAAAAAATAGTTTGTTGATAATTAAATAGATGTAAACATATTCATATAAGTAAAATAGGGGAAAATGGAAAACTTTATTAAAAATATTTTACAAATATTCCGTAGGGGTGTCTAAAACAATTACTATCTAAATGAAAGGTTGTTCTGAAATGAATCACTATAAAATAATACCAATTGCTTCTAAAGAAGAAAAGACACATTTCGTTAAGCGGATGTATTGTCAAAGCTGTAAGGAAAGTGGAGGATGTTCCATTCAAGAATCTGAAACAGTACTTGAGGAAGGGTATCAATATGAAAAAACAAACTGTTATTGTCACAAATGCTCAGATACATTCAGTATAATGTTCTTTAATGAAAATTCTCAGAAAAATCTTTCTTTGAAGAAGCTTCAAAAAATAGTCGACAGTTTCATCTATTTTGAAAATGAAGAAGACTAATTATATTTCGAGTTCCTTGATTGGATCGCTGACTATGTACTCTCTAGTTTTTATCCAGTCATGTTTATCAAAATCAAAATTATTAGGATGGAAGTAGTAAAGACGTGATCTACTTCCTTGAGTACTAAGAACATATATCTCTACATTCTCTAGAGCTTTCCAGGTTGAAAATGCGAACTGATCAGCTTGGGATGTACTCATATTCCCCCACATTATCAGATTTGCGTTTTCTAGAAAGTCTGTTCTAAAATGGAATGGAGGTGGATTTTCTAGAACTTGATTGTATATTTGCCCTTGGGTTTTATTATCAACCAAATTAGCAAGTGCTAGATATGATTCTGTTAAATTGAAAGACTTTCTGTCATACAACAACCGAAATCTATCAACATATTGGTCAACTACTTTGCTATACTGTCTATGAGTCTCAGTTTTACTTAGCTTAAACTTTTCTTTTAATTCTGATTGTGTATGAGTACCATCCTCATAAGATAATTCGCTTAGGATGTTTAAATGGATTGGTTTGTAATTAGATTTATCCATTTCTTCAATTTTTGGTCGTTTAATTGTATAAGACGAGTTTTTTAATTCATTGAACCAGCTCTCCCAATCAAATTTCCAAGTTAAGTCTTCTTGATTGAACTTGTCAAGATTTGGATATGATACTGTTCTTAAACCAGTACTGGAATATATTTTGAAATTCTCTACAACATCCTTTTCTTTTAAAATTTGAAAGAATTCTCTTAGTAAACTGTCTGTAGACGGTGGTATTTCATATTGCATGTACATCCCAAAAGTACCACCAAAAGTACGAACTCGATATCGAGTATAGGGGTGTATATCACCTGATCTCTCTAGTTTTTCCAAGGCTTCTAGGTTAGGTACTGATGCAAAAATGTGCTTTCTTTTTAAGCCCATTTTTTCTGGCTTGATAAGTGCTATAGGCTGACGCAACATTCCTGCTGCTTTGAGTTTTTCAATTCTGGATTTAATAGTAGGCCTTGAATAATTGAGTTTAATTGCTAAATCCGTAATAGAAATAGTAGGATCTTCTTCAAGTGCAAATATTATAGATAGATCCTTAATGTTTAAACTCATTTGAACACCCACATAGATATCATTAATTGAAATTACTCTTATATCTCTTTTTATTCTAATTCTATACTAGTAGACTAATTCAATCTGTGGAGGATCAGCACCATCACTACCTCCAGGAGGATCAAAGATTAAGTTGTCATAAGCTGAAATTGATGAGTATTTTATGTAACTTCCAATTCTGATCTCATACCATCCTGATTCCAAGGCATGATTGTACATGAATAAAGTAGCATCGAATATGTTATTTCCCTCTGATACACATACTATCATACTTAATACATAGTTAAAAGAATACCCCGAAGGGAGTATTAGCTGAATTTTGAGAATGATTTCGATTTTGTAAAGATACTTGTATTTAATACTTTCATCCTCTCTTTCATCCTCGTCATCCTCTCTTTCATCCTCGTCATCATAATACTTTAACTTGAAATCTATTGTTTGTGTAAATTTGATTATTACATCGTCATCTAATTTGCTTTTTGTTGGTTCAGCATTTGTATAGTATGCATCAATGATATCTGTTTCCATCTCCAAACTAAATGAATACGCACTAGTATTTGATGCAGATGATACAACAAGAACTATCCCAAATAGAACTAGTAAATAACAAAGACCTCTTTTCATTATACTAACAAGATA
>JAEOSZ010000076.1 GCA_016840095.1 Candidatus Heimdallarchaeota archaeon
AAATTGTTGAAGATATTGGAAAACTCTCCACAGTATCAAAAAGAACTTTCTGAAGATACTGGATTACGTGGAGGAACTTTCAAACATCACACAGATATTCTACAAGACGAGGGATTCATTACTCGTGAGGCTATTAGAGGACGTTATCTAATTACTCAACTTGGAATTGAGGCTCTAAAACTTGCTGAAATGATCTATCTTCGAGAAAAGCAATTGGAAGAAGATGAAGCAATTAACATAGATATTGAGGATTAGGAAATAAGGAGGAAATTAAATGAGATTAAGCATTAAAAACCGACCTTTGAAAATTACTCATAGCTTTGAATATACTTTCAACAATAAACAAGCTAAAATTTCCTTATCTAAAAATACAATCCTTCTTCCAATTTTTGATGAAAAGAGAAATAGACAAATTGGGTTCTTACTTGATGGACCCGTTGGGATAATCGCTGATTTACTTGTTCATTCACAGGAAGGAGCAGTTGGAGAACTTATCGATGAAACTTATTCGAATATTCTCCTCTTTCCTGTAAAACTCCCCTTTCTTACCCCAGATCATGTAAAAGAAATTCAACCCCTTGAAGATATTTCTAAACATGAGGAAATAATTCGAAAGTATAAAGTGCAACTTGTCCATGATGAGTATATCTCATATGAAGAAAAAGATGGAATAATGGTTCAAACCTATAATCCAACCTCTCTCTGGTTTTTCGCACAAGAATCTACTTTCTTAATAGATACTGAAGAGATAATAGGGAGGCGTGGAGAAAAAAAGTTGTTTTGGCTAGTAAAGGATTCTTTTACTACAGTAAGCAATAGAGGACGAGTAACATCTACTAAGGATTTATTTTCAATTAACAAAGCTCAAAAGACAGTACATAGAATTCTAGATACACCCCTTGCATCAATATTCTCAAGATTTAGTGAGATATTTGCAGCTATCTAGATTCCTTTTTTTATTCTTTTTCTAATTTGGTTTTAATCACTTTCGCAATTTGTTTTGAAATTACAGGAGGAACAGCTTCTCCAATTTGGTTGAACATCCCTTCAACAGATCCTGTAAAAACAAAATCATCTGGAAAACCCATCAGCCGTGCTTGTTCTCTTACTGATAAAGGCCTATCCTCTATAGGGTGAATAAATCTTGATTTACCCATTATTGTTGGTGCTACATCTTTCTCATCTAACTTTGTCCAATTTCGATTTTCTCTAGAAGCTCCCTTGAAGTATACAGCTGATTGACCTTTTCGAATTCCCAGCCCCTCTTTCTTTACTTGTTTTGGAAAAGGTAATCTAAAATGATTTGGTACATCATTAGGATAAGCGGGGGAAGAAAGATCAAGTATTGAATCCGCAACTTTTATCCTTCTTTTAGGCATCAAATCAAAATGCACATTCGATATAAATACTCTGTTTCTATAACTTGGACAACCATATTTTTCACAAGATATGAAATTAAAGTGAATCTTGCTATAACCAACTGTTTTGAATTCCTCCTTGATTATTTCTTTTCCTTCAGCATCTACAATGGGCAGAACATTTTCTATTACAAAATATTTAGGTGAAAGGTCACCAATAATTCGTGTTGCATGGAATATTAAATCTCCTTGAGGATCATCATAAAATCTTTCAAAAGGAGTCTTCTTTCTTCTTGGATTTGCTGCTGTAAAAGGCTCACAAGGAGGAGAAGCTAGAACAACATCTATTTCTTCACCTATCTTATCAATAATTTCTAAACTATGAACTGTACGAATATCTCTAATCCATACTTTAGATTTTGGAAAGTTATGAGTATAAGTTTTAGCTGCAGATTCATCTTTTTCAATAGCTAATTTATCAATAAAACCCTCTTGCACGAAACCTAAACTAAAACCTCCTGTTCCTGAGAAAAGATCAACAAACGAAAATTCTCTCTGTTTTGAACTAGAGCTCATCTTTCTGCACAACTTCTAAAATTGGTGGGGCAGGCAGGATTTGAACCTGCGACATCCACTGTGTGAGAGTGGCATCATAGGCCAGGCTAGATCACTGCCCCTTAGTGGTTGTTGATTAATTGTTGATTATTAATTTTTCTAATTGCATCTTAAAATAGTATATAATGCCCCCGAGGTTAACTCTAAACATCATTTTAAGGGATTCACCCACATCAGTTAGTTGAGCTCCTCAGGAGCAAACTGTTGTCTACCAGGGTTGACCGTGTTTCACAGTGTAGAATGTCTCACTCTACTCAACAGGAGCCCGTATGGTAGCCTATTGCCTTGTAATTGCACTTTCTTTCCTAGTCGGTTGATACCATCTCTAGAAAGTCCTCGATAAAGGCAATTATACATGGGTTTAGTATATATTGAACTTTTTTGTCTTATACAAAAGAGAAAAAGGAAAAATAAGTTAAAGAGATTTGACTGCTTCAACTAAATCTTGATGTTTTTCGAAATACTTTCTTGATGGTTTCAAAATCTCATTCACTGTTTTTGCTAAACTCAATTTCAAATCTAACGGATGTACAGAACCTTCCATATAATCAATCTTGAAAGATTCATATGAATTGTAGATTAGATCACCGCCAAACTTCTCGTCTCTTTCAATTCTGAATTCATCAAACATGTCAAAAACTATGTATTGTACCATTTCAGTGATAGGATTTCCAACTACTTGCTTTGGAGGACATTGTGCTTTTTTGAGTTTCCTCACAACATCTTCTTCACTATCATGAATGAATATACATGTTTCTGGTTTTGATTTACTCATTTTGGCATCGATTTGATCAGCAAGATCTGGAACAGCTTCAGCATCCATTTTCTTACCAAAGCCTTGTAATCCTGTTATGAGTGGAGTATGAATACAACTTGGTTTTGTTCTACCTAGCTTCTCAGCTGTATCTCGAGCTAGCATGTGGGCTTTTCTTTGATCCATTCCTCCATAAGCTAAGTCTATTTCCATGTCATAGATATCAGCTACTTGCATAGCTGGATAGTAGATAAAACCAGATTCTATTTCACCTTCAGCTTTTCTTCCCATTACAGGAAGAGTTCTGAGAACTCTTGTAAGAGTATTTGCTTTAGCTACTCTGATGACTTTTTCCCAATATGTTATCTTTTCAGCAAGTTCAGATGCCCAAATATATTTTACATTTGGTCCTTTAGCACCAATTGATTCAAAGGCTTTTTTGAAATATTCTCCTGCCAGTTTGATTTTTTCCATATCAGCTCCTAGTTTGTTATTAATCCAACTGTGCCAATCGGCAAGGAAAATTATTACTTCGAAACCTGCATTCATTAAGTCCTTAATTTTGTTTCCACAAACAATACCAGTTCCTAGATGAACAAGACCAGAAAGTTCATACCCAATGTATGCTCTTGGTTTTTCCTTTTCTTCCAAAATCTTTCTAATTTCCTCTTCAAGGATAACTTCTTCAGTATTTTTTGTAACTAGTTTTATTCTTTCTTCAATAGACATTAACATTCACCCAAACTATTTGAGGATTTGTTGATAATGACTGCCCTAACGTAACTCTATTTAAAAAACTCTTGGTTCGAGTTAACGATATTCCAAGGAAATCATCTCACTTCTGGATTATCCCTAAAACTCATAAATTTTTTGTCATTTGATAAAAAAAAGAAGGAAGAATTAAATTTGTTTAAACTCAATTATCTTCAAACCGGTTGGTTTTTTAGAAATTTCTCCTTTTCTTGCACCAATTACTGTTTTGATTCCTTTGCCATTTGATCGATCTAATAATCTCTGAGTTATTATACCATCAATAACTAAAATATTACCTTTTTCGATTTTTTCTAAAGAATCAAAAATTTCTGCTGCAGGAGACCTGAGAATTTCCTTTTCAGCTTCATCAAATACAATTGCTTCCAGTTTTGTTTTAACTGTTTTAACTGCATTAGTTAGATATTCAGGAAGTTCAACTTTTCTTATTTCTCTTCTTGGAGGACGTTGACTTGTTGTAGATCTTGAATAAGTTCTTGAGCCAGAATGAGAACTTGGTCGAGAACCAGATCGAGAACTAGGACGTGATCCAGGTCGAGAATCAGTTCTAGGACGTGAGGAGGTATGAGATGGTCTACTTGATGATGGTCTTCCTGATGATGGCCTACTTGATGTTGGTCTTGGAGATGAAGGTTTCTGAGTAGTTGTTGGAGCAGTTTTCTTTTCTACTTTACCTTTACTAACTGTTGCAGCTTTTGTAGGTTTAGCTGGAACTTTCTTCTTACTTACTGTTTTTGTTTCCTTCACTTCAGCTTTAGGTTTCTTATCATCAGTTTCCTTTCTTGATAAAGTAAACTTTTTCAATCTCTTCTTAGGAGACTTAGATTTATCAAGGAACTCTTTAACTGTGAGATCTGCATCTTTACCTGTTAAGAAAACTGCTTTTTCTAATGGAACAGCTCCTTTCAAAGCTTGATTGGTTTCCTCTTCATTAAGGTCTTCAACTTCCTTTCCTTTTGGAGCTCGAGCTACAAATTCAACGTGTGATACTTGTAGTAATTCTTTTAGAATTAAATCCCCGCCTCTGTCACCATCTAGAAAAGCTGTTACTGTTTTCTTTGTAATTAAATCGATCAATTTAGGGGGTATACTTGTTCCATTAACTGCAACTGTATTGTCAATACCATATTTTAGAAGATTGACAACATCTGCTCTACCCTCAACTAGAATTGTTTTCTTCTGTCTTTCAAATCCAGGACCAGCGGCAAATCCTTCATCACTGATACTAACTACTTGACTTGATTTAGAAGATTTTTGTACTTCCATACTTATTGATGAAGAAAAGGGACTAACATTTTGATCCCATTGACGCATGATTTCAGAAGCACGGTCAACAATTGATTGACGTTTATTGATTCTGACATCTACTATTTCCTCAAGCTTAACAGCACAACTGCATGGTCCTACTCTATCAACAGTTTCAAGAGTAGCTGCTAATATCGCAGTTTCCATCCGGGATAAGCTTGATGGGATTATTATTCTCCCAGAAGTTTTTCCTTTCTTGCTACTAAGTTCAACACTAATTCTTCCTATTCTTCCTGTTTTTTGGAGTTCGCGAATATCGAGATTTTCACTCAAAAGCCCATCTGTTTGTCCATAAATCCCTCCGATTATGTCTGGCTTTTCAACGACTCCATCTATTTCAAAAGATGCTCTTATTTCATACTTTGTTGTTGAAGCATCTGTTTTTGCACCCAATTTAGTTCACCTATTATGTTGCATAGTTGCATAAGCTTACAAGAAAAAGATGGATTCTTACTATCCCTTACCCTACTATTGTTATATCTCAAACTCATTAAGAGTATTTTTCCGACACATGTAATACACTTTATAGTGACTGTAATTTGACTTCTTGAAGTCAGTTAATGTTTATGATCGTGATAGGATGTGTGAGTGTAATCCATCCAAGTTTTCTTGCATACTTGAACTCACATTATTATTTCAGGTGTATTTTCTTACCTGTAATTTCTAAATGTTGAACTATACATTCTTCAGTTCAAGACAACATAAAAAAGTTAGAATTAAAAAAGTTCCCATTGGACACAAGCTTAAATAGGATTTCTAGGTTTGAAGAAGAATCATGAATAGGTTTTGCTTAAGTTTAAATAAGTTCAATTGCAGTCATATAGTGTAGAAAAATGAACCCAGAATTATACATTGGATTAGGAGTCGGATTTGGGAGTTTATTCATAATAATTATTGTAATAATTGTTCTAAGAAGAGGGAAAAGGGAGAAGAACCCCTTGATTTCTAGATCAAAAGATGTCATGGTTATGATTAATCAAAGAATTTTATCAATGAATTCAAGAATACAGAAATTTGATGATGAAATAACTAAATTAGTAGTTGCTAAAGAGAAAGAAGATCTATCACTTTTAACTATAGATATTGAACTGGATGACATTCCTCAAGAAATTGAAAGTAAAAAGAAGACAATTAATGATTACATAGCTGATATCAAGGATCTTGAAGATTATAAAAAGGAGATAGAAGAAATGTTGTCAAAGAAGGATGAGAACAAATGGAATGAATTAGAAACACTTCTTGAACAAACAAAAGAAAAAATGAGATATAGATTTACTTAAAGAATATAACCTATTAATAGAAATGCTTTTATTCGAATGTTATGAGCAAAGAACAGAATAATTGAGGTGAGCCTTCTTGCCAGTTACAAATCCGGAGTATAGAGCTATCGCACGATCACACATTATGGAAAAGAAAGTATGCAGAAAGTGTTATGCAACCAATCCTGTGAACGCAATTAAATGTCGTAAGTGTAGATCTAAGGAGCTCAGAATGAAAAGATCCAATAAGAAATAGATTCAACTCAGGCACTCAATTCTAAAAATTTCAAACTGTATTGTCATAAGATTTAAATGCAAATTATAATCTTTGTTGATAAGTCAAACGTAAAAGTTGGAGAAACTGAAATTCCCTTTAATGTGATATACTAATGAGCACCGAGAACGAAGAAATTAGCCTTGACGAAAAAAGAGAGAATCTTACAACTCTTAGATTAAGACGCAAAGAGCTAATTGACCAACTTCATGAATTTAATAAAAAACGAAATGAACTTCGTAGTCAAAGAGACAAAAATAACAAATTAGCTAGAGAACTCTTTGATGAAGCTCGTGTTTCTAAAGAAAAAAGAGATCAGATTAATGAAGAAGTTCAAGTTAGAAAACAAATGCGTGACATTTTACGTGAAGATGCGGATAATATTGGGAAGCGAATAGTAGAACTTGGATCACAGATGAAAAATATGGGTGTTCCCAAGAACAGACGTGTGGGAGATCGAATTCGAAGACTTGAAAGACAACTAGAAACAACACCATTTTTGACTAAAGAGATGGAAAAACAAACCTTAACCCAACTCGAAGAGCTTAGTTCTGAGTTTGAAAAATTGGAACAGTTTAAAGATTTAAGAAGTGAATTCCGAGAGATTCAGAATAAATTAAGACACATGCAAACTGAAATCAAAACCTATCATACAAGTGTCACAACATTAGCTCAAGAATCACAAATTCATCAAGAAAAAATGCTTGAAGCAACAAAAAAAGCGAAGAAAATTAAAGAAGAAGCTGATGAATCTCATGCAGAAGTCATAGCTTTAAGTGCAACTATCAGTGGAATAAGAAAAGAACTTGATGGTTTAACAGGAGAAGTAAAGAAACTCTCTAGTGATCTTGGACATGAAATTCAAGCAGCAAGAAGAGCTAGGAAAACAGAAGCTAAGAAGGTAAGAGAGCAAAGGTTGGATTCAAAAGCTGAAGAGATTTTAGTCAGATACAAAGATGGTGAATCTTTAACTTTGGATGAATTCAAAGTTCTCATGGAAAGAGGTCTAATTTAGTTTTCCTAAAAATTTTCTACTTATTAGAAATTAATGTAGTTTTATATAATAATACACGTTATACACAATTCTTAAAACAAGAGTATATGAATCCATTAAAAGCAATAAATGGTGTTCTTTAAGTGAAGCTACCTATTTGTGTTATCGACGCACAGACAAATACATTGTGTAGAAAGTGTAAACAACTTTACAGAGAAGGAAAAATTTCAGATATCGATATCGATATCTCAAAAATCTTAACCGATGCTTCTCAATCAAACAAGGATTTGAAAGGCATATCTTTCTACTCATCATATGAACTCTCAGATGTTGTTATGATAATAACAAGAAAACAAGATGTTGCTATATTGTCTTCTCCTGAAATTCTTGATAAAATTAAACAAAATACACAGAAAGAAATTCGTTTTCTTGAAAAGACAAATAATCCAAAAAAATTAGTTGAAAGCTTATTGGACCCAGTTCCAATAGTTAATGTAACAACTTTGTATCTCCCCCCTTTCAGTGATAAAGAATATAAAATTGAAATTGATAAAAAATTTAAAGATAAACTTCCTATCCCTGAGGAAATTGTTGTTCAAACAGTTACTTCTGTATTAGATACACAAGCTTACATCGAATTTATATGACATGCAAAAACAAGATATAACAAAATGAGAGAGTTAAATGAAATTAGGAACTTTTTTCCTTTAAGTCATTCAGCATTCAATCGTTATTATTTTATACTCAAGTTACTTACAATGCTTGTATGGGTTTCAAGTATAAGCAAGTTATTGTTGTTCGAACTGATTTGAAGATGTCTAAGGGAAAAACAGCTGTTCAGGTTGCACATGGTTCAGTTTCTGCATACGTAAAAGCAAAGAAATATTATCCGGATTGGGCTGACAATTGGTTTGGTGAAGGACAAAAGAAGATAACTGTTAAAGTAAGTTCTCAAGAGGAATTACATGAATTAGCAGAAAAAGCTAGAAAACTAGATTTACCATATGCTATAATCAATGATGCGGGACTTACACAACTACCTCCAGGAACAACAACAGTAATTGGAATAGGTCCATCAAGATCTGAATTAATAGATAAAGTATCTGCAGATTTATCTTTGTTATAAACCGTCTTAGGGAGAGACATCTTTTGAATACTGCCAGCTTGCTTGTACCTCCAATAACAAAGGGGAAGAGAGTAGATGGTCGAATTAAACAATTGCCAGAAGATTTCATTGTAAGTGAGAAAATTGATGATGAGCATATACTGAATCCACGAGATGAATCTTATAACCTTCCAGGTAAGAAGGGTTTATTCCTTCATTTTGTACTTGTAAAGAATAATATTGATACATCTGTTGCACTGGATTGGATTGCTAATTTATGGAAGGTTAATCGAAACGATTTAAGTATTGCAGGAACTAAAGATAAAAGAGCTTTTACAGCTCAGAGAGTTTCACTTTGGGGAGTAAAAAAAAGATATGAAGAAGGAAAATTGAAAGAAATCAATCTTCCAAAAATCAAAACAAAGTCATTATGTTTTAGAATTAAAGACATTAGGCTTGGAGATTTACTTGGGAATGCATTTGATATAATTCTTAGAAATATTTCAACAGATTTGACAACTACACGGAGTGTTTTAGAAGATAAAATTCTGGAAATTAATGAAATTGGTTACTTGCATAATAGTTTTGGTCAACAAAGGTTTGGAGATACTAGACCTATAACCCATTTAATAGGTGAAAAACTGCTTCTGGGGAAGGTCCAAGAAGCATTGAAAATCTATGTTGGAAAAAGTTACGGAACAGAATCTCAAGAAGCACTTGAAGCAAGAAGACTTTATTGGGAAACAGAAGATCCTCAAAAGGTTCTTGAAATAATACCAGACCAAATGCATATAGAAAAGAAAATATTACGATTTCTCCAAAAATTCAAAAACCATGAACGTGCATTTTTTTCTCTTCCTTTGCAATTCCAAAAATTATTCATTCATGCTTACCAATCTTATATTTTCAATAAATATCTTAAAATTAGATATAATGAATACTCAAAAAACCTTAGTGCCCCAATTTCTGGAGAGAAGATAATTGAGAACATTGCTTACGCACCTCTAGTTGGTAGTAAGACAGAATTAGAAGGTCAATCTAAAGAGATCTATACTAGAATCCTTGAAGATGAAGAAGTATCTCTACAAGATTTCAACAGAAGCATTGCAATAAAACTAGGGTCACGAGGTTCTAACCGATCAGTAGGTATGAAAATAGATAAATTAGCAATTATCGAAGTCACAGATGATGAACTTAATGTTGGAAAAACTAAAGCAAGAGTAGGTTTTGAATTGCGAAAAGGGTCTTATGCAACTGAAGTTTTAAAGGAATTTTCTTATCAAGAATGATTCTAGAAATAGAATCAGTTAAACGATAAATACATCACACATTTCTAACCATAAGGAAAGCATCTGAATTATCTTGGTAATATTTTCTGATTCGTGATACAATTTCAAATCCTGTTTCCTCATACAATTTTATCGCTCCTTCATTATCAACATTGACCTCAAGTTTTGTGCTGT
The DNA here is from genome assembly GCA_016840095.1 of Candidatus Heimdallarchaeota archaeon. Classification (GTDB taxonomy): domain Archaea; phylum Asgardarchaeota; class Heimdallarchaeia; order Heimdallarchaeales; family Heimdallarchaeaceae; genus UBA460. The sequence continues at coordinate 9,899 of JAEOSZ010000076.1, forward strand.
TAAAACCCAATAAAGACGATCTTTCGAGGAAATGCAAAAGAACTCTCTTACCAAAACCTAAACTTCGATAATTTTCGATAACTGCGATTGATAGAATATGTGTTTGTTTTTCTACACCAGTATATCCTCCAAGCAAAAATCCAACCATCTCCCTTTTGTATTCAATAATAAAACACAATTCTGGTGCAGCAAAATAGATATTTGTTATTAGTGCTTCACCAAAAGGGTATGGAAAACTCTTTCTTTCTATTTCATAAACCTCTTGAATATCTTCTTTTCTCATGTGTCTAATGTAGGGAGATTTATCATTCATTTATATCACAGATAGGATTTTGGTGTAATATTATCAAGTTTCATTTTAGTGAATTTTCTTGGTTTTATTGAACTACAAGAAGTGATTTTTTTACTTTTCTGAATAACCTAGTGTAAAATAAGTTTTAAATTGGGCAGGTCAATGTATTCATAATTAGAAAAAACTAGATGAAGAAAATGAGTAAGAAAAGAGCTGCTGATTATGAGAGAGTGTTGGTAAACAGATTTTGGGATTTCGGATTTGCAGTAATGAGAGCTCCTTCTTCATCTGGAACAAGTAAAATGCCCAGACCTGATGTCTTTGCAGGATCAGCTGAAAAAGGAATGCTGTTAGCAATTGAGATTAAAACAAGTCGTCAAGATGTTTTTTACATCCAACCTGAACAAATTCAAGGATTAACAGAATTTGCAGATAGATTAGGCGCTAAACCATATGTTGCTGTAAAATTTGTTGGTAAGAGAATGGATTTTCTCTTTCTCTCAGTTCCTGACTCTTTAACACAGAGTAAAGGTGGAAGTTATAGAATAACTGTTGAAAATCTTAAATCAAAGGGGACTGATTTCTATTCCCTCATAAATGAAGAAGAACGCAAAGGTCAAAAATAACAAGTCTAAAATCAATCTGAAGTTGACAATGAAATGAAGATACTAAAAAAAGACTACAAACATGGAATAATTGAACTTATCCCAGAGAACACAGATGACCTTTATGGTATCTATAGAATCTTAAAACCTGGAGATAAAGTTAGAGCTTCCACATCTAGAAGAGTAAGGAGAAAAGATGATGAAGGAAGAGCTGATACTGGTGAAAGAGTTAAAATGACTCTTGAGGTAGAAGTAGAAGAACTTGCATTTCATGGTTTTGGAGATAATTTGAGGTTCAAAGGAACGGTAATTGATGGTCCAGATGACTTAATATCTCTTGGTTCCTATCACACCATTTCATTGTCGTTGATGGAAAAGATAAGGATTCTAAAAACTAACTGGGCACCCATGGAGAAAAAGGTAATTGATGACATAGAAAAAGCATCGATGTTAGCTAAAATAATAATTGTTACAATCGAAGATAATAGTGTCTGTGTTGCACTTGTCACACAATTTTCAACAAAAATAATATCTGAATTTAGTTCAGCAGTTTCTGGCAAATATATGGAACCTCAACAACATTCAAGTGATATGGGACAATTTTTCCAAGATGTACTCCAATTGATACAAGACATTGTTAAACAACATGATACAAAAGTGATCATCTTAGCTGGTCCTGGTTTTACTCCTGAAAACTTCCATCAGTTTATTAAATCTAGAGATCAGCAACTATTTGAAAAAATAAGTTTGGTTCATGTTAGCACTGGAGGAAGAGTTGGTTTAAAAGAGGTTCTTTCTACAAAACTTCCAGAGAAAATTGCTAATGAACAGCGTGTTGCTTATGAAACTCGATTAATCGACGAAGTATTGAAGAGATTAGGTCAAGATACTGGAAATGTAACTTATGGTCTAGATAATGTTAAACGAGCTTTAGATATGGGTGCAATTGAAACATTGATGATTAGTGATGACCAAATTAGTATAGAAGACCTTGAAAAACGAAAAACAATAGATGAGATGGTTGATGCTAATTCAAAAATGAGAGGAAAGACAGTAATTATGTCGATCAATCATGAATCAGGAGAGCAACTTTCAAAATTAGGTGGTCTTGCTGCTCTTCTACGATATCCTTTACCAGATTAATCACAATGGTTCTAAATAGGTGATAATTCCTTCAGGGTAGGGATATTGGTGTATAATCTCAAGTGTCAAATTAATATCGCTAAGTTTTGACTTTATATCATTACCTATTCGTTTTGCAACTAACCAGTTAAGAAATATAGTGTTGCTCATTTTGTCAATTTCATAATCATCCAATTCAAAACCATAGTCTGAAACAAGTTTTTCTGTGACTGTTGAAATAAATTTGTTGTTATCAACTACTATCCTGGCGCGAACCAATAAACCATCTTCTGTTATTTCATCAAAACGATTTGCGTATTTGTCAGCTCTTCTTAATAATCGATTCTTCAGTTGAGTGTTATCTTTGTATCTTGAAGAACAATAATGAATAGCAATAACTGATTTCTTGAATTTTTGTAGAATTCCTATTGCTAATTCTTCACTTCCTTTTACAGCTGCACTAACACTACTTCTTACTAGATAATTCATTTTTGTTAGAATTTCCACATTTGCTTCAGTTATCTCAAATTCATTTAGATTGACAAATTTCAATTTGTGATCAATTGCAAAATTTACAATCTCTAGTATCTCTTTCTCTTTATCCGGAATTACTGGAATTTCTATTCCAACTTCCCAATCAAAGGAAGTTGAATTCTTCAATGTCTCTTTCATTTTAGTAGTAAGTTTTAATCTTGGGGGATGAAATCTAATTTCATCCAATCCAGAGTTATAAAGAATTTTCATTTGGTCTAGACTCAGGGAATGTGATGTATAAAGATGACAATGAAAATCTGCTCCAAAATGTTCTTTGAACCTACTAACGTAATCAGTAACTCTATCAATTGTTACAGCTGGATCTCCACCAGTTATACCTGCACCAAGTGCAGAAATCATCTCTGCTTCTTGTATTGCTTCATCAATCGAACTAATTTGTTGTTCATTTGCAAAGGTAATGTCTTGTCTTCTTTCTTTCATTATGGGACAATAATAGCAATTAGAGTGACATTCTCCAGTAACAAACAAAACCAATTTCGCACCTAAAGAACAAAGTTGACAGCCTTTGATTGGTTTTCCAACTATCTTATTTTCATGCCACTTGGAGATTTTTTTCATTCTTAAAAAATTAAAATTCTTTATAATAAAAAGTATCAGTTTGGGGAGAGATAGCATTTAATTACAAAAGAACAGTTTTTTATAGCAATTATTAGATTATAGTGAAAGGGTGAATCATGCTTACAACTTTTCAAATTATCTTGTTTGTTCTAATTGGATTCTTACTCCTATCGTATTTAGCTAATGTGCTAAACCTTCAAAAGTATGGAATACATATCTTGCCCTTTGGTATCATTTTTAGAACTAAGTTCTTCAACAAATTACTAGAAAAAATGGGAGAGAAGGGAAAGAAGTTCTGGAAAATTTTATACGATGTTGGCAAAGTCATAGCAGGTCTTATAACAATTGGTTTAATAGGATATTTTATTGTAAATCCATTCTTATTGATTTTCAAATCACCTGGTGGGATAGGCTTACAACTTCTAATTCCTGGAGTAACTATAGATTTCAAAATAGCACTATTATTCATTTTACCCATTTTAATTGTGCTTATCCCTCATGAGATTGCACATGCAGTGATGGCTCATAGGGAAGGAGTCAAAATCAAATCTTCTGGAATTTTCATTGTACTTGTATTCTTTGGTGGATTTGTTGAATTAGCTAGAGAACAGATTGAAAAAGCAAAATTAAAAAGTAAAATAAGGATTTTTCTTAATGGTTCTGCAATTAATGCAGTTTTTGCAGTGTTCTTTGTAGCTCTATATTTCTTATCACCATTGATTGTATCCATCGGTTATTCAAACCCAAGTGGAGTGTTAGTAACCAATGTTTATGATGATTATCCTGCCGATATTGTAGGGATTGCACGAGGTGATGTAATAACAACCATTGGAGCATACAATTCCTCAACAGGGCAAGTTACATATTACGATATAAATAATATTGATGATTATCATAGGGCTCTTTCAGAGAATTTAGAATCTGATCTTTTATTTATAAGTTTCTTGGATAAACCTACGAGAGCCCTTGTACCCACGACAGATGACCCATCATCTAAGAAAGATAGTAATGATAGAATTTTTCTTGGAATCAACATATACAATTATTATACACCAAAATCAGAAAGACAGTCAGAATGGTTCCCTTATTATTGGAATATTCAGATACTCTATACATTGAATATTAGTATAATGGCCGTATTTCTGAATCTTTTACCTTTAGTTTTAACTGATGGAGATAAAATTCTCCATGCATATCTAATGAAAAGATATCCTGACAAACCTAAAGGTAAGAAAGTGTTAAATGTGGCTAGAATATTATCATTCTGTTTAATTATTGTTAACATCGTTTTATCAATGACATTATAGGTGAAATCAATGAAATGTACTCTATGTGGAGGGCAAACTGTATATATCAGACAGTATGACAAATTAGCACTTTGTAAGAGACATTTCAATGAACAAATGACGAAAAGAGTTCAAAAAACAATTACTAGATATAAGATGCTGGGGAGAAAAGATAGAATAGCTATAGGCGTTTCAGGGGGAAAAGATAGTGTTGCTCTTCTAGATATTATGTCAAAGATAGAGAAGGATTTTCCAGAAAGTGAACTAGTAGCAATTATCATCGATGAAGGAATAGAAAACTATCGAGAGGAGGGCTTATATTTCGCGAAAAAACATGCAAAAAGATTAGATATTGAGCACCATGTTTTTTCTTTCAAAAAGGATTTTGGTTATGATCTTGATGATGTTATTGAGATTTTAGGAGAGAGAGGAAAAGATAGAGAATATGGAGCTTGCTCATACTGTGGTATTTTAAGAAGAAAGATTTTGAATAAAGCTGCACAAAAAGTTGATGCTGATATTTTACTTACAGGTCATAATCTTGAGGATGAAGCAGAGACTATTCTGCTCAACATAATTAGAGGAGACATTACCCGTCTTGTGAGATTAGATCCAAAACCAAGAAAAATACATCACAGTTTAATCCCTCGTGCGAAACCTTTCCGTACAACACCACAGGCAGAAATAGTGATGTATTGTTATCTAAATGATCTGGAATATCAGGAACTTCCTTGTCCTTATGCAGTAGAGGCATACAGAGGAGATGTTAGAGATTTCATTTTTAAAACTCAAGAAAAACAATCTATGTTATCATTCAATATAGTTAGAGGTTTAGATAAATTATTGAAAATGGTTACAGACGTTCCATCCGGCAACAAAATGCAGGATTGTTCAAAATGTGGTGATGCATCAGCAAGTAATCTGTGCAAAGCATGCTGGTTAAAGGATAAAATAGATATAATCCAAAAAATATAATCGATTGTTCACTATTATGCACAGACGTTAAGAACAAGAGATATAAACTATTCTTTTTTCACTAATATAATTACTCAAATCAACTATGAGGAGATATGTATGAGTGAAACACTGAAAAATCTTGCAAAAGCATTCATTGGAGAGAGTCAAGCTAGAAATAGATACACAATGTATGCAAAAGTTGCACGAAAAGAAGGGTATGAACAAATCGCCAATATTTTTCTTATTACAGCAGACAATGAAAGAGAACATGCTAAATGGAACTTCAGAATGATCCAAGAAGTCAAAAAGAAGTTAAAAATCAAAGATGAAGCCATTCATGTTGAGGCTGAAGCACCATTAGTGCTGGATGATACCATTGCTAACCTCAAAGCTGCAATTGCAGGAGAACATTATGAATATACTATAATGTATCCAGAATTTGCAGATGTCGCTGAAAATGAAGGTTTTCCAAAAATAGCAGATAGATTAAGAGCTATTGGAGAAGCAGAAGTACATCATGAAGAACGATATAAGAAGCTTCTAGCACAAGTTGAAGGTAAAACTGTTTTCAAGAAAGATAACAAAGTTAGATGGGTTTGTCAGAAATGTGGTCATGTTCATGAAGGAGAACATCCTCCAGACAATTGTCCAAGCTGCAGCCACCCAAGTAAATATTACGAAATTCTATGTGAAACATACTAGTTTCACAATTTTTTCTTATTTAGTAAAAATAGTTTGTAAATAGCTTGAAAGATGAATACGATCATTTAAATCAAAGCTTTGTTTATCTTGAATCTTACTTTTTAAATTTCTCCAGATATTTGAAGAATCTTGATATTCTCTAAGTAATACTCGAAATTTGCTTATAGCTGAGTAAGATTTTCCCATAAAAGCATAGCACAATTTGAAACCATCTATCTCTTGAAAAATCACGTTAAAGCCATTAACTTTTACTCTCTCGATAAATTTTTCTGAATCTTTCTGTGAGATTTCAGTTTCAGATATTATTTCCGTTAATTTGACTATCATCATTTCAGTTAAATTAGATGATTCGAAATTCTCAGTAAAAATTATAGAACCAATATGATTAATCATTAAAAATACACTAGGTTTTTCTGTTTCAAGAACAATATCCTCATATGAGATTTTGTTTTTCACAAATTTATCTAATAATTCTTCCAAACATGTAAGTTCCATTCTGTCAATTATATCCGGGAGTTGATGTGTAGTATTATCCCAAATATCAAGTTGGTCAATAAGTTCATCATGTGCATTTGAGATAAGAGTTCCAAGTTTATGAATTCCTTTTTTATCCGCTATCATTTGAGCTTTGTTCATCAGTGCTTTAGCTTCTTTTGAATTGTTCCCAAGTAATGCTAATTGTGATTCAAACAAATATACTTCTGCAAGTAAAATAGAAGATTCTTGTTCTTCAGCTTTTCTTCTAAATCTATGTACGGTTTCTTTGAGCTTTTCAAAAATGGATAGATCCTTTAAATTGTGAAATTCCTGAACATACAAATCACATAAATGAAATAAAGCTGTTTTGTTTATGTCTGCAAATGCAAATTTTGCAGAGGAAAGTTCCCAAAAAATTTGCTCAGCTTCTAATCGTTTATCTAAATCATGCTCTATTCCTTGAGTCAATTTGTACTTAATAATAAGTGCTTTTAACAGATTAAACAACCTATGACTTTGGTGTATCTCTCCCTGTACGTTTTGAATTTCTTCTAGCATATCTTTATGTTCTAGTGCTCTTTCCAAATCTCCCATTTCCAAGGAAACCATACCTAGTCGATAAAGTACCTCTGAATAATGCCAATGTTTTGTATTTTTAGCTCTTTCTAAAGTTTCTTTACTTCTCTCATAATATTGGTAAACTTTTTTTACGTCTCCTTTATGCCAATGATAAATAGCCATGCTTCCGAGAAGAATTCCTATGATAAACGGTGAATTCATCTCCTCTGCTAATGATAAACTTCTTTTCGCGTGTTTGTAGGCTTTATCCAACTCTCCTCTTATCATATAGATATCAGCCATATTACCCTCTGAACCCATTTTCAACTCAATATTACCTGTTTTTTCGCTAACAGCTAAACATCGTTCATAAAACACAAGACCCTCAGTCTTTTTATCAAACCAACTGTGAAGATTTCCTAGATCATGTAGATGCCATCCAATCTCATAATCATCATTGATTTGTTCAGCAATTTCTAGACCTTGATTCAAATCTTCTAGAATAGAATCAAAACCATAACGATAAGGTTTTCTTCTTCGCAAGTAGAATGCCTTTCTTCTTAGATACTCAATTCTTTGTTTATCTTCTATTGAATTAATAGCTTGCTCAAAGACATCCTTCATTTCAAACGCTTTATCAATATTACCAGTTATAATATAAGTCCCCTGTAACCAAATTGCTGAATCAAAAATCAAATAATGATTACCAATTTCTTGACTCTTTTGCAAAGCTTCAAGTCCATTTTCCAGTGCTAGAGAATATGGTTGAATGAGATAATAGATTCTGCTTTTTAGTATTTTACAATTGATATAATCTTCAGTCGTAATATTCTCTTTCTCTAAATAGCGATCCAGTTGTTTAAGAGCTAAAGGGTATTTTCCGTAAATAATCAAATTCTCAATTTCTTTTAGCTCAGGATTAAGAGAACCTTTCACAAATTCACCCTATAGTTTCAATAAAGAAACATTTACTTTTGGCTTATTTATAGGTTTTTTGGGAAAAGTAGTAGACAACTGAGCCGAACATAGCGACCAGTTGTTCGACATCATATCAGAAGCCGTTTCTTAACCATAAGCTCCACGCCGCTTGCTATGGGCACCACATATCAGTCTTAGAGCTGCTTACTTCCGTACCTGGCCCATTTTGACTTCAACCTTTCTAACGATTTCCTCCGAAACCGCCTCCAGTGTACACAGTCTCATAGGGCAGCGCTTCGACGCCATCCGATTAAGGCGTATCAACCTCAACGAAGCCTCAGCAACAGCATTCACCCCAGCATATAGAGCGCTTCTGGTACAAGGACGCCCTAGGTCCCCGGCTAGTCGTTGCTATCGACTCAGTTTCTAGTAAGCAGAAGAGG
>JAEOSZ010000158.1 GCA_016840095.1 Candidatus Heimdallarchaeota archaeon
CGGTATTAGAAGGTTGCTTGAGAAAGGAATCCTTAAGAAAATGTCCAATTTATCAGATATGCGTAGTGTATTTTATTATTTGGATCCTGCAATACGTGACAACTTTGAGTTTCTTATTGGAGAAACAGTTGAAGTTAGTCAAACAGCTTAAGTTTATGCTGGAGTTTTAGCTCCGCACAATAAAGGGAGTGAGTGGGGAAGTTACCCCTTTTTTTCTTCTTTCTTTCATAGTATTATTCATCGATAATTATATTAATCTTGTAAACTTTTCTTATTCTAATGAATAGTATTTCCCCTCTCAACGAAGTCACTGATTTACAAAGTGTGACTTCTTGGATGCTTTCTATGGTAGATGCCTATCTAGATGGTACTATTAATCGAAAACTAGCTTCAGGAATGGCAAAAAGAGTGTTAAGAAAGATAAAACACTACTCTCCAACTGAGTCAGAAAAAGATCATATTGTAACTGTAGAGGATCTTTGCATTTCATTAAGTACAATAGATAGAGCTCAAGGGAATTTCGAAAAGTTTTATTTAGATAGCCTCAAAGAAGAATTAGAAAGAGTTGTTAACTTACTAGAAGGTAAAAAAAATGAGTAAAATTCAACCGGATTATAATTACAAAATCCTATTATTAGGATCTGCTGCTGTTGGCAAAACAAGCTTAGTTCAAAGGTTTGTTCATGATAGATTTGATAGTTCATATTTAATGACTATAGGGATGGAACCTTCTGAGAAGCATGTAGACTTAGAAGATGGTACTAGAGTTGCTCTTTCAATATGGGATTTAGCAGGACAAGAAAGATTTCGTTTTGTCAGACCTACATTCTACAAAGGTGCAAAAGCTGCATTGTTAGTTTATGACTTAACAAGAGCTACTACTCTCAAAGATATTAAGAAGTGGGAGAAGGAATTTGTTGATAACTGTGGAAAAGAGGTTGTTAAGATTCTTGTTGGCAATAAAGAGGATTTAAAAAATCAAATAGCTGTTTCCAAAAAAGAAAGCGAAGAAATGCACAGCAAGATAAAAAGCAAGGAAAATATCAGAACAAGTGCATTAACAGGCAATCAAGTTGATGAGGCATTCACAACAATTGCAAAACTCTTGGTAAGTCTATCAAAAAAATAAACTAATCCTTTTTTGTTTCTTCTTTTGTTTCTTCTTCAGAATCTTCTTCTAATTCATCATCATCAAAAAAGAGCATGCTATCTAGAACATTTTCAAGTAAGGGTCGATCTGGAGGGGTTATGGATCTAGTAACAGTATCTGCAACACCTATGTCTAGTGAAGAGAGGTCAGCTCTTGGTCCTCTAGTTCTCTGTGTAATTACACCTGTAGATTGAATTCTTTCAATCATATTTTTCATAGAGGAAATTTCTTCTTTTAATTCTTCAAAAGCAGTGATATTCTCAAGTTTGTCAAGTAACTTGTCTACTTTTTCTATTTCCTTCTGAGTTTTTTGTTCGAATTTCTTTCCATTCTCAATGATTCTTGATAATCTTCCCTCAGTAACTGGGGTGTTTATTCCAGATATTGTTCTTACAGCCTTAGAAGCTTTGACTGTTGTTTTTATCTTAATATCATCTAGAGAACCGAATAATTCTTTATGATGAAATTTAATAGATTCTAGGATTGCTTTGTCATCATTACCATAGTAAGAAACCAAATCCTGAAGCATATCAAAAAACTCTGTAGGAATTGGAACTTCCAAGATTCGTGCAACTTTTTGGTGTTTTTGCTCATTATACATCAAAGTAGCCTCAAGACAAAGCATCCTTGTCTGTTATGCATTGTTTTGATTATTTAAAGTATTTTTGGCAACACACTTAATTCAAAGTGATAAAAAATTGAAATTAATAAAAGAAGAAATTTAAAAACTGATTGAATAATCTATGATAATGAGTAACGAAGGAAAAACAATTCTAGCTTGTGTTGCACATCCAGACGATGAAATAGGTTGTGTAGGAACTCTTGTGAATCATGTTTCTAAAGGAGATAAAGTTGTTTTAGCTTGGACTACAAGTGGAGAAATGGCATCCCACTTTAATGGTATGTCTTTTTCTGAAGTCAAAGAAATTAGAGAAAAGCAAGGAAAAGATGTAGGAAAGATAATCGGGTGTGAAACTCTTTTTCTTGGATATGGTGACACATCTGTTAGAGCTACAAGGGAAAATGCTCTCAAAATGGCTAAAGTCATTGCAGAAGTTAAACCAGATGCAGTTATTACATGGTCAATGAACACAAGACACCCTGATCATAGAGGAACAGCTCAAATACTCTACGATGCTATTACTTATGCTAGAATTCCAAAAATAACAGAACCATTAGATCCATACAGACCACCACTTCACATTCCAATGTTCATGTATTTTGAGGAGATATCACCATTACCTACAGTTTACATTGATGTAACATCTTCATTTGAAAAGGTGAGAGAAGTAGCAAAACTTTATGGTGATTTTTACAATTGGCAACAAGTTGATGATTGGATTGATATCAATCGACGATCAAATGGAATGAAATGTGGAGTAAAATACGCAGAGAAGTACAATGCATTAACAAGATTTCTACCAATTGAGAAATATTTACCGATTAATAGAGATATTTAATGTTAAAGCAATCCCGCTTTAACATCTCGAACCATTTTTGAACCTGCTTCTTTCCAATCTTCTGCTGCATTTTCATAAATTTCCTTTGCTCTCAAATTAGCTTTTTTGATAATTGTTTCTTCATCTATCTCTGTAAATTTTCCATTTCTCAAAACTAATTTACCATCAATTATAACATCATCAATTTCCTTTCCAGTTGCTGAATATACTATATTGGGTATGAAATTATGAAATGGATTTGAAATAACTGGAGTTAAGAAACTATCAAGCAAATTTATTGTAACGATATCTGCTTTTTTACCAACTTCTAATGTTCCAATATCATTATCCAAACCTAAAACCTTAGCTCCTTGTATAGTTGCTAACCTTAGCATTTCCCATGCTGGAAAAGCAGTTGGATCCCTCATCATCGATTTTGTTAACATACTTATTGTTCTCATTTCTCTGAAGAGATTATGGTTTCCAGGTCCAGGAGCTTGATCAGTCCCAATGCCTACATCTCCACCAAGTTTTGAAAAAGAATAGATTGGAGGTATAATCCCATCTATCATAGTTATTGAACTGGGACATCCTATCATTTTACTTCTTTTATATACCATTACTTCTTTTTCTGAGTCATCTGTATCATGACAATGTACGGCAATGAGAAAATCACCTAACAAATTTTCTCTATTAAGAATTTTAACAGTAGATTCACCCTTACCAAACCTTTCTTCTATTTGTAATCGTTCTCTTCTCCCTTGAGCAACATGAATATGCATTCTGCTATTTTGATCTATAGCTTTTTCTTTGATTTGTTGAAGTGTTTGTAATGAAACCATATCCAATGCTTGAGGTCCATACAAACAAGTCACTAAGTCCTCATTTTGAAATACTCTAAACAGTTTCTCATTTTTCTTTAAAGCTATTTCTCCTTTGGATTGATCAAATTCATACAATTCCGTTGGTTTAAGAGATGCTTTGTTTGTTTGGGATACTTCGTTTATAGTTTCAGTTGCTACAACTCTTGTATTAAAGGGGAGATATACTTCTTTTACCAAATTTTCAACATTTCTAGCATATTCTGAAAAAGTGGTTGTTCCTGTTCTTACAGCTTCTAAAACACCTAATTGAGAACCTAAAAGGATATCATCATCTGTAACATGTTTAGCTAATGGTCCGATTCCTTTATTCATCCATTCTATTTCAGGTAAATCTTGAGCGCCACCTCTCAATAATTGCATACTAGTATGAATATGGCAATTAACCAAACCAGGCATAATAAGATGATTACTTCCATCTATTACAATATCAGCAGATCTATGATTAAATCCTTCAGATGGTCCGACATAGATAATTTTCTTTCCTTCTATCCCCAATGTTCCATCCTTAATTATACCAAGTTTTTCATTTGCTAACGTTAAAATCCAAGAATTATGAATTGCTATGTCCATTTTACTTCACATTAAATTAGGAGTACAACTTTGAATCTAAAATAAAACATTTTCTGATTTATTCGAAATTAAATAAACCAAATTTGTAGTTAAAGTGATTAAAAAATAAGTTTAATAACTTAATTTTTTGCTTTAGTGGTGAAGATAACTAATGACAGCTGAAGATGAACTGGAGAAGATTAAGCAGAGAAAAGCAAAAGAGTTAATGCAAATTGCTGAACAAAGAAAACAACGAATGGAAGAATTGAAGACTGCAGAAGAAGCTCCAGCTAGTATTGAAGAGAAGGACAAGCTGGCATTAATGCAATTCTTTCTGACTCCAGAAGCTTATGAATATTGGATTGATTTATATGAAAATGTGCCGAAAAGACCAACTGCAGAAATAATTTTCAAAAACGTCTTGTATATGATAAAAATAGGCTATTTAGAAGGAGCACAAGTTAATAGGATGGGAGTTAAGAAACTAGAAAGAGAAATAGAAGGTATTCCTTCTTCTATAACAATTAAAAGAAAAGGGGAAAAGGAGAAGAAAACGACTTATTAACTGCTTCGATTTTTTTGATTTCTATTCATCAAAAAAACTCAGAATAATTTGGTAAGCTTTAAGAAGGAATATGTTAATAAAAATTTAGAAAGAATTAGGTGTGAACAAAAGTGAGAATAACTGTAGTAACCGCAATTGGTGGAGGAAAAATAGATTTAGATGTAGATCCACATTCAACAGTTGCACAATTAAAGAGAGAAGTTGCTAAGAA
>JAEOSZ010000012.1 GCA_016840095.1 Candidatus Heimdallarchaeota archaeon
GTTGTTGGGAAGCCTGCGGTTACAACATCTACAGGAGAATCTTATGATACAATCCATGTAAAATACACTGATACAAGCTTGCTTGGTTGGAACGATTTCATTGATGTTGATGCTTATTATGAGATAGAAACAGGATTCTTAATTAAGCTAGTTGAAGATGATCTAGGTCTAGGTATGAAGTATGAATTTATTCCAGGTGAGATAAAGCTAAGCTCAGGAATTCCCTTCTCTACTGTTGGATTAGTTATGGGTTTAATGGCAATAGGTCTTGTAGTATACTTCAATAGAAGGAAAAAATAACTTTTTTCTTCCAATCTTTTTTTCCTATAATGTATAGCACTTATACTGATTTAGTATACTTTCCTTAACCTATTATTTTATATAATAAGATATACTAAGAATCTATTAGGGTGTTCAACCTTGAAAAGAGGTACTGGATATATAATTTGCGCAAATCTAGTTATTACTATTTTAATTGGGGGTTTAATTAACGTTAACCCTGTAAATGCTTATTCACCACTTTCTCTTGGTGATCAACTATTCTATACTGCTGATTTCAGTCATGAAAATGATTACATAAGTAGTACATTTTTCCTCACTGATATGACTCCAATGTATTTTTCAGATCAACATATTTCTCATTATGAATTCGATTCTATTGAGAAACATAGCTATACTATTGGAAATACTTATTCTTCATATTATGATATACGACACACTTCAACTTACCAAGATACATATAGAGATGAATACTGGAATAATTATGAGTATAATTATGTTTCATCTAGTTGGGATTGGATTAGTGGTGGTACTTACAACCAGCTTTATTCTGGAAGCAATACAATGTATCAATCTATGGGTTACAATGCTTCAACTCATATTCTAGATCCTGCTGGTCCCTTCAGTTCAACCACTTATGACCATACTACTAGCAAAACCTATACAATAAACGGTATTTCTACTTCATACACTGTAGATGTTTATGTTTATGCTGCTGGAGGAGCAGGTATGAATCCTTATACATACTTTGATATTCCTTATGATGAATACTGGGATGATCTTTTTGTATATACCTACTATGTTGATGTCAGCACAGGTTTTGTACTTGAACTAGAAATAGATGAGACTTATCATTATTCTGCTTTTATTGATAATATCTATAGTGTATCTGTTGGTTCAAACATAACATATGTATATGACGATCTTACACACAATGTCTACCATATGTACTTAGCACAAACAACCGCAGCATATGGCTCAACAGCTGATGCAGACTTACCTGGTATTGAATGGGACTGGGGATATAGCTATGAAATGACAGGCTATAAAAATTATGTTGATGTTTGGTTCTGGCTATATGATTCTTCTCCAGTTGATTTGGATATCTATAAAGAAGGAATATACATTGAAACAATCTTTGGGCTTACTGCAGGTCATCACAGTTATAGGTTATACTATGATGATATTCCTCCAAGTTTTGCAAGTATGGAGTTCAAAATAGTTGCTACAGATGTCTATGATCCATCCCATCAAACTGAATGGATGATGTGGATATCCGATTACAGACTCGACTGGCCACAAATTAATGGCCCTACTGGTGAATATTGGTACGACCTTGGAACTTCTAAAACATTTTACTGGACACTAACTGATGATAATATGGATCCTCATTACTATGAGTTTAAATTAGATGGATTTATACTTGCAGAAGGTTTATGGTTTGATGGTCAAGTACTAGCTCTTAATGCTGAAATCGAAATTACAACTCCAGGGGACTATGTTGTTAATATTTCTGCTAATGATACGATGGGTCATGAATCTTACAAAACTCTTACAATACATGCAGGTACTGGAGATAGAATTCCACCAACTGTTACAAGTCCAGCTGATATCTATATGAAACCAGGTGAAATTAAACAAATTGATTGGGTTCTAACAGATGATAATCCATCACACTTCAAAGTTACTCGAAACGGAACTTCAATATTAGATCAGCCTTGGGCAATAAACAACTTTAATGTCAATGTTTCTCTTGACACTTTAGTTCTAGGAACATGGATTTTTGAGATTGAAGTGTGGGATCTTTATGGGAATTACAACAATGATACAGTTATGGTCTATGTAACTGAAACAGGAACTAATCCAACTGGACCTTCTAATACAATTACTCTAGATGCTCCTGGAATTATTTATGCATTGATTGGTTTTCTAAGCATTACTGCAATATCAGTTTACGTCAAAAAACGTAAATAACCTCCCTTCTTTTTTTATTTTGCTTCTTTTTACAAATCTTATCGCTGATTCCTTTACCACTTTACTTAAAAGGTAAAACTAGCTTTATAATATATTAGGGGATTAACCTTGAAAAGGGGTCAAACAACAATTTTACTTAGTGTATTAGTTGTCTCTATGTTTGCAGCAGGATTTTCACAAGTACAAGCTGCCATTGGATATCAACCATTATCACCAGGAGATCAACTTTTATATAAAAATGAATTCTACTTCTATGAAGAAATAGAATCAAAGCTATTTCATTATACAGATGTCTCACCTACTGCCGAATCTCATTGGGTAATAGATCATTGGGATTACGTGTATGATGAACTTGAGAGCTATTCAGTTAATTCTATTGATACAACTATTGGAAATGTGAATTATACATGGTCTCTCTTTGATAGAACTAATAATCGGTCCCAAGTAGATTTCTATTACAATTATGGAATATCTGATTGGGTACAGAACAACTCATATCTTGACTTAGTTCCAGTTTCACTCAGTAGTTTTGAAGTAAAAGATTTCAATGTTTATGATGGAACTCTCAATCTAGATGCAACTGAATGGTTCAATCCATCATATCTTGATCATACAGAAGTGAGATACTATGTAATTAATGGTATCAACAGTTCTTACAATGTTGACGTTTATATTGATACAGTCGCTGATGCTTTGAATAATCTATTGGACTATTATGGGATTACAGTTCAAGAAGACAATCCATATGGATGGACAGACATTTTCTATGTAGATAGTGATTCAGGTTTTCTGCTCGAATATGATACATATTATTATGATAATTATTACAGAGAAATCGACAATAAACACAGTGCAACTTTAGGAACTAATGTTGATTATTATTACAATCACACATACACTTACTATTATAATTGGAAACTTCACGAAACAACAGTAGCATTTACTCCAGTTATAGATGCTGATTTACCTGCTATGGTTATTGATGATGGATATTCCTATGAGATTAGAGGTGACAGTGACACTCTGCCAATTTACTTTGATTTATATGATTCATGGACTACCATGTCAGTTGATGTGTATTTAGATGGAAGTCTTATCGATAATCTGGTAGGTTTAACAGCTGGAAACAATGTCTATAATTTGGACACAAAATATATTCCTATTAGTTCTAATAATCACACTGTGCAATTTATTGTTTCTGATGATACAAGTAAAAATCACAATACTACTTGGTCTTTGGAAATTCAAGACATAAGACCTGATTGGCCTAGAATAACCGGTCCAGAAGGTGATTACTATTACACCCTGGGAGATTTTGAAACTCTTAGCTGGTATCTATTTGATGATTTTGATAATGCAGATTATTATGAATTGAAATTAAATACTGTTGTTGTTCACTCTGGAAGCTGGTCAAATGGAACTGAAATCAATCTAAACTTAGAAACAAACCTCACAGCAATTGGTGATTATTTTGTAACAATATTTGCTAGTGATTTGAATGGATACTATACATACTATGACTTAATAATCCATGTGTCAGATGTTCCAGATGCAACTCCACCGATAATTACTGGCCCTACTAGTACAATTACTATCAATAAAGGAGATAGTGTTCAACTAGTGTGGAATATTCAAGATGAAAATCCTAATTATTACATTGTAAAACTAAACGGAACTGAGATTATCAATACTCCTTGGTTTATTGAAGATTTCAATGTAATCATTAATCTTGATACTTTGGATGTAGGTTTTTGGCATTATGAAATCTATGCATACGATATGGCCGGAAATCCAAGCTCTGACTTTGCTTATGTTGAAGTAACAGATGATATAGCTGAGCCTACCGAGCCTACCGATCCTACCGATCCTACCGATCCAAATAGTTCTAATACTTTGACACTTGATGCTCCTGGAGTAATTACAACAATCCTAGGATTTGTAAGTGTAGTAGCTCTTGTAACAATAATTCGAAAAAGAAAGTAATGCTTTCTTTCTATTTTTTATTTATTTCGTTGATTAGCTCTTCTTGATTCAAAACACCAGAAGGTGTAATATATCCTGAAATTAGATTAGGAGGGGTTATATCAAATGCTGGATTAAGGACTTCTGAACCAGGATTTGCTACTAATATTTCTTCTGTTTGACCTTTTACATATTTTACTTCATTAGAATCTCTGAGTTCTATTTTGAATTCATCAATACTTTCTGAATCTTTGTCAATAGTTGACCAAGGAAAAGCTGAGTAAAATGGAATAGTATGATAATTTGCAGCTAAGGCCACAGAATAAGTACCAATTTTGTTAGAAATTGTTCCATCTTTCATACACCTATCAGCTCCAAGTATTACTTTACTAATTTCTCCTTTAGACATTAGGAATGCAGCTACAGAATCGGAGATGATTTGATGGCTTATTCCTTCTTGTTCTAATTCCCAACCAGTTATTTTGGCTCCTTGTAATCTAGGTCTTGTTTCATCTGCAATAACATGAATTTCCTTTCCCTGATTATGCGCATGAATAATCGTTCCAAGAGCAGTGCCATAATCAACAGTAGCTAAAGGTCCTGCATTACAGTGAGTTAATATTGTATCTCCATCATTGATGATTTCAGCTCCTTTTTCACAAATTAATCGACATTCTTCTAGTACTAAATTACATAATCTTCTAGCAGCTAAAAATGATTCTTCTACTGAAAAATTTGTTTCCAAAGCTGCTTGATAAACTCGAAAGGAATAGTTGTTCAAATCAACAGCTGTAGGTCTGGTTGCTTGAATTAAATCTAGTTTTTCTTCAAGCTTCTCCTTTTTGTCACATAATGGAGTATCTTCAATTTCCTTAACTGCTAAAGCTGTTGCATATGCTGCTGTTACACCTATAGCTGGAGCTCCTCTTACTACCATCGTTTTAATTGCTTCACAAATGTCACCAACTGTTGTATACTGATTGAATTTAACTTCAAATGGAATCAACCGTTGATCAATAAGAGTCAAATGATTTTTTTCAAAATCCCATTCAACTGACTTAATGTTCTCTAATCCTAAGCTTTTAATCTTCACAAGAAACAAAGAAAAAAGGAATATTAAAGTTTAATTGCGATTATCAAAGATTCTTACCAATAAACTTAGGTAAATATTCTCTAATAGCTTCAACCATTGCTTCATTATGTGTAGCTCTATTTGTTCCTAAATTTATGTAAGTTGAATTCTCGATCATGCCTTCTACTCTTTTAGTAGCTTTTGCATCATGCATTTTGTCAACCTCTGCAGCAACTAGAAGAACATGATTTTTAACATGCGGAAAGAGTTTCCAGTATCTTTTGTATGCAAGTCTTAAACCTAATCTTTTCCATCTTTTTACTTCTGCTTCTTCTACTGTTCTGATATATTTAGCAGCTTGAACCTTATCTTCAGATTTTGATTTTGTGATCCAGAATCTAATTATGGGTTTTGCAACTGGCCAAAGAAAGGTTGGACCAATAGGTATCAATTGTCTTAATACTGGAGGTACCTCAAATCTTCCTGGTGGTGCTAGTAAAACAGGCATAAAGGGAGAAAACATTTCCTCTACTAAACCATAACATATCATTGTTGCTCCAATGCAAGACCCAAAAAGAACTAGTTTTGATTGATCTATCTTGAGACTTTCAATGGTTTCCTTGATATCTAAAACCATTCTATGCATTCCTACATCTGATTTCCTTGTGTAACCACTAGAAGCTTTTTCTCTTGATTCATAATAAATTACATCAAAATCTTTTGCGGCTTCCATTAGGAATACATCCCAAGATGGTAAAACTGTTCCCCAACCAGAGATGACAAAGAGGGTATATCCATTTCTTTCATTTGTAGGTGCTTCAGATGTATAAACTCTAACTGTTGTATTATCTGACATCATCACATCAAGAGATTTAGCTTCTTTTTCAAATTGAGCAACTAAAGGAAAAATTTCTTCTTTCTTCTTTTTCTCCTTCTTCTCCTTTTTCATAGACAATGAGAAAAAGTATTCATTTAAAAATCTTTCAAAAGAAAAAAGAAGAATTCTATCGATTTCCTTGATAGAATTTAGAGTCAATTGCTAGAGCTGCAGCTAGACCAAATAATGGTTCTAGAGGTGGGTAAACATCTACTCTGTAAGTATCCTTTATTCGGAAAACTTTTTTGTCTAAAGTAAAGCCAATACTTCCATCTCTACCTACTGCATTGAAGGACCAACCCAATATATCTGAAGCTGTATAGTGATTCCCAGCTAAAGTAACATCAAATTTTATCCCACAAAATCTAATCAATGGAAATTCAACTTCACCAACAAGGTTGGCTCCTTGAGTAATTTTCCATCTATTTTGAAAGAAGAAATTCCCTTTTACCTTAGCTACTTCTTGTCCTTGGAGATTCTCGATAATAATTGTTGGTGACCATGTAAACAATCTCCTTTTAGCTACAAAGACTTTGTTTCCTGTAGCGACATCAATTATATCATAAGTTGCTCTGAATGCAAGAATTCTCTGTGAAACCTTAAATCCGAATGGAGCATTTGATTGTGCCATAACTTCTTAAACATATATTTCTATTTTAAACGTTATGACAAAGGAAATGAAAATTTTTTCTAAAAGAGAAGAGGTTTCTCCCATACTCCTTCACTAGAAATAAAGAAAGAAACAACACCTGCAGCATCTACGAAAATCACTCGCTCAAAATATATTGAATACTTGTTGAATAATCCTCTGCTTTCAGTGTAAGAGACAAACTGATAAATTACGAAATCAGGTCTTCTATTTTCATCTGAGAAGATTGCAGCTAGAGTAGTTTTTGCATCTTCAATTGTGTAATCTGTTACATCTAAGTTTTCAAACTTTGAAAAGCTATCATATTCATCTGTTACATTATTCCAGTATGAAAAATAATTCCCACCATCACCATTGTCGAAAACATTTTCGATATAATCTTCATAAGATGTAGAGGTATTTACAGTTCCCAAAATTGTTCCGTTATATTGCAAAGTCATTCTTCTGGGCATAATCAGAGGAAAATCATAAACTGCTGAAATCCGAAGTTCTATAGAAGAAATTATGACTGATATATTCACAATAGCTTTCTCCGGTGCATTATAAATAAGATAAGTAGTATTCATATTTTCAAATATATCGGAGTTTACCCCAATGTTTTCTAAGTTATGTAAAATTTCTAGTTGTATTGTGCTGTCTGTATTATATTCTATATTTGTATTGAAAAAAATATCAGGAAACACATAGATATTGAGTAAAGATACTGTAAATGCTAATATCATCACTGAAGCAGTACCTATAATCATGGGGTCTCTTTTCATTCTGATGTAGATTAAACCAAGCGCATTATAAAACATTACTATTCGTTTAGATTTAGTTAAAAGATATTGTGCCACACAATAGAATATATAAAGGGTATAAAAAAATGATAAACTGATTACAATGGTTAAGATTACTTTTGTTAAAATAGGAAACATCACTCTAACAACATTGATTGACATAATGTTGGATGAGAGAGCAAGTCGAACCGACATTGATGCTACCGTTATTAGTTCTTCAACTAAGATGAAACCAGAAGCAGCTGAAAGGATTTTTCCTTTGATTGACCAAGTTGAAACAGATCTTATGGTTATGATCTCCCCAAATGCAAATGATAAGGGACCTCAATCTGTTATTGACAGATATAAAGAAAAGTACCCATTGATTGTAGTTTCTGATGGAGGAGATAAAGAAGCACGTGCAAAGTGGAAAGAGGAAGGTGTAGGTTATATCATCGTTCCTTTTGATCCAATGATTGGTGCTAAAAGAGATTATCTAGATGCTACAGAAATGTGCTTGTTCAATGGATATATCATTAATACTTTCAGTGCTTGTGGAGTTTTCGCATATATCAATGATCTACTTGATGGTGTAATAGAACAGCTCAAAGCTGGAGAAAAACCAACTCTACCAACAAGAAACATGTCTGCAATTGGTGTATCAACATGGTATCCATTCTCTAGTGAATATTCTCGACCAAAAGCTTTAGCAGCTTTAACTATGCTACAGAATTCAGCTAACTTGAATGTAAATGGCTGTTTTGTAGAGAAGGACAGAGAAAGAGCTCTCATCAAAGTTGCTGGTGCTCATGAAATGGTTAGACAAGCTGGTTTACTAGCTGATGAAGTCAGAGAAATGGAAAAAGCAACTAATCATCTAATAAGAATGCCTCATGGAAAAGATGGTAAGCTTCTCCACAAAGTGCACTTCTTTGATGAAGCCCATGAAAAGAAAGAATAGATAGTCTTTCTTCCTATTTCTCCTTTTTCTAGATATGTTTATATTTTTTTAACGAATCTTTCCTTGATGCATGTAGCTTTAATCATATTTCTAGCAATTATTGGAATTCCTATTTCTTTCATTATTTATCATACAATTGTAAGGATAGTTAGAAAAATCCATCCTTTTCCAATCCCTCATTTTGTTACTAATTTGATTGACAACCCTGTTAGGAGAAAATACTGGCAAAAACCTGACGAACTAGCTGATAGAATGGGTGTTAAACCAGGAGATGTTGTACTAGAAGTAGGTCCAGGAAAAGGTACATATACAATGGCTGTTGCAAGTAGAATACTTCCAGAAGGAGTAGTTTATGCAATTGACATTCAACAACCTGTACTAGATCGATTAGAGAAGAGATTGGAAGAGGAAGGTGTAACTAACATAATTCCAAAGATAGATGATGCATATAAACTGTCATTTGAAGATGAGTCATTAGATGTTATCTTTGCTATTGCTTGTTTACCTGAAATCCCTAAACCAATTAATGTTCTTAAAGAATTCAAGCGAATACTGAAACCAGATGGAAGAATCTCTCTTTGTGAACTTTTCATTGATCCTGATTATCCATTAAGAAGAACAGAGAAAAAGTGGGCTAAGAAAGCAGGTTTGATTCTTAAAGAAGAATATGGAAATTGGTGGGCTTATCAATTAAACTTCGGAAAGTAGTTTGGTTAATTATGATGTTGCAGCTGTTGAAGCTGATATCGCTGCAGTTTGTTGACTCCTTATCACCAAATCAATGATAATTGATGCTACCATTGCAATCTCGGGTTGAATTTCTTCATATACTTCAAGAGTATAATCACTGTGAAACAATCCAAAATTTCTATCTAAGAAGAAAACAAGTTTTCCACTTTTATCTATAAATTGATATGAAGATCCTTTAACTCTATAACCAGTATAAACTTCTGATTGGGTATCAATATAGACCGTTTGATCACAAATATTTCTGCCAAAATGTAAAGTTGCTATAGTGAAGCCTTTCTTTTCAATTAGATATGATGACTTCCATCCAGAAGTTTTTCTTGCTCTAATAATCTCTTGTCCTTCATAGTCGTAGATGTATACATTATATTTGAAAGAACCATCTTTTTTTACAGAAAACATCTTTTTATCAGTTGCTAGATCGATAATATCATATGATAATTTAAAGAAAGACATCTGTGGATAAATGGCAAATCCATATGGTACTTTTTCCCTCATCTATTATTTTCTTGTGCACAAGCAAATATATACGTAGCTAAATATTTTCTACATATGTAAAGGCATTTGAGTATCTGTACCTGATACTCTGTTTTTCTGTTTTTTCAATGAAAGTTGATCGAGTAGGACTCCAACTAGGATAGCAATTTCAGGTTCTATACTTTCAAATACTTCAACGATGATGTTGCTTTTAAATCCCTTGAAACCTTTATAGATCTCGAAAGAAACCTTTCCATTTTTCCCCACAAATTGAAAAGTTGAACCAATAAAACCTGATCCTATATAGGTCTTTTTTTCTGTTTCAATCTCATAGCTTGTATTGCAGCAGCTTGTTGAATAAGAGAATGTTCCACTTCTTATTTCATCTTTGAAGAATCTATAAACATTTGATCTGCTAGAAATTCTTCTCAGTACTAGTAGATCTTTTCCATTAGGACTTTGTAAGAACAACTCAGGTTTACGATTACCAGAAATACTTACTTCAAAAACAGTTTCATTTGATGCTAAATCTCTAATCTCATATCTTGTTCCTGTATACTCTTTAAAAAGTATGAGCTCAAAACCATATGGTTCTATTTTTGACATCTGAGATATTCTTTTTTAATATGATTAAAAATCTATCCAAATAAAAATAAATAATCAGGGATATACCCTGTTTCTAGTTCTTGGAAATGGCAAAGTTTCCTGAATTGCATCCAATCCACATAACCACCAGGTTAGTCTTTCAGCACCAAGACCAAAACCTGAGTGTGGAACTGAACCATATTTCCTTAGATCAACATACCATGCATAGTCTTCGATTTCCCATCCTTCTTCTTTAATGCGTCTAACAAGCGTATCTAGAACATCTTCTCGTTGACCGCCTGTAATGATTTCCCCAAAACCTTCAGGGGCCATTAAATCGGCTGAGAAACACCATTTAGGATCATCTTCGTGTAGCTTAACATAGAACGGTTTGTGACTGGAGGGATAGTCTCTTACGAAGAAAGGCTCATCAATGATGTTTGATAGAGCTCTTTCTTCTTCAGTTTTCATGTCATCATCCCAGTTTAGGTTAAATCCATTCTCGTTCAATGTGTCAATTGCCGTCTTGTAACTAATTTTCTTGAATGGTGCTTTGATTGTTTCAAGAACTGAAGTATCTCTTCCCAATTCCTTGAACTCTTTTGCATTATGTTTCAATACATATTGAACAATATAAGCAACTAACTCTTCTTGGATTTTCATGTTACCTTCGAAGTCGACAAATGCTTCTTCTCCTTCTATGTGCCAAAATTCATTCACATGTCTTTTGGTTCTCATTTTTTCTGCTCTGAAGCTAGGAGTTATTGCATATACTTTTTCTAAACTGTAAATGAGTGCTTCCAGATAAAGTTGAATACTCTGACTCA
>JAEOSZ010000077.1 GCA_016840095.1 Candidatus Heimdallarchaeota archaeon
CTAATTATTAGTAATGAGAATATAAAGGATAGTATTAGGTTCTTCGGGAATTCGGAGATAACAGGTGCTAGAGGGTTCGCAAAGGGATAAGGATCTTCACTTCCTGAAGTACCATCAAGAGTGTAGTTTCCACTAATCCAGTCTGACCAATGATTCCCCTCATCTACTGTTCTATCGTACCAAGTGTTGTTAATTCCCTCATCCACAGCTTGAGCACCTAAGAAGGGATTATTTCCTATGAAATTGTTGTGATGGATTGTGTTATTTCCAGTAAATAAGTATGCATGAATAGCATATCCGATGTTAAATTCAAATGAATTATATGATAAATCGCTTTCAGATAAATGGACGAAATAACAACCTTGAGTAATACTATTCTTTATTCTGTTATTGAAGAAGTCCAAAGAACTCGAATACATAGACCAAACTCCATTATAGCATGAATCGATTGAACATGAATCGATTTTACTATTATTACAATATGCAAAATATAATCCAATAGAGGTATTAGAAATATCCAGATCAGATATTGTTAATTCTGAACAATTTACAAATAGATATTGTCCATAATTTGAATTGCTAATAGTTGTATTATGGAGGTTGAAAAAGAAACCAAAAGGTTTTCCATTAATCAAATTATTAACTAAAGTGTATCTCGAATATTTCTCAACAGAATGTTCACTTATAATTATTCCATCATCAGTAAAAGTGTTGTTTATAATGTAGGAATTGTAAGAATCTTCTATTACATTAAATCCACGCTCATTTCCTATAAATGTATTATTGAATACCACAAAATTGTAAGCATCTCGAAAAATTAAACCCGCTCCATTGTTCTCATAATAGTTATTCTTGCTTATACTATAGGAAGAAGCATCAAAGAATAAACCAATACTGTTACTTACAAATGTGCAGTTTTCGACCGTAGCTGTTCCAACTCCAACGTTTTGAATGTAAATTCCTCTAGCACTATTTGATATAAAAGTGCAGTTTCTAACAACAAAATGCATAGTCGTCCAAGCTATTTGTAATGCAATAGATTCACCACTGAAAGTATAATTCTGAACAATATATGGGTCATTGACCAATCCAGAACCTGGACACCCTAATGATACAAAGTCAGTATCATCATCTATGAAAATCGGAGAATCTGCCTTTATAGTATAATTATCTGACGGTCTAGTTAAACTGTTATCTGAGTTTATTGTGTATGCAAAAAACTGTAGAGATCCTAGAATAATAAACAACAAGAAAATACTAAAATACTTTCTGTAAAAGCTTATTGATTTTAAACTAGCTTTCATAATTATCAAAGAATTTCTAACTCTTCTTTCAATAAATAGTTTGTGGTGACCTTTTAAAGAGATGATAGTTTGAATTCTGAAGAAGTATCTTTTAAAAAATATGGATATGAATGCATAACAAGTCTAAATTGATATAGGAAAAAGGATTGCTTTAAATATTAGAATTGCTTTAAGAATCTTGAAACACATGAGTTCGTTATTCTGTCAATATTGTGGTGCAAAAAACGTTTCAGCGAATCGTTTTTGTGAAAATTGTGGTCAGCAAATCAGTGCAACTGAAGCTCCACCTGCTAATCAGCCTTATCAACCATCACAAACTCAAGCTGGACCTTATCAACCTTATCAACCTTATCAACCACAACAAAGGAACCAACAGCATTCAAGTATGTCAGGAAGTTATGATGCAGTACCCGGACAACAGTATACATACTCTCAGCAGAAGAAGCCTGGGATGTCTCCAGCTGCGAAAGCCTTACTAATTATTTTCTTCTTAGTTTTGCCTGCAGTTTTCTTCGGAATATTCTTTGGGGTCTTTTGGTGGTGGTGGTAGAACACCACAATTTCTATGCTTCAAGACTTCTACTATAAATGCACTAATTTTCTCTCTTTTACCTACTCCAAACTATTTAAATTAAAAACCAACTATTGTCTACTTGTAGATATTTGGGGTTAATATCTACGTATTATTCAAAAATATAAGGCAGACAGTGTGTTGTTACTTACATGGAGTGTTAGTGATTGCACACATTATTGGTAGGTAGAGTGACTGAAGTGAAGATCTTAATCACAACAAAGAATGGGGAATTATTGTATCAATATGATTCCCTTCCAGATAGTGTAGTCCATGATAACGCATTAGTTACAGGACTTATTTCAGCTATTATAGCTCTATCTTCAGAAGTCGTCTGCTCTTTCCCTCGAGAAATAGAATATGAGGGTAAAATACTCTATTTTTATTACGAGAACGATCTTGTAACTTCCCTTTTAGTTGATATTGAATCCCCATTCAATGGCAACATCTTACCCCTCCTACTAGCTGAGTTTAAATTTGTTCAAAGCAAACACAAATTCCATGTCTATGAAGCATTGCGTTTTGAAATTGAAATAGGTGACAGAATCAAGTCTTGTTTAGCTGAATACCTTTCCAACATCCAACGTAACATGATAACGATTTTCGAAAAAACCGATTTAACCGATTATGATTCCCTCATTAAACTGAAGAACGTCGCAAAAGATGGAGTACTAGAAGGAAAAGTTGATTTCCTTTCATTTGAAGTCATAGGCCGACTAATACCTGAAGGATTAGATAAGATTCTTTATGGTTTAGTCATTGGTATTCCCGTAGTCGTTAGTGGCAACAGGAATATCGTCGAATCGATGGTACAGTCGTTACGTTTTCTATCACCAACTAAACTTCTCAAAGTTAAGTTCTGGTCCAACAAACACGAAAAAGGATATGATATTTTAGGAACCAATGACTACAGTGGGTTGATGCCTTCGCACAATCTCATTGTAGCCAATATAGATGACGGAATAGTCTATGGGGGTCTTTCCTCTGGCTATTTCCAAGACATAGCTAGTCAACTTCCTGGTCTTGATGCCATGGAAGCTTATAGTCTTGTGCGCTCGGAATTGGACTGGATATTTAGGGCATTGGAAGCTCTCTCAATCAGAGCACATTCCAAAGATTCTTTACCATTAGAAAAACAGATGATCTTACTCAAGCTTCTAGAAAAGTTACAAGGCTGAACCAAAGTTCTGCCTTTTTTTTCCTTTATCCTTCATTTAAGTAAAAACCTCTGAAACTTTTTCTCTAACAATGTTTATAATTATCCGAGCCAAGATTATATTATCTCAATGAGTTCTCTTAGAAAACTAAAAGACAGAATCTGGTCTGATGCAATCAAGTTTAGAAAGCAAACTCTAGTGGGGAAGATTTTCTTAATTAGTTTAGTGCTTCTTTTAGGAACTATGCTTATCTTTGTTTCTCTGATTAGTTTCATGGATAAATGGAGCGATTTGGGCAAATACTCTCTCTGGATTCTTTTCGGATGGTTCTTCCTAATAATTCTAATGTATATAAGTGCGAAATTGATAGCTTTAATAATGCATAAGGAAAAAATAAAAATACAAGAACTTGAAAAAACTCATACTGCTGAATCCATGAAATCAAAATAGATGATTAACATGATCAAGTTAAAACCTCAACATCATCCATTACTTGTGCCTATTCTAAGTTTCATATTAGGAGCATTGGTTATTTCAATTTTGATACTTGCTGCTTTTACAAACAATACTGTTTTCTGGATTGTAGCTGTTCTATTTGACGTAGGAATAGCTTTTCTTGGTGTGAAAACCATTCTAAATATGCGCAAACCTAAAATGATTTCTCAACCTTTAGGAGAGCAATTGAAATTTGGGGAACAATCTTCACCTGAACCAAAACCAGAGGTTGATGGAACTGAGCAATAAAGAAGCTAAAAGAGATGTTTTCATTCTCTCTACAATTGCTACTATTGGAACAGCGATAATTGTTATTGCATTTACTTTTGCTTTTCTAGCTATAGAACGAGCTTATGGTGATTGGCCAAGTTTTGCTTGGGGAATAATTGCTGTACTTTTTGCCTGTTCTTTTGCTGTATTCTATATCCTAGGTTTTAGAATACTTGATAAACGAAGAGGAAAAGAAGAGAAAAGTTTACCTTAATTATTTCTTTTTAGATGTGTAAGTTTTTTCAATTTTGCATTAGAATCAGTATTAAAGCCGTGTGACACATGTTTAAATAATAATAACATAATTATGGTATAATGGTTAATCCCGACAAAATTCGAGACAACAGAGTATTTGAGAAATCTATTCCGTTAATTCACAAGTGTTTAAAGGATAGAGTCAGCATTACTCTTTTGCTATCTACACTGAAACTTATTGAAAGAGGGTATATCAAAGAAGAAAAGGATTTAGTATCTTTTATGCAGAAAAGAATGGAAATTAATCCTAAGTACACTGATGACGCAGAAAAAGTAAAGGAACTGATTCTAGAATCCTATTTCTGAAATTTCTTCATTCTATCTATTAATACTTTGGCTGCGAAAGCTGCTTCTTTTGGAGACATAAAGATTGGAGCATTTTCTTCAGCTGCAACTTTCTTAACTTGGTCCATCAGCTTTCCACTCATGAATATAGGTAAGATTGGTTTTTTCCTTCCTGTTTCATTCCATGCTCGAATAGCTCCTTTGTAATGTTCATCAGGTTGCATCTCTAGAAATGTGGGAATAACTGCACAAGGAACAACAATGTCTATGTTTGGATCCTCAAACATAGCTTTAGCTACTTGATAAAATTCCTCTCCTCTTGCTCCAGCGATCATATCTAGGGGATTAACTTTCTTCACTAAGGGTATTACATAAGGATCTATTTTTTCTTTGAACTTTTCACTGAACTCTGCTAGCTCTAAACCGAATTCATCTAAGCTATCACTGAAAAGAACTGCACTACCTCCACTGTTGGTGAACAAACCCACTCGATTACCTTTTGGTAAAGGAGAGAAGGAAAATGCTTTGATAGCTGTAACATAGTCGCTCATACTCTCACAAAGCGTGGCACCAGCTTGTTTCACTGCAGCCTGAAGAGAACTATAATCTGTAGCTATTGAACCTGTGTGACTTGATGCAGCTTTAGCTCCTGCAGAAGTACGTCCTCCCTTCAATACAATTGTTGGTTTGACTTTGGTAACTTCTTTGAGGGTCTCATAGAATCTTCTTCCATCAACAACATTCTCTAGATAGATACAAACCACTTGAGTAGCATCGTCATCTTTGAAAAATTCAATTAAATCAGTTAGATTAACATCTGTCATATTTCCAAGATTTGCAAACTTTGAGAATCCTAAACCTTGCCACTCCATTTCGTAGAGACATGCAGCTCCAAAGCTGCCTGATTGGGTCACCATACTTACATTTCCTTGAGGTGGAGTAATAATGAAAGAAGCATTCATACCTAGATCAACATTCATGATTCCAACACAATTTGGACCTATGATTCTGATACCAGCAGCAGTGGCTTTTCTTGACATCTCTTCTTGAATCTTCCTTCCTTCTTCGTTAATCTCTCCGAAACCTGCTGAAACAATTACTATTCTCTTAACTTTCTTCTCGATACATTGATCAACAACAATTGGTACAGCTTTTGAAGGAACTAGAATTATTGCCAAATCAATATCACTTGGAACATCTAAAACGGAAGGAAAACTCTTCAATCCAAGAATTTCTGTTGATTTAGGATTGATTGGGAATAATGTACTTGTTACATTTTCATTTTCAACTAGATTGACTGTAACAGTATTACCAAATTTTTTTGGGTCAGCTGTAGCTCCAACAATAGCTATGGAATCAGGATAAAAGAAATGTTGTACCATTGTATTCAAAAAAAGAACAAGATTGCTAATTTTTAATTGTTACCATTAGAGTTCAATGAAATCCTTTTCTCATGACATATTCAGATGGGTCAATATTAAGAATTTGTGCAACAACACTTTCAAGAATTCCAAAATCCTCCATATCTTCAACTTGTTCACTTATGAGATCAATCAATCTTCTTGCTTCTTCTTGACTGTCAGAATCTTGAATAATCAAGGAATAAATGTACTTACTATCAGATCTAATGACATATTTGTAATCCCCTGACTGTAAATATTGCAGGATTCCAGTCTTACCAAATATTCTCTGACTGAAACTTTCAATTGCTGATAGAAATCCTGCTAATAAGGTTGGATCTTCTTCTAATTCCATTTTATCAATTTCTAAGATAGGAAAACCTTCGGTATCAGCTAACATAAACATGTGAGGATCTATTCTTCTTTTTGCTACAACTTTTGCAGCATTATTAACAAGCCACTGAAGAGCATCATCCAAATTTTCTCCTGTTTTCATAGATGTTTTGAAAAACTGAAAGGATGCATTTTCCTTTTCAGCAAGCTTGAATAGTTCTAGGTGGTTGATGATCGTTTCTAGATCAACACTCTCTTCTAAATCAATCTTATTACATAAGAAAAGTATAGTAAATTCATCAGCAGAATCTTTTAGAGATATGCTCTTCCAGAATTCTTCCTTAGCTAAATCAAAGCTTTCTGGATCAGCTGAATCAACTATGAAAATAATTCCATAAGCTAATCGTGTATAAGTTTCCCAGATTGTCTGTCTGTAGGAAACATGACCTCCCAAATCAAACAGGTCGAATCGAGCATCACCAATCTCTACATTTTCAAATTGCATTCCAAGAGTTGGTTTAGTGTCTAGAAATTCTCCTGTTTTCATCCGCCTGACAAGAGAAGTTTTACCAGCTTGAGGTAAACCAATAATTACTAGTGGTATTCCCTTCTTATCAAATGACAATATCTTTGAACTTCTAGTCGGCATTTGCAAACTCCCAACTACATATTTGCGTCCCGTAGCTAGCGGACAAATGCCTTTCTCAAAATCACTTTTAATAGTTTCTATAGTTTTTTATCAAATAAATAATTGTCTTTTTATTTAAAAGAACAGTGTTTATTTAAGATGAAAATTGATGGGTGTTCAAGAAAGTGCATCAGTGAAAGAGATTGAATTTTCATCAGTTTTAGTTATGTAAGACACGTTCCATTACTTCTAATCATAGGTTTTTAGTCGGTAGAATACAATAGTTTTAGTTCGAGGAAAGAAATAAATAGCAAATCAACAATTAGTAAGTTGTACTCACATAGAGGTGTGTATTAATATGAACAAACGAAAAGTAATGAAAACAACATTCATTATTCTACTTTTTACGATTGCTGTGATAGGGGGATCAAACCAAGCTGCACAAGCTCTAAATTATAACTCATCTACCCCAAATGAAGAAATACAAGAAGTAGAATCAAATCCTACTCAAGAAGTAGGAATTCAGCAGACAGCTGATACTATTGACATATGGATAGTACAAGAGTATGAAGTTGCGATTTATGATTTAGCGTATATAGAATGTCATGTATTGAGTCTCTATGCAATTGATATTGATGCTCTGATTGAAGTTTGGATACAATATTCAAATGGAAGCAATTTTCTAATCTACACTGAAACTCGAGTTCTCCATCCAATGTTAGAATATGTCTTCAATGTAGTACATGCATTCACATCACTCGGATATCATTTAGTGAATCTCAAAGTAATGGATCTTACTAATGATCAAGAAGTAACAACTGAGTGTGAATGGTATGTGTATGATGGATATTTAGAAATCGACATTATGCAATATTTCGAAGCACAAGTAGGTATAGAAACATCTATGGACATCTATATTTACAATGGGTATGCAATTGCAAAAGATCTCTACATAGAAGTGATCATCGACAATGGAACGCACCAGATTCAAATTTATGAAGAAACGAAAACAGTAGCCGCATATGATACTTACATAGTTACTATCTACTGGACTTTTACGTGGGCTGATTATTATGATGTTATCCTTCATGTATTAGATTTAATGGCTGATGTAGATTGGTATTCATACTGTTATTTCTATGTGTATGATGGATTTATTGACATCGTAATTGAACAAAATTATGAAGCATGGATAGGCATCGAAGAGAGGATTCAAATCTGGGTATACAATTATTATCTAATTGATATCACTGCAAATATCGAAGTGTGGATTGACAATGGAACTCATTCATTTATGATCTATCAAAAACTTGGTGAAGTTATTGTTTATGGAACATACTTCATGGACGAAATCTTCTATACGTTCTTATACGAAGGTTTTTGGGATCTTTATGTAAATGTATATGTAATTGAACTTGACATTTATTGGCTAGAATATTGTCCAGAAGGTTGGTATATTTTTGGTGGTTACTTCGATGTCTGGATTTACCAAAGGTACGAAGCTTTTATTCTTGAAGAAGTAATGATGTATTGCTGGATTCAAAACAACTATGCTGTTGATAGAGATATCTCAATAGAAGTATGGATTAGTAACGCAACGCATGATATACAGATATATTTTGATCTTTATACGATAGCTGCAGGAGAACTATACAACTTCACAGTTTTGTGGACTTTCTTCTACATAGATTATTGGGATGTAAAACTAATTGTACTTGACATAGTTTCTGACATTTACTATGTTGATTATTGCTACTGGTACGTCTATGGAGGTTACTTTGACTTATTTATTTATCAAAGAAACTATGGTATGGTAATGCAAGTTCTTTTTATGACTTTCCAGATATTTAATTACTATCCAGTTGATAAAGATGTTTTTATAGAAGTACTGATTTTTGATGGAACTGATTATGTTAGTATTGTAGACGTTACAACGACAGTTACAGCCATGGGTTTCAACACATTTTCTCACGGAATAATATTTCCTCTACCTGGATACTATGAAGTAATATTAGTTGTTACAGAACTAGACACAGGATTAATATGGCTAGAATACTGTTGGTGGGAGATTTTCGATGAATATATTGATGTCTGGATCATTCAAGAAAGCAAAGCAGCAGTTGGACAACCAGTTATTATTGAATTCTACATTTTCAATTATTATGCTGTAGATGCTAATGTTGACATACAAGTTTGGATAAATAACGGAACGTATGATGACCTAGTTTATGGTGTTTCAGGAGTGACGGTACCAGCATTTGGTGTTTATAACTTTACGATAAATCATGTATTCCTAAATCCAGGACTTCATACGGTAACGATCAAAGTAATAAATAGTGCTACAGGAGGATTGCTTTGGGAAGAAAACTGTTTCTGGAAAGTTTACATTGGTGGTTATATCGATGTTTGGATAATTCAGGAATATGAAGCAGCTGTAGGACAAGAAGTTTGGATGGAATTTTATGCAAAGAACTACTACAGTTTTGATGTGCCAATTTATGTAGAAGTAAGAATAGATACGGGGAACGGAACGATAATACTCTATTCAAATACACTAACGATACTAGCAAATCAATTGCTCTTTTGGAACTTATCGTATATCTTCCTTTATCCTGGACTTTATCACATATATTTCATAGTAGTTGAACTACAAACGGGTAACGTATGGATAGCTGAATGTAGATGGAAAATATATGCTATTGATGATGGTTATTATGATCTCTGGATAGAACAAGGATACTATGGAGAAGTAAACGTAGAATACGAAATGCAATTTGGTGTTGGAAACTACTATTCAGTAGATAAAAATCTCACAATCGTTGTGAAAATAGTTAAGGGACCAAATGAATGGATACTCTACAATGTAACGATGATTGTTACTGCAATGACAACGCACAGCTTCTATGTGTATTGGACACCAACTGAATTAGGATGGTATGATGTCTATTTGATAGTAACAGACAATACAACGGGACTAGTCTACGTAAAAGATTGTTGGTGGAAGATTGAGGATCCAGTAGTTATTCCAGAATTCAGTGCAATGACATTGATACCAATAGTTACTGCACTTTCAGCTGCATTATACTTAGCTCTTCGAAAGAAAAGAAAACTTAAACACTAGTTTTCCTCTTTTTCTCTTTTTTTACTTCATTTCTAATACCATTGCAATAGATTTTTAAAATTTAATTTTCGAAAGAGTACATCTTATATGGTGAAATGTAATGAAGAAATATTTAGTGACAGGAAGTTATGGTCAAATAGGAATGGATCTTATTCCAGCAATGTTAGAAAGATATGGGAAAGAAAACATTGTTGCCACAGGAAGAAAGAAGATTCCAAAAGAATTCAAAGAATTAGATGTTATTTACAATCGACTAGATATCAGAGATCAATATGGTCTTAGACGTCTACTTGTAGATTATGATATTGATATTATAATTCATAATGCTTCTGTTTTGTCTGCAACTGGTGAAAGAAATCCTCAACTCGCACATTCTATCAACTTTGAAGGATTTTACAACGCACTTGAAGCAACACGTGAATTGAAACTTGAACAATTGTTTGCACCATCTTCAATTGCTGCTTTTGGTCCCACAACTCCATTGGATAATACTCCAAATACAACAATCATGGAACCAACTAGCATATATGGAATTTCTAAAGTCTATACCGAGCTTATGGGTAACTATTATAAGCAAAAATACGATTTGAACTTCAGAAGTCTTCGATATCCTGGAGTTCTGAGTCCTGAGGAACCAGGTGGTGGTACAACAGATTATGCGATCTGGATCTTCTATGAAGCGATTAAGAACAAGAAGTATGAATGTTTCCTTGGTCCAGATGTTGAGCTTCCAATGATGATGATGTCAGACTGTTTGAAGTCAACCTTTGATCTTATCGAAGCACCTGAAGAAAAACTCAAACACCGTACATTCAATGTTACTGGTATGAGTTTCACTCCTGAAGTTTTAGCAAATGCAATTAAGGAATATATTCCTGATTTTGAGATTACTTACAAACCAGATTTCCGTGATGATATTGCACGCACTTGGCCTCATAGCTTAGACGATAGTACTGCTAGAGAAGAGTGGGGATGGGATCCTGAATACCCATTTGATAAAATGGTTACTGCTATGCTTGATGGAGTAAGTGAAAAGTTAGGTATTCCTTACAAATAATTTCTTTTTCTCTTCTTTTTTTAACCTCTCTACTTCTTATCTCAAAATAGTTAAATATCCAATCAATCATTATGGTTTATATGGTTATAAGAAAATACGTTGTCAAATCAACTGTTATCTTCTTATTGTTGCTACTTATTCCTATGTTTGTTCAAACAACTCAAGCTCAATTATTTGTAGAAGAGATAACCTATCCTGATATTGAAACAACATGGCCATATGTTCCTCTAATTTATGACAATCAGTACCATAACGAAACAGCTCTTTGGGAAGAGGTTCTGAATTTCGAATTAACTGCACCAGAGATAATTGATGTTGAAACAATAGGAACTAGTTATCTCGGAAAGAAAATCAAAGTTGTTAAAATTACAAACGAACTTAAAACCTATCAAAAAGCTAAAACCTTAGTAGTTTCTCATCACCATGGTCGTGAACAAATCTCTGTAGAAGTTGCATTACGTTTCATTCAGCGATTAGTGAATATGTATCATCATAGTCACACAATAAGTAACTACATTGATACTCAAGAAATCTATGTTATCCCAACACTAAATCCAGATGCTCTAGATATCGTAGTCAATGATGGAGACAATATGCTGAGAAAGAATGCTAGACCTTATGATGATGACCTAGATGGTGCTTTTGATGAGGATCCAGTAGATGATGTAAATCTAGATGGAGTTATTTCGTGGTATACTACTTATGAGAAGAATGGAACTGATTGGATTTACCTTTCTACTGAATATGAAGGAATTGATAACGATCTTGATGGTTCTGTGAATGAGGATCTTGTTGGACACATAGATTTGAATAGAAACTATCCTACATTCTTCAGAGAAGGTTCAGGATGGAATCCTGATTCTTTAGCAGGAAACTATCCAGGAGACACAGCTTTTTCAGAACCTGAAGTTCAAGTATTTAGAGATTTTGCGCTACAACATCGTTTCGCTATGGCATATTCTCTTCACTCTGGAACTAATGCCTCGTATTTCCCAAGATACTCTCATAATTTCTATAATCCTTCACTTGCTTGGGATATGTATAGTGATTTTCAATCTATTCTTCCTGATTATTCATTCCATACAAACGATAATTTTTATCCACCTGAAGCAGATCCTTGGGTTTTTGGAGGATTATGGGATAACTGGATGCTATTTGAAAGAGAATCACTCCTGCCAATGACTTGGGAATTATATGGTAATTCTTCAGCTCTTGATGAACCAATTATATTTGAAAACTCAACTCACGTAATTACCGAATGGAAAGGCATAAACAATTTCTATGTTCCAGAAGAACCATATATCAATGACTTATGGAATGATGTTCAACCAGCTTTTGACTATTTGCTCGAAAACACACCTTATCTAGACATAAGTGCGACTTTGAGTTCTGTAGACGATCAACCAGGAGATAAAGTGAATCTCTATTTCAACTGCATCAACTATAGTCCTAGAATGTCTTCTGTAAAGGAAATCAATGTTTACAATGATCTTGGGGGAATTCTTCATGCTGGTCCATCAGCAGATCCAGATTATGCAACACTAGTACATGCTCAATTTAACCTTCCCTTAACTTTTGTAGATACTATGCCTATTACGATAGGTAATGACTATGTAGGTTATTATGAATTTACTCTTACTTCAGATGGAATTCCAGTCGTGCCTGAAATAGGTTTTTCTATTATAGGAATAGTGATAGTCAGTTCAGGTCTAAGTATATACTTTATTGGTAAAAAGAAACTACAAATCAACTAAGAAACTATACTTTCTCTTAAAACAGGTATTCCATCAAAAGATTTACTCTTCTTTTTCTTCTATTTTTCAGAACTTGAGTTGTTTAATCTTTCATCTTTTCATCAGAAGCTATTGGATCTTCAACAGAATCTATTGCTTCTGCAAGTTCTTTTAACGGAACCTTTATCCTCTGGAGACCAATAAATTCGAGTTCTTTTACTTCATAATCTTGATGAAAAGCTGCATAAATAAAAATTGCTTGACGAGTATTATTGTAAAGTTCATCCAAACTCTTACCTCTTGCTTGCAAACCTGGAAGTTCTATAATTGAACTAATATAAATTCCTTGTTTGTCTTTTTCTATGATCATAGTGAAAGTTCTCATTCAATACTCTCCTATTAGTTATCCTATATTCAAGTTCTAAATAAATAGTTTTGCTATACTAGTCTCTTTTGTAGATTTCAGTAACTCACGCTGGGATGATATATTTAATTCATTATTGATTATTCTTGAGAATACTCTAAGTCTTGACGTTTGTTATAGATTAAAAGGTATTGTACTAAACAAAAGAATAATGAAATTGTCTAAGAGATTAGGTTTTTACTTAATTTTCTTAGTAATACATTTTTACCGAGTATATATATGAATTTAATAAAATATGTTCAGCGTTAGACGCTGAGTAAATCAAGACATGGCTTAAAAAGTTAAGATTATCCTCTTTGGGACGATTTTGCTTTTTTGTTTTGATTTAACAAAATTAAGAAAATGGTGAAAATATGACAGTCACTCAAGCAAGATTTAAACTCCCAAGGAGTCCTTTTATCGGCTTTCGACTCAATCCAAAGTACAAGAGTTGGTGGATTAGTATAATCATGACTATCCTCATAGCTGTTCCAATGGCATTAATCATGGCATTGATTGTATATGGACCCGTAGATTTAGCAAAACACTTCGCTTTAAACCTCGTAGCAGCTGGACCAGTAGCTTTCTTTGCAGCTCATTTTGGCTATAATGGTATAAAGATAGGTAAAGTTACACTCTTACCTGGAATAGGACCTTTCGCTGAAAAAGTAGCAAAATATGATTTTGGTTTAGCTATGAGATCTCAACCTATGAAAAAGATGCTCACAACTGGACGCTTTTGGATTTTTGGATTAATTGTTGATGCTCTACTATGTGTAGAAATAGCAATAATTGTATCCTTCATTAAAGTTCCTTGGCTAGCTATGCATTTCGCTCCAGGGTGGGGTAAAGCATGGATGATCGCTTTTGGTCAAGCTTATGCTCTGGCATTTGGTATAGCTTTAGTAGGAATACTTCTAACAATCTGGTTGCTTAAAATCTGGATGTGGAAACCTTCAGGTCCTCCACCTCAAGCAGAATAAAGCAATAGATATTCTCTTTTTTTTCTTTTTTCAACAAGAATAAAACTTTATATTATAGTTGTCTCTTCTCCGTTCATCGAGATTCACAGTGGAATGTATATTTATGGTCTCTCAAGATGTAGAACAAGTTAAAGCTGATATTATTAAGCAATATGAAGAAATGACTCCCAAATCCAAGGAGCTATTTGATGAAGCTGTCAAATGGTTACCAGGAGGAGGAACAAGAAATATTACTCACTTTTATCCCTATCCATTTTATGTTACTAAAGGTGAAGGTACTTACTTAGAAGATGTTGATGGAAACAGATACATTGATGTTCAAAACAATATGACAGTTCTCCTCCATGGACATGCTCATCCAAAAATAACTGAAGCATTACAAAAACAAGCAGAATTAGGAACAGCACATAATGCACCTACATCAGGTCAATACGAATTAGCTAAAATTCTTTGTGAAAGAGTTCCTTCAATTGAAGAAATTCGATTTTGCAATTCTGGAACTGAAGCTACAATGTTTGCCATAAGAACTGCAAGAGTTTTTACTGGTAAAGATGGACTGATGATAATGGATGGTTGCTATCATGGAAGCCATGATTATGTCAGTGTCAATTTCGATTCAGCTCTTCTAAATGAAGGTATGCCTGAACCTGGAGTGGAAAAGGGTATTCCACAGAATGTCCTAAAAGATATTTATGTTGTGCCAGTAAATGATTTGGATGCAGCAGAGAAAATGATGAAGAAACATCATAAAAAAATAGCTGCTGTAATAATAGAACCTGTTATGGGTTATGCTGGAGGAGTTTTAGCAAGTGAAGAATATCTTAAAGGTTTGAGAGAACTAACAAAGAAGTACAACATTCTACTAATATTTGATGAAGTTATCACTTTCAGATTATCAACTGGTGGAATGCAAAAAGTCTATGGAATAACACCAGATCTCACAGCTCTTGGAAAAACTATTGGTGGAGGTCTTCCAGTTGGAGCTTTTGGAGGACGAAGAGAACTTATTGAGCAATTCAATCCAACTAAGAAAAATTTTGTTATGCACTCAGGTACTTTCAGTGGGAATGCTATGGTTATGTCTGCAGGAATTGCAGCACTTGAAATGTATGATGAAAATGAAGTTGAAAGAGTAGGTAATCTTGGTGATAGACTGAGAAAAGGTCTTCGTGAGATAATGGATGGTCTTGGTGTAGATTGTTATGTTGGTGGGTATCAATCCATAACTTACATTCAGTTTCCAGATGTTGTAGCTCAGAATAAGAGAGAAATTTCTTTTAACACAATTCCTTATCTTGAATTATCTAAGTACTTGAGAATTGCAATGCCAATAAATGGTTTGTACGGAATATCTAGAGGCGTAATTGGTTTCATGCTTTCTACTGCAATGGATGAGAAAATCATTGACGAAGTTTTGGTTAAATTTAAGAAAACTATGGAGATGGTCTTACCTATTTATGAAGATTTGAAACCATACAAAGGTTTTGCAGGCATAATTTACTCGATGCTAAAAGACCTTAACTTAAATGAGGAATTTGCAAAAAATTACTCTGATGATGACTACTCTATCTTGCTAGTAGCAAAGGATGATCCTTTTGCAGTACGAATAGTAATAAAAGATGGAAAACTTACTTTTACACCTATAGAATATACCAAGAGTGATTTGAAAACATTAAAAGAAGGAACAGATGGGAGTATCATCACAACCAGATCAACTTTCTTGGGATTAGGAGTAGGCAAAGTCAAACCTCTTAAAGCAATCCTGCAAGGAAGATTGAAAATCAAAGGTAGGAAATATGTCCAGAAATTTACAAATTATTTCTCCTTACTTTAGAAGAAAAAGATATCTCTTTTTCTAGTTTTTTTACTTCAAGATGTAAAAATTATGTCTTGGTAAACAACCCTTTTAAGTATCCAAGTTTTTTTTCATTGGATTGAATTTAATGCGTGAAGGATTAACTTTTGATGACGTACTTTTAGTACCTAAACGCTCTTCTGTTACATCTAGAAAAGATGTTGAAACTTCTACTTATCTCTCAAGAAATATCAAGTTGAATATCCCTATTGTTAGTTCTAATATGGATACAGTTACTGAGAGTAAGATGGCTATTGTGATGGCTCAAATGGGCGCAATTGGTATAATCCATCGTTTCATGTCTGTTGAAGATCAAGTTTCAGAAGTTGTGAAAGTTAAAAGATCAGAAATGATTAGAATTGATCATCCATATCGTTTAAAGCCTGAACATACTTTGGATGATGCTAGAAAAATGATGGAGGATAAAGGGATTTCAGGTATTCTTGTAACTGATCCTTCTGATAAATTAGTAGGAATCTTAACAACTAGAGATATTATGTTTGAGGAAGATGGTGTAACAAAAATCTCTGATCTGATGTCTACAGATTTAATCACTGCTACTCCTGAAATTTCTATAGAAACTGCGAGAGAATATTTGCAAAAGAACAGAATTGAGAAATTACCTCTCATTGATGAGAAAGGAATTTTGAAAGGTCTAATAACTTCTAAGGATATTATCAAAAGCAAAGTGTTACCAGATTCATCCAAAGATTCTAAGGGGAGATTACTTGTTGGTGCAGCAATAGGTGTTAAAGGAGACTATAAAGAAAGAACTGAAAAACTAGTTAATGCAGATGTAGATGCATTAGTCATTGATATCGCACATGGGCATTCTGATCTAGCAATTAATACAGTTAAGAAAATAAGAAAAGATTTCGGTGACATAGAAATAATAGCTGGAAATGTTGCTACTGGAGAAGGAACAAAAGAACTCATTG
Source organism: Candidatus Heimdallarchaeota archaeon (assembly GCA_016840095.1). Lineage (GTDB taxonomy): Archaea > Asgardarchaeota > Heimdallarchaeia > Heimdallarchaeales > Heimdallarchaeaceae > UBA460. The sequence continues at coordinate 16,789 of JAEOSZ010000077.1, forward strand.
ATGCTGGATGTGATGCAGTGAAAGTTGGGGTTGGACCTGGAAGTATATGTATTACTAGAATAGTAACAGGCAGTGGTGTTCCTCAACTTACTGCTGTAATGGACTGTGCAGAAGTTGCAAAAGATTATGGTGTTCCTTTAATCGCTGATGGAGGAGTACGAAATTCAGGAGATCTTGCAAAAGCTATCGCTGCAGGAGCTTCTACAGTTATGATTGGGGGCTTATTTGCAGGAACAGAAGAAAGCCCTGGAACATCTATTCTACGTTCTGGTAGGAGTTATAAGGTTGTTAGAGGAATGGCAAGTCTTGGAGCTACTCTTGGTCGCGAAGCCCGAGAAAAGAAGGGATCTTTTGATGAACTAGATATGGGTAGTGTTGTTCCAGAAGGAGTTGAAGCAGTTGTTCCTTACAGAGGTTCAGCAGCAGATGTTCTTGAGCAGTTAGTAGGGGGATTAAGAAGTGGAATCTCTTACTGTGGTGCAACTAACATTAAACAGATGCAAGCTAATGCTGAGTTCATTAAAATTACTGCTGCAGGAAGAGTTGAATCAGCTTCACATGATGTAGAACGTATCTAGTTCAATTTGTTACTCAAAATTGGATAAGACAAGTTAAATAGTGACTTGTCACCCCTCTCTCGCACAATGACTGAATATCGAACCGTATCTATTCTTGTTTTTCGAATCTTTAGAGGAAAGTATTACTTTTACTTAGTGAAAAGAGGAGAGAAATATCCTGCTGTGCCTGAAACTTGGACACCAATCGGTTCTAATGTATATCCAAGTGATTACAAGGTAGCAGAAGAGCTTCAGAGTAAATATGGAGATATGGTTGAGGATTTACCAGATAAAGTGACTGTATTAAGACTTCTTCTTGAAAGAGAATTAATTCATGATGCTGAACTTCAAGGTTCAATACCTATTGTCACTGACATTGATCAGAAAATCTCAAAAATGGATCAAGCATATCTGTTAACATTTTTCAATTCTACGGTTCCTTGGGGAAGACGAAATTATTTAATTGGGGATGATATTTGTGATGTAAATTATTATCTCTGTATACTTCCAAATACCAGGTTTTTCAAAAAGACACAATTATCACAATTTTCAGAGTACGTTACTTCTGATCAAATTACAATTGAAGATAAAAGTAAGTGGTTTAGTACAGGAAAAATTATTCAAAAATATAATAAATTGAAATCACTTTTTGAACCAATAATTATAACTTTTGTTTCAAAAATCTACACAGAAAAGAAGAAGATTATTGATGTAGCAAGAGAACTGGATGGAACTATCATCGATACGAGAATAAAACAGAATGGATTTATTCCAAAAATCCTTAGATTTAAAACTCCAGCTCCTACTCGAACTCCATTCAATATGTGTAATATTTATATTGTAGGAAATGAAAGACAATATATTATTGATCCTGGTTCTACAACTTCCAAAGCTATTTCAGTGTTAGAAGAGTACATTGAGAAGAATTTAGATAAGATTGATGGTATTCTATTAACAAATCATTATGTAGATCATTGTAACCAAGTGCCACGACTAAAAGAGAAATTTGACATCCCACTTTTTGCATCTGAGGAAACAGCTAAGGAACTAGCTGATGAAGGATTTGTATTTAATTCCTATCTTAAAGAAGGTATGAAAATTTATCTTGGTTCTTATAAACCAAAGGGTTTGACTAATTGGGAACTAGAAGTAGTTGAGATTCCTGGTTACACTAAAGGACAATTAGGATACTACGACCCTCGAGGGATTCTTTTCTCTGGCAGTTTACTCCATAAAGGAATTATTAGTACTATAGGTCCATATGATGCAGCTTATACAGACTTCATCAATAGCTTGAGAAAGATCTCAAAACTTCCAATTAAATACATTCTCTCAGGACATGGAGATATAGTAACAAATGTTAAGGAAGCTATTAACTTCAACTTGAAGAGCATTGAGAAGTATGAAGGTTTCATAATTAACTCTATTAAAGATAGAATATCTACCAAAGATGAACTAACAGAACAATTACTAGAGCATGCGAAATTCCAATGGAAAGACAGTGCAAATAATCTGGCTACAATTCTTCTTAGCAAATTATTGCAGGAAAACATAATCCAAAAGCGTGTAGATGAGTATATCTTGACATGATAATTTAAAGTACAAATTTTCCCCAAAACTTATATCCTTACTAATTTTCATCTTGCTTAATGAGTCTTCAAATTCTCAATAAAAATTGTCTTTCTACTGAATGTCAACATGAATGTGTTGAGGTTTGTCCCCAAAATAAAAAAGGAAAAATAGCAATAAAAATTGAAAGGAAATTAGCTGAGATAAACCATAAAAACTGTATAAGTTGCCTTCAATGTGTTTATGCCTGTCCCTTTGATGCTATTGAGGTTGTTTTGAAGAATAAGAAGACACTAACTAAAGAAGCTTTACAAATCAAAGAGAAGAAGAGTAAGAAGGATAGAAGAATTTTCGAAATTAATGAAGAGGTATATGAGCCCTTCAATGAGAAATTTACTATTTTTAGCAGACGAATGTGGGATGAAGATTTTGAAGGCTATAAGAAACCTATTTTTGGAAAAGCAAAGGATCATGCAACAAAAGGAATGGATGGTTACTCTGAAATTGAATTAGCAGCTGTTGATGCAGCTTGGTCCATTGAGAATATGGTTAGCATGCATGAATTTCACAATGAAAGACAAAAAACATTAGATGAAGAAAGTAAGAAAAAACTTGAGGAACAAAAAGCTAAGAGTGATGTTAAACAAGTAAATTACGATGTTCAAGAACCTCAGAATTATGAAGCTAAAGATCCAAAAGAAATGTCAAAATGGTTGAAAAAGATTTCAAAATTCTATGGCGCAAGTTTAACAGGAATAGCTAAATTTGATTCCAAGTGGATTTACACTAATGATAGAATGGATAGACCATATGTGATTCCTAAGAAAATAAAAAATGTTATTGTTATTGCTGTTGAAATGGACTTAGGAGCTATTAACACTTCACCTAAGTGGCCAGGAGGAATTGCAACTGGCCTTGGTTACTCTAAAATGGCTTTTGTGAGAACGTTACTTTCAAGCTTCATAAGAAATCTAGGCTACGAAGCTATACCTGCTGGGAACGCATTGGCATTATCTGTACCAATAGCTGTAGAAGCAGGATTAGGGGGATATGGAAGACATGGATTATTAATAACTAAGGAATATGGACCTAGGGTAAGAGTAGCAAAAATACTCACAGACATGCCATTAGAAGCTGATAAACCAAGTTATAGATTTGCTAAATCTGTAGAGAAATTCTGTGAAACCTGTATGACCTGTGCAGAAAAATGTCCAAGTGCATCAATACCATTTGATAAAAATCAATCGTACAAAACTTACAGTATAAGTAACAATCCTGGAGTGAAAAAGTGGTACATCAATGTAGATACTTGTTATCTATTTTGGTTAAAAAATGGTGGAGATTGCAGCTCATGTATTTCTGACTGTGAATATAATCACAAACCAACTTGGCCTCATAAAATTGCTAATTGGATAGTAATGAATTTGCCTTTTTTCAATCCAATCTGGCCTTACATTGGAAGATTACTAGGGTATGGTGGGAATAAATCTGCAAAGAAATTCTGGAAAAAAATCAAGGTTTAAACTGGTTTATTTTCGCTTTACAATTTAGAAACCTAGAATTTATATAATTTATATTGAGAAGTATAATGTTCAATCAAATTTACAATGCCACTAATTTGTAGGGATTATAATGATCGAAGAAACATTAGAACCATCTAGAATGAGGAAATACAATAGATTTCTCATAATTGCCATAGCAAATCTTATTGGAATGAGTTTCACCGGATTGTATGTTGGTTTATTATACTATTTCTTCCTGTTAAACTTTGAAGAACCAGATGTATTGATAGGAATACTATTCTTCATGATTTTAGGAGGAGGAGTTATTTTTTGTACCTCTGGACTAGTAATTGGGTTATTTATAAACAGAAGGGAAGATGTTTTTACTATATTGTTACCTAATATTCTTTCTACACTTGGAGGGCTTCTTGGAATGATGCTTCATATAACAATTTCTGGAGGATGGTACTTTTATTGGAATATGTTCTGGGTAGTACCAGTTGCAGGATTATGGATTATTTTGATTATATTTCTAACAACTTCTGTATCAATTGGAGCAAGATTTACAGCAGGATTTAGAATCAAGCTCCTAAAAATGCAGATTGTTTTTGAAGAGAAAGGATTTAGCAGAAGAAAGAAGAAAAAAACTGAAGAGCAAGAAGAACAAAACAAATAAAATACTTCTTGGTTTGGAAATTATCTCTTTTCCATCAAAGCTGATTCAATAGTCATTCCTGGACCAAAAGATGTTGTGAAGGTTAAACCTTCTTTGCTTTCGTCTTTCAGAATATGTTCTAAAACAAACATGATGGTAGCAGAGCTCATATTACCATATTCTTGCATTATGTAATAAGAAGCATCTAGATCCTCTGGAGTTATATTAAGAGCTTCTTGAGATTTTGTTAGAATTGTTTTTCCTCCTGGATGGATAGCCCAGATTTTGATATCCTCCTTTGTTTTACCAGCTCTTGATAAAAGAGTTTCAAGAGTTTTAGATATATTAGCTTGAACTACTCTTGGAACATTTAGAGTTAACTTCATTCCAAATCCAGTGTTACCTATATTCCAGGCCATATCTTCTTCTGTTCCTGGGACAATATCAGTTGTAAAATCCAGTAGAGTATATTTTCTCCCATCTGTATCCTCTTTTACACTTGAAACTAAAGCAGCTGAAACTCCATCAGCAAACAGAGCGTTAGCTATAACTTGATTTACTTCCCAAGGAAGTTGCAAATGAACTGAACAAAGCTCAACATTAACTATTAATACTCTAGCTTCATGGTTAGATTGACAAAGATCTTTAGCTAATTTTAAGGCATTAATTGCTGCTTGGCACCCCATAAATCCTAAAATATATCTGTCTATGTGAGGATTTAATTCAAAGTCTTTTACAATGAAGTAATCAAGGCCTGGAGCATCGAATCCAGTACATGTAACTGTAATGACATGAGTTATTTTCTTTTTGTCAAATTTTGGATTAGAACCAAATAATTTCTGTACTGCTTGTTTACCTAATCTTAAAGCTTCTTTAGCAAAAAGATCATTACGTTCCTTAGTTGTTGGTTCAGGAAGATACTTCTTATTCTTAGGGTAAAAAGAGTGCTCACTAGACTTTTTATCATAATCATCGATTATTGTATGTCGTTTACGGATTTCTGTACCTTTATAGACTTTGTTAAGAAAAATTTTTTTGTAAGGTGTATCAGCAACAATTTTTTTCATTTCTTTTAATGCAAATTTTTGAGTGTAATATTTCTCTGGAACTATTGTTGCAATTGAGTGTAGATAGACTTTGTTCTCATTCAAATTAAATCACACAGCGAGTTGATTGATATTTTATAGAGTTCTTTTATACTTTTCTTAAGATACTTTGAAAAGAAATTATAAGATCATCCAAAGAAATCAGCAAGCTTCTGTTGTCCTTTGAATGTCGTTTTTTTAGGCTCTAAAGGTATAAGACTTCTTTCTGCTAGAAGTTCCTTGAATTTTCTAGCTGCTGGAGGAGCGTAACCACTAAAATGGTTATTGATGAAAACATAACCAGAGATTTTGTTTTTGTTTGAGGAATATGCTTCTGATAACTGATTCGCTGTTTTTGTCATGTAATCGGTTCTATCTTTAAGTTCCTTCCCGAGACCAATTTGCTGCTGATGAGATCCGATTAATCTTAGGTAGAAGTACTCTTTCTTTACTTCTTCAAAGAGATTAAATTTGATATATGGTAAGAATGAACTCACAATCCCTATTTCCTTCTCATTCAACAAGTCATAAGTATCCTCCTCATACCAGCTATTATGTCTGAATTCGATTATTAGTTCATATTCTGAATGAGGAAAGAAGGATATAAAATCGTATATTTGGTCTCTTGTTAAAGCATTCTTCTCAAAGCTAGGTTTGAGCTGCATAACTAGTGGTCCAAGTTTTGATTTCAAAGGACTCATAATATGCAGAAATGATTTCAGATTCTGTTCAACAACTGATAAGTTATCTGCTTGGCATATTGATTTAGGTATTTTTGCAGTAAGAACAAAGTCATCTGGAAGAGATTTATTCCATCTTGTTGTAGTCTCTAATTTCGGAAATGCATAGAATGTTGAGTTGATTTCACAAGTTGTAAACTGAGTAGAGTAAAAATTCAATAATTCTTGCTTATCAATCTTTGCTGGATAAAATCCCCCAAGATGAGCTTTCCAGTCGTCATAATTGAATCCTGTACATCCAACATGAATTTTTACATCTTGCATAACTATCATCTGGTAAGATTTTTTTAACTATAAAAGCTTGAAATTCTGACTTCTAAAGTTTTTCCAAATTCAATTGCGGATAGAACTATTAGAATCTATTTAAAAGAAGTTTCACATGTTGAAATGCCGATAGGCACCCCTTGCCCTAGAGGATGCATGAGTGTCCAGACGCCGAGTAAAAAAACTGGCACTCGAAACTCCTCTCTTGGTTTAGGATTTGGTTTTTACTATTAAATTGATGTATTTTATTAGCGTTGTGTAAAAATGAATTGAAAATCACTCCAAAACACTTAAAATTGTTCAAAAGCACAATTCACAATGTTTTCTCTTAGGAAACTGTTAATGGAAAAAGTAACAATTACATCATTTTTCTATTTTCTTATTTTCAAAACAAGAATAGTTATTTTGCTAGCATAAACTTTTAGAACTACATCATTATGCCCTATTCATGCCTGATTCTGATTCTTCTATAGATCTCTTAGACCAGCTTCCATTTGTAGAACCTGTAGAGGAAACAGATCATGAAATCAGTAAAATAGAGCAAATAGCCCTCTACTCTCGTTCAATAGCTACGAATATTTCTAATGGTTTAGTTAGTCCATTTGTATCGTTTATTTCTTTGAATTTAGGTGCTTCAGCAGGGATTTTGGGGTGGATACAAGCAATTGCAAATTTATTGAGACAATTTCTAGATCCCTTTTTTGGTCGTTTTTCAGATATGGTTAAGAGAAGAATTCCTTTCATAGTTATCTCAACAATAACTTGGATCATTCCTTATGCATTTCTTTACTTTGTAAAAGCTCCAGAATTTGTTATACTGATTGTAGCTATAGTTAATATTCTTCTTAGTTTAGGGAATCCAGCTTGGAATGCTTTACAGAATGAACTTTTCCCTAGAGAAGTTAGAGGTAAACTAACTGGAAGAGTCTTCTGGTTTGGATCTTTTGGTAGTATGCTTGCAACACTCTTTACAGGAGTTGTTCTGACTTACGCTTTTGGAGAAAATATTGAATACCAAAAGTATATTCTCATTCCTGTTGGAATAGGTGTTTTTATCTCAATAATAGCCGTTCTTCCTTTCAAAAAAATCGAAGAGCCACTCAAACGAGAGGGTGTGAAATTAGAGAAATATGAGGGAAATTTAAAGGATGGGCTCAAAGAGATTTTCAAGAATAAACCTTTTGTAAAATTCATGATGCTTTATTCTGTTTTTGGTATTTTCTGGACTTTCTCTTGGCCACTATTCAGTATTAAACAAGTTAACATCCTAAATGCTTCTGCAGTTGAAATAGCTTTGATGGAGGTTATTTTTCCAGTCACATCATTGTTATTCATTCTTTTAGGAGCGAAAATTGCAGATAAATTTGGCAGAACTAAACTCATCATGCTAAACAGAATGAGCTTGTTTCTATTCCCCCTAGGTTATATTTTTGCATCTGAAGTGTGGCATCTTTATCTAGTTCATTTCTTCATTTCTAGTATTTTCAATCTAAGTTTTGCTGGAGTTAATGCATATATTCTAGATTTAATCCCTAAGAAAGACACGGGTCTTTATTTTGGGGTTTTGAGTTTAGTTACGGGAGTATTTTATTTTGTAGGGACACTGGCAGGAGGATATTTTGTTCAGGTCTTTGAGATCTGGTATTCCGAAGAAGTAGCATTAACTATTGCTTTAGTTTTCATCTGCATCATGAGATTCATAATAGGTTTTATATTCTTGACACTTAAAGAAGTTAAGGACTTCGAATATTCCTATAGGCAATTACCAGGTTATCTCAAAACGGGATTTGTGAATACACTAAGAAGACCTTTCAAGAAAAAATAACAAATTTTTTGAAAAAATCTGCATGTTTGTTCAGTTGAATTTATAAACATTCTAACTTCTATCTCTTCGAAGGTGGATTTTGAGAATGGATGCTTTAGAAAAAATAGGAAAACATATGCTTGTAGATGGATATCCATTAGTATTAGATTTAAAAAAGAGCCATGGTTGCAGATTAGTTGATAAGAAGACAGATAAAACATATCTAGATTTCTTTTCATTCTTTGCTTCTTCTCCTGTAGGGATGAATCATCCTGATATGATGGATAAAGAGTGGTTAAAGCATTTAGCTGAAGTAGCTGTAAATAAACCCAGTTGTTCAGACTTTTATACAGATGAAATGGCTGACTTTGTATCTACATTTAGCAGAGTAGGAATACCAGAAGAATTACCTAATCTTTTCATTATTTCTGGAGGAGCTTTAGCTGTTGAAAATGCTCTTAAAACAGCTTTCGATTGGAAAGTAAGGAAGAATTTTACAAAAGGATTTGAAGATGAAGTTGGAAGCAAAGTAATTCATTTTGAACAATCATTTCATGGACGATCTGGATATACTTTAAGCTTAACAAATACTTTCGATCCTAAGAAAACAAAGTACTTCCCTAAGTTTAATTGGCCAAGAGTTTCTAACCCTAAAGTCACTTTCCCAATAGATGAAAATTTTGAGCAAATTGTTATTGCAGAAGAGAAGAGTTGTCAAGAAATACATGATGCAATTGAGAAGTATGGAGATGATATTGCTTGTATTCTAATTGAACCTATACAAGCCGAAGGAGGAGATAACCATTTCAGACCACAATTCTTCCAGAAACTTAGGAAGATGGCAGATACTCATGATATTCTACTCATTTATGATGAAATTCAAACTGGTGTTGGTATGACAGGTAAATTCTGGGCATACGAACATTTTGGTGATGCTAAACCTGATATTCTCAGTTTCGGGAAGAAGACACAAGTTTGTGGTATTTTAGCTTCAAATAAAATTAAAGAAGTTGAAAACAATGTCTTCGAAGAGAGTAGCAGAATTAACTCAACTTGGGGTGGAAATCTTACTGATCTGTTTAGGTTTACTAAGTATTTAGAAATTATTGAGAAAGAGAAACTTGTAGACAATGCTGCTAAAATGGGAGACTATATGTTAAAGCAAATTAAGGAAATGCAAGCAGACTTTCCAGATAAAATTTCTAATTCAAGAGGTTTGGGATTAATCATAGCATTTGATTTAGAATCGACTGAAATTCGAGATCAAATCAAAAAAGATTCTTATGCAAAGGAACTTCTTCTACTTGGCTGTGGAGAAAAGACCATTCGATTTAGACCTTATCTCAATGTTACTCCAGAAGAAATAGACGAAGGAATGACTATTCTCCGTGAAGTAATTAAGAACCTTTAAACTCTCCACTTTTTCTCTTATTTTTTCATTACTTTTGAGCTTTGAAGCTAAAACTTATATGTTCAAATCCAATGAAGAGGGCAAGGTGAAAATATGCCTCTGGTCGAATGTGTACCAAATTTCAGCGAAGGAAGAAATCAAGAGATTGTCGACCAAATCGTTGATGCCATCCAAAAGGGTGGAAAAATTATTATGTTAGATAGCAGAATGGATCCTGATCACAATAGGGCAGTCATTTCATTTATCGGTGAACCTGAAGAGTGTGTCAATGCTGCTTTTGCAGGATGCAAGAAAGCTGCTGAATTAATAGATATGAATGAGCATGAAGGTGAACATAACCGTTTCGGTTCAACAGATGTTATACCATTCATACCAGTTTCAGATATAACTCTAGAAGAATGTGCTGCACTAGCTCATAAACTTGGAGGAAGGATATCTAAAGAGCTCAAAATTCCTGTTTTCTATTATGGAGCAGCTGCAAAAGATCCTTCTAGAGCAGTTCTTCAGAATTACAGAACAAAATCTTTCCAATATGAACAGTTGAAAGAGGAAATAGCAACAAATGATGCCTATAAACCTGATGCTGGATCACGTAAAGTCCATGCCAAAGCAGGAGCAACAAATATTGGAGCAAGAGAATTCTTAGTTGCTTATAACATCTATTTAGATACCAAAGATATGGAAGTAGCAAAGAAAATAGCTAGAAACATCAGACATTCTGGTGGAGGATTAAGATACATTCAAGCTGGTGCTATGAATATCGAAGAACGAGGTGTGGTTCAAGTTAGTATGAATATAACTAATTTTAGAGGAACACCTCTTCAAAGAGTATTTGATATGGTTAAAAATGAAGCGAACAGATTTGGTGTCAATGTAACAGAATCTGAAGTTTATGGAATGATACCATTGGATGCTCTCCTAGATGCAGCTGAATTCTATTTGCAATTAAATAATTTTGATAGAGATCAAATAATCGAAAAAAGAATTTTTTCAAAAGGTGAATAAAATGGGTGAAATGTTAATAGACAAAGTTATTACAGATTTCTTAGATGAATTGGCCAGTGATGCCCCCGCACCAGGTGGTGGCGCTGCAGCTTGTATTGCTGGAGCAATGGGTGCTGCACTAGGTTCAATGGTTGCCAGACTTACAATTGGTAAGCAAGGTTATGAAGATGTTGAAGAATTTTTCAAAGCAAAGCTAGAAAAGACTGAAGCTCTCCGTGTCAAACTAACTGAATTAACAGATAAGGATGCAAACGCTTTCAGTGGAGTTATCAAAGCTTTTGGAATGCCAAAAGAAACTGAAGAAGAAAAAGCAGCTCGTTCAGCAAAAATTTTAGCAGAATACAAAGTTGCTGCAGAAGTTCCTCTTGAAACAGTTAAAGCTTGTAAAGAAGTGATTGATCTACATCTTGAGATGGGAACTAAAGGTAACAAACAAGCTCTCTCTGACATTGGTGTTGGTGCTCTCTGTGCTTTAACTGGTCTTAAATCTGCTATGCATAATGTTGAAATCAATCTAGGTTGGATTAAAAACAA
>JAEOSZ010000078.1 GCA_016840095.1 Candidatus Heimdallarchaeota archaeon
AGTGTAAGAAAAAACTTTTAAAAGAAAGAATAAAGGAAAAATGCAGTAAGGGGCACTAGCTCAGCTTGGTTAGAGCGCACGGCTGATAACCGTGAGGTCGGCAGTTCGAATCTGCCGTGCCCCACCATCTAACTCTTATCAATCAAAATTATAATAAATGTTCTTCTGTTCCTTTCAAATGATAAGGTGATATTTTGAATTCTGCTGATATAGATGGTGTCAATAAAACTTTGCAGATATACTTTGAAGGTAATAAAGAACTTAATTCCCAGAAGATTCTATCTGTTTGGGATGAAAATCTCAAGATAATCTCTACTGAAAAAACACAAGGTCCTCCTGCTTGGATTGAAATGGAGGAATATTACCGTAAGGAAGTTGATGATGATATGTCCAAATGGGGAATAGAGTTTGATGTTAAAACTATGGATGTTTTTAGAAACTGCGCATCAGTTAGGGTTGATGTAAAATATAGGGTTGATACTAGAACTTTCAAAGAAACCCAATTTCTTCATTTACTTAAGAGGGGAGCTGATTGGATAATATACAGTAAGATTTTTACATTTTACTAGTCTTTCTCTTATTTCTTTTCTTCCAAAAATTACTTCTTTTTGCTTTCATTTGGATTATAGGAGAACTCTTCGGAGTTTTTCAATATCTTAATAAGCTTGTATATTCCATCTATCTCTTTTACACTTGCTCTAGGTTTCTCTGTAATGATATCTTCTAAAATGAGAACTGTTAGGTTATCATCTTTTCTTTCCGATAGTTTAGGAATAGAATTTATTAGCTCTTCAATATCTTTTTCCATCTAGAATCACTTTGATATTTGTTAATTCCAATACCTAATTTCATCTTTTGATGGAATGTATTACGTGGGTATTCATAACTAAAATGGTGTAAACAATTAAAATTTTAAATGCACTTTGCTTCTTCTATATAATGAATTCTTCTGAAGATCAAGATGATTCCATCTCTGCTGGAGCAGAACTTCTACTTAAAGGTTGGAAAATGCTCAATAAAGCCTGTCCTGTTTGTGTAGAACCACTCTATGAAAATGATGGTAAAGTTGTATGTGTAAAATGCAAAAAAGAATATATTCTGGTAGATTCAAAATCTGAATTCCCCCACACTAAAACTTCAGCAGTTAAGGATTCTGCAAATAGTATTCCTACAAAGGATTATAGTTCATTTGATTTCAGCTCTCTACCTCCAACTTTAGCTGATACAGCAAAAATAATACTTGTAAAGATTACAAATTTAAGTGCTAAACTAGAACAAGCATCAGATCCTAAGGAAATTGCAGAAATTTCCTCCTCTATTAAGTCTCTAGTTGATTCTCTTCGTTCTCTGGCTTCTTAGGGTCTTTTTTTACCTTTTCTCTTTTTAAGAATTCAAGTTCATCTTTCATTCCCTTGATTTCTTCTCCAGTCTCAATTTCGTTATAATTTGTATAAATAAATTCAATTATATCAGAAGCTATTTTCTCCCCAATACCTTGAACTTCAAAGAAATCTTCTAGCTTTGCGTTCATAATTTCTTTAATGGAACCAAAATGCTTCAGTATTCTACTTGAAATTTTATAGTCAACATGTGGCAATGATGCAATCGATTCTTCTAATTGTGATTTGAGACCCATGCCTTTTCTTTTACCTATTGAGATACTTCGTTTTCTTTCTTCTTGTTCTCTTCTTGCAAGAGCATATAGGATTTCAGCTGTTTCTTTTTGGTTTTGTGTATGAATAATTGGCAATCTGAAGTCAGCAGCTAATGATGTTAAAGCACCTGCCAATGCATGTGGATGAAGTGATGAACTGAACAAATTAAATTCTCCTTCCAAAATCATCAGAGGTTTTGTACAACTTGCAACTAACACTTTAGCTTGAGAGAATAATCTTTTATCTAGAATTGATTTAATGAAATCATCGCCAGTCTTTCTTTCAACTACGATTTGGTCTGAACAGATATAATCTCCAATTTCAAGTCTTTCAAATCCGAGTTCAACATCTTTGTTCATCAACTCCTTGATAACAACAGAGTTTTGTTCTCTACTATCACAAATAACTTTGATTTTTCCTTCTTCCTTTTCGAATTCAATAGTTTTAGCTTCTTTCTCAAGTTTTTCAATATCTTCTAGTCTTTCTTCTACTTGATTTTGGGTTTTAGCAGATACTTTTTCTGCTTCTTGGAGAAAATCCATAATGCCTTTCTGTTTGTCTTTAGCAGCTACTACCTTTTCTTTTGCAGGTCTTTCAAGCTTCTTTACAAGTTTTTTCATTTTTTGAGCCTGTCTCTTGGAAGCCCACATATAGGCTTCATCTCTAGTTCCCTCCGCAATAAGCATTATTACTTTTCCTTCTTTTCTTCTTCCAGTTCTCCCTTTCCTTTGAATCAGTCTTATAGCACTTGGAACAGCATCATAGAAAATGACAAGCTCACACTCACCAATATCCAGTCCTTCTTCTGCAACACTAGTTGAAACTAATGCATTGTAGGTTCCATCTCGAAAGGCTTGCATAATCTCAATTTGTTCTTTTTGAGAAAGTCCCTTCTCTCCTTTTGCTGAAGATTGTCCTACAAACCAGTGAGCTTCTACAGAGTCTATTTTATTTAACTCTTCACTGATCATCTTAGAAGCTACTCTGAAATGAGCAAAAACAAGTATTCTGTTATTGGGATTCTTTGCTAATTCCTCAGATACAATCTCCTTTAATCTCTCTAATTTAGGGTGAATGATTTTTTGCTCTTGAAGAACTTGAACGGATTCTACAACTCTTCTCATCTCATCAGAGAACATTAATTCTTTTAGTGCTCTACTTCCTTTTCCAAATTTGATATCATTAATTTGACCTTCCAAGTATTTACTTAACGAAGGTATTCCTTGAGTTTCGATTAATTCAATTGCATGAGATAATCTAATAGAATTTCCAACAAGAGACATAGCTCTGAAAAAATCTGTTCTATCTTCTTGATCAGAATTGCTAAAAATCTCATTCACTCTTGCTCGCAGCTGTAATAGCTCTCTCCTAGGATTATTTTTTGGTGATGCTGATTTAATTATTTTAAGCTCCTTCAACCCCTCTAACATGATTTTAAAGAGATCACCAAGAGTATCAATTATCGTTTTAAATTCATTTGACAATGGGATTATTTCCCAATTTTCTTCTATTTCATGTATATACTGTCTTACATCATCTGAACTTTCATCACGCATTTCAACATTTGTGATTCCAAGATTTGATTGAACTAAATCAATTCTTTCAATTTTTGAACCAGGACTAGCTGTTATCCCTAATAACAATGGATTAGTTGCCTTCTTGAGGTATTGTTCAGCAATGAAAACATAGCTATGATCTCCTACAGCTTTATGTGCTTCATCTAAGCACAAAAACACAACTTCTTCAAGTTTTATTCTTCTTTGGATTATATCGTTTTGAATTGTTTGTGGAGTTGTAATGAATACTTGACCATTACTCCAAATATCTTTCCTTTTTTTTGGATCAATTTGACCTGAAACTTGAACTATCTTGTCTTGATCGATATTTAGTGAATTTCTAGTTGTTCGTTCATGCTGATCAAGCAGAGGTTTAGTAGGGGCACAAAAAACAATTTTTCCTTCAGGAAATTTTTCTAGTCTATGAGCTGTTATCATAAGATATAACACGGTTTTACCTAAACCTGTCGGTAAGATAACCAGTGAATTCTGTTTTATACAAGATGCAAAGAGTGTTTGTTGGTACAATCTAGCTTCTATAGAATTCGGTTTGATTAATGGATGGTTTAGGTATTCAGTTTTGTTCATTATTGACCACGACAGCACTTAGCAGTAAATGATTAATATTTGGATATATAAACAATAGTTCTTTTTTGATTTTCCTCTAAGGACTTCTTTTATCGTTCAAGTTAAAAATAGTTAACGAAGTTTTTAAAATGGTTCTTACAATCTTTCAAACGTTAAGGCTTTGAAAGATATGGGTGTGTAATCACTCAATTTTTAAAGCAATGAAAAACAGCAATATTAAAGGGTGACAACTGTGAGTGATTTCGTCCCTAAACTAACAGAAAAAACATATGATCCTCAGAAGCAAGATTTGATGATTTTCAAAAAATGGCAAGATGAAAGATTATTTGCTTTTAACAAATCATCAGGAAAAACCATCTTTACAATTGATACTCCTCCACCTTATGCAAATGCTCCTTGGCATATGGGGGGTGCTATACACTATAGCCAAATAGATATGATTGCGAGATACAAACGTATGGCTGGTTTTGAAATCCTGTTTCCTATGTGTCTAGATCGAAATGGTCTACCTATAGAAGTACAAACTGAAAAGAAGTTCAAAATTTCTATGCATGATGTTCCAAGAGAGGACTTTCTAAATAAATGCAAACAAATCTTAGATGAGGTAGGTGACATGATTCTTGATGTTTGTAGATTACTAGGCTTTAGTAATAACTCTCTGGAATGGGCTGAAATCTACAAAACAGATGAAGTACAGTATAGAACACTGACACAAGCCACTTTCATAAAATTGTTCAAAGAAGGGCAAATCTATGAAGATGATCGTCCTAATAATTATTGTACTAGATGTAAAACCACAATAGCTGATAATGAGATTGATTATAAATCTGGTTCTCACATTCTTTATGATATTAGATTTACAGTTAAAGAAACTGGTGAAGATCTTATTATATCCACATCTAGGCCTGAGTTGATTCCCGCCATTGGAGTAGTAATTTACAATCCAAAGGACGAACGTTATCAGCATTTGAAAGGAAAAACTGCAATTACACCTGCATTTGGAGATGAGATACCAATACTTCCACACCATTACGCAAAAATGGAGTTTGGTACAGGAATAATGATGGTTTGTGCTTACGGTGATTCTGGTGATGTACAAATCTTCAGAGAACTAAAGCTTAATCCAAAAACCATAATTGATACAGATGGTAAAATAACTGATAAAGTTCCTGAATTTGCTGGTTTAAAAGTAAAGGAAGCTAAAAAGCAAATTGCCGAAAAACTTGAACAAGGAGGACACATTGTCGAAAAGGCTGATGCCCCTCACAATTTCCCTATTTGTTCTAGATGTAAGACCTCAGTAGAGTTTTTAGCTATGCCCGAATATTATTTGAAACAAATAGATTATCTCCCAAAACTTCACGAATATGCACAAAGTATGCAATTCTTCCCACCGTTTATGAGACAAGTGTGGGTAGATTGGCTGAATACTGTATCAATTGATTGGCCAATAAGTCGAAGACGCTACTACGGAACTGAAGTTCCAGTATGGTATTGCAAAGGTTGTAAACACCCTAACTTACCAGAACCGGGAAATTACTACCAACCTTGGAAAGATGATCCCCCATTTGATTCCTGTCAAAATTGCGGGAATAATGAAGGTTTTGAGGGTGATTTAAGAACATTCGACACATGGATGGATTCTTCACTTAGTGAAATATATACAATCATGCACCCTCACAACAAAAAGGATCAATCTTTGTTCGAAGAACTCATTAGTAGACCGTATATTTGTGATGTGCGACCTTCTGCAAAAGATATCGTACGAACTTGGTTACATTATACAATGCTAAGAGGATTACAACTATATGATAAACCAGCTTTTAAATATGCATGGATATCTGGTTTTGTAGTTGATAAAAACGGGGAAAAGTTCTCTAAAAGTGCAGGATCCGCAATTAAACCCGAAGATATGATTGAAAAGTACGGTGGAGATGCAGTAAGGTTTTATGGAGCAGCTGAAGCTAGTCATGGTTCAGATATACGATTCAACCAACAGAGGCTTCAAGGAGTTTCGAAATTTATAAATAAACTTTATAATATTGCCAAATTCCTTAGTCGATTTCCGATTATAGAAGATGAGTCTGAAATTTCTCTTCAGCCTGCTGATGAGTGGATACTTTCTGAATTAGCTAAAGTAGTAGAAGAAGCTAGAATTGGATATGAAATTTTTGATTTTCAAATTCCAGCAAAGACTCTCAGAAATTTTGCTTGGGAAACATTCGCTTCACATTATGTTGAAATGGTAAAAGGTAGAGCATACAATAGAACTGATTCCTATAAAGAGAAGGAACAGAAAGCTGCTTGGTATACTTTGCATAAAGTAATGAAAGAATTAACAAAAGCATTTGCTCCGATAATTCCTTTTGTAACAGATTTAATATATAGGGGAATTTATAGTTCAAGTGTTCATTTACAAGCATTTCCAAAGCCTAATGAAATAATTAAGAAGCCAAAGTTCACAGGTTTAACATCACTATTACTAGAAATTAATTCTGCAATATGGAAATATAAGAAGGATAGGAAACTACCTTTGAATACTCCAATTAAGAAAGCATATCTTCCTGAAGAACTATTTCCCTTGATGAGTGATCTTCAATCAATGCATGGAATTGAAAACACAGTAAAAAATATAGAGGGTATAAAGGAAGGAGAGATAATTAATCTCAATGAAGAAACTTCTATAAACCTGAAATTATAAGTTATATGAATTGGTAACATTCAATTACCAATTAGGTATTTTTTTTCTTACTCTTGTTTCTGGAGTTCCTTTAACCATATGACCCTCAACTTGAATTGTGGTGTCATCTGAAACCTTAATCTTAAAAACTTGGTTTAATTTTGGAACCCACAGAGATTTTTTCTTTGTTAAAACTCTTAGGAGATTTGATGTTTCTTCTTCAATAACGCCTTTTACTCCAATTAAATCTTCAGAAGAACTATGTACTATTTCTATTTCTAGACCTACCAATGACGAAGAAAGGATTCTCCAAACCTTAGATTTCCGTTTAACGCTATTTTTACTTGACATTAAATCTCATCTAGTTCGGTCATAATAGTCATAATTCTAGCAATAGCTTTTTTGTATTCTTGAATTTGACCTGGATTTTCAATTGATCCACCAGATGATAATTCTGATTGAACTGTAAATAGCTTCTTCTTGTATTCGTCCAGTTTTTTGAGCCTTTGATTTTTGTTAAGTTTTCTAATTTCACTTGTTCTTATTAGTGCCATATCACTTCACTCCTTTATTTCTTCTTGGACTTCTCTTCCTTTGGCTTCTCTTCCTTAGGAGCTTCTTTCTTAGCTTTTTCTTCCTTAGGAGCTTCTTTCTTAGCTTTTTCTTCCTTAGGAGCTTCTTTTGGTTTTTTAGTTTTATCTTCTTTTTCTGTCTTTGAAGCTTTTTCTGTTTTCTTAGCTTTAGAAACCTTATCAACTTCTTCCAGTTCTTCGAACTCGTCTTTTGGTTTCTTCTTCTTTTTGTCTTTTTCCTCAGCTATTTTTTCGAGTTCTTCATCAATATCTGGAAATTCTTCTAGTTCTTCAATAACTTCTTCACTAACTTCTTCAATGATTTCTGGTTCTTCTACACCAGTATCAACAATCATAGATGTGGAAGTTGGTTCAGCTTCAATAGCGATATCATCTGGTAAAATCGCATCTCCTCTCATGATTCGAACTTGAACGCCAATTAGTCCACGTCGAATAAGGGCTGTTGCTTTTCCTATATCAACAAATGTTTCTGCAGGATCTCCTGCTTTTGCTACAAATCCAGCTCTAAAAGTTTCAACTCTAGCTCTTTGACTTGTAATCTTTCCACTAATCTTAATTTCAACACCTTTTGCTCCAATTGATAATATACGTCTAATGATTCCATGAGCACTTCTACGGAAATGACGACCTCTCTCTAAGGAGGATGCTAAACGATATGCCATGATTCGAGAATCAAGTTCTGGATTTTCTACTTCTGTTACTTCAATTTGAGGATTATCCAATTCATATTGTTCTCGTAAAGCTTCAGTTATTCTGTGTATATTTCTTCCTCTCCCCCCAATGGCTAATCCTACTCTTCCTACTCGAAGAATTACACGATCTCCTAAAGGTGTTCTTCTAAGTTCAACTCCCCCAT
Organism: Candidatus Heimdallarchaeota archaeon; assembly: GCA_016840095.1. Lineage (GTDB taxonomy): Archaea > Asgardarchaeota > Heimdallarchaeia > Heimdallarchaeales > Heimdallarchaeaceae > UBA460. The sequence continues at coordinate 7,929 of JAEOSZ010000078.1, forward strand.
ATTCAGCATTTTTCAATTCTTTAGCCAAATACTCATCAATTGCATTTCTTTGATATTTCTTTAATAGATAATCTTTTGTTGTAGGCATAATTCTCACATCTCGGCTACTTCAGCTACTAATTCTACATGGACAAATTGTCTCACTTTAGGTGATGAGCTTCCATGAGCTCGATAAAATATTGCTTGTTGTCTTGATCCTTGTAGAGTTACAGCATGAGTAATCCTACACCTATCTAATTGTAATTGGTTATTTTCTGCGTTGTTTTCTAAGTTCTTTACAACTCTAAGAATTTCATTTGCAGCTTTTACAGGATATCTGCCACCTGTCCAACCTACTACAGTACTTTTGTGCCCAACATTTCTTTTGAAACGCTTGTATGGAACTGCAAGTTTCTTGTCAATTACTGCTTCAAGAAATTCAATAGACTGATGAATTGTCATACCTTTAATTGTGTTACAAATTTCGCGAGCAGCCTTTCTACTGATTTCTATGTCTCTTGCAGAAGCTTTGGCTGATCTGTCGGGATCTGTTTGAACTGAATATTTGTATTTTGGCAATCTAATATCTCCTGTATATTCTTCTTATTATTGACTACATTAGCGAGTAAGGATACAATTTTTAAGGTTTATTAACGGATACAAATTGTATTTACTATTACCCGGCAAGTAAAATCGACCATTTAATATTTAAAATGGTTTTCTTTAATGAGCAAATATTTGAAATTAAATAATTCGTAATTTAAGAGGTTTTTAGAGCTTTTTTTTAATATTTCAAAATACTTAACAATAAAAACTATTAAAAAGATAGATGTTGGAGGGAAGCTGTCGAAAATAGTTTCAAAATAGATGGAAACTAGACAAAGGTATGCGACGTCTAACTTCAAAGAAATTTGGAGCCGAGATTGTTCTCCTATGTTTTTGATATACATGGGATAACATGGGTATTAGACGCTTTACCGAGGTGACTAAAGAAATGAGTGAAGTAAGGAATATAGGTGTTCCAGGAGTGGAAGCACCTTCCACAGAATGTGAAGATCCACGTTGTCCATTTCATGGAAAACTTCCCGTTAGAGGAAGGATATTCACAGGAAAAGTGGTTTCTGATAAAATGCGACGAACAGTCGTTATTAGGAGAGATTATCTTCAGTATGTGAAAAAATACAGAAGGTATGAACGTGCTCATGGAAAGATTTCTGCCCACAACCCTCCTTGTTTGAATGTTAAAGAAGGGGATATGGTTTTAGCAGCAGAATGCCGACCACTCGCAAAAACTGTGAGTTTTGTAGTGATACAGAAATTAAACTAAGGTGATAAAATGGCAAAAAGAAAGACAGTCGGAAGAACTCAAGTTCATATCACTAAAGGATTGATGGTTGGTTCCAGATTAAGATGCACAGATAATTCTGGTGCAAGAATTGTGCAAATAATTGCAGTAAAACATTACAAAGGAAGATTGAATAGGATTCCAAAAGCTTCGGTTGCTGATATGGTAATAGTATCAGTGAAGCAAGGAACACCTCAAAGAAGAAAACAAATCTTTTCTGCTGTAGTTGTGAGACAAAAATCACCTTATCGTAGAAGATCTGGAGATTGGATACAATTTGAAGAGAATGCTGTGGTTCTTACTAATGAAGTAGGAGATCCCATTGGAAGTGAAATTAGAGGTCCTGTTGCTAAGGAAGCTGCAGAGAAATGGCCTAGAATTGCTCATCAAGCTTCCATTATTGTATAGGTGATTTAAATGAAACAAACAAAATCAAAACAACCCCGAAAGCAGAGGAAGAGTCATTTTCAAGCAGAATATCACATTCGAAATCGTAAAATGACCGCTCCATTATCTGATGCATTGAGAGAAAGATATGGCATTCGTCGTCTTCCTATACACGCTAATGATAAAGTAATTGTTTTCCAGAACAGATCACAAGATGAAGAAGTTAAAGGAAAAGTTATCAGAGTTTTACCACAAAGATATGCAATTCATATTGAAGGGCACAGTAAAGAAAAAGCAGATGGTACAATTGTAAGTTTTCCAGTCCATCCTAGCAATGTTGTGATAACTTCTCTAAATTTGAGAGATAAAAAGAGACGAGCTATGATTCAGCGAAGATCTGTAAAAGATATAACAGAAGAAGAATTAGCTGAGGATATCTTTGATGAAGATGAAGAATTAGTAGAAGAAGTAGAAGATTTGGATATGCTAGATGATGAAGATATCCTCGACGAGGAATTCGAAGATATCGAAATGGATGAACTAGACGTATTAGAAGAATTAGCTGAAGGAGAAGAAGAAACTCCTGAGACTGAAAAAGAGGAGGAATCAGAATGACCAAAGGCGGCGGAAAAAGACATCTGAAGAGATATGTAGTATCAAAACACGTACCTATCAGTAAGAAAACAGCAAAATACTCTGTTAGACCTTCCCCAGGTCCACATGCAGCTTATGATTGTATTCCTGTAGCAATTCTACTAAGAGATATGTTCCACTTTGCACGAAATATGAGTGAAGTTAAGCGTATTATCTATGAAAGAAATGTTGTAATTGATGGAAGAATTAAAACAAACAGAAAATATCCTCTTGGATTTATGGATGTTTTATCTTTACCTAAAATGCAACAACACTACAGGATGATTTACACAGTTAAGAAAGGACTAAGGGCTATCCCGATAGATGAAAAAGAAACAACTGAAAAGCTTTGCCAAATAAAGGACAAAACTACTATCAAAGATGGTTTAATACAATTGAACTTACATGATGGAAGGAACATAGTACTTAGTAAAGAAGAAACTGCTAATTCAACTTATTCTACACATGATACCGTAAAAATTTCTCTACCAGAGCAGAAAATTATGGAAAAATTTGAGCTCAAAGTAGGAAACTATGGTTTTGTTACTAGTGGAAGATGGATGGGTATGCATGGTTCTATTGAAGAAATCAGTGCTCATGGTACCAAGAAAACTAGAACAGTTACACTTAGTACTCCTGATGGTGAAAGAATAGTTACACTTTACAGATATATTTTTGTTGTAGGAGATAAGTCCCCAAGTGTGACAATTGAAGGTAAGAAGTAGGTGATAATCGATGACAGAAGAAGTAATTGAACAAACACAATTTGAACCTAAGTTTGCTGAAGAGTGGAAGAAGAATCCCATGAAGAAACCCATACTTAAAGCTCTTATCATCAACACATGTGTCGGAGAATCAGGACCAAGATATGAACGTTCAAAGGAAATTCTAAGGCAAATAACAAATCGAGAACCTGTTGATAGACCTGCAAAAGAATCTATTAGAGGATTTAACATCAGAAAAGGAGAATCAATAGCTTCTGTTGTAACTCTAAGAGGAGAAGAAGCTGGTAATGCCTTGAAACGGTTTTTGTATGCTTATGATTACGAAATCAAGGCTTCATCATTTGATGGACAAGGTAATTTCGCCTTTGGTATAACTGAACATGTTGATATTGAAGACGCACCTTTTGATCCTATGTTAGGAACTATTGGTTTTAATGTAGTTGTTAAAATTGAAAGGGCTGGATATAGAATCAAATATCGCCAAAGAAAAAGACAAAGTGTTCCAAGAAAGCATTTGTTAACTCCTGAAGAATCTATGGAGTTTCTTGTGACAGAATTTGGAATGAAAATAATCTAGGTGACGGAAAATGCAAGAAAAAAGAGTAATAAAATATGGTAAAGGCTCAAGGCAATGCAGACGTTGTGGTACTCATCAAGCTGTGATTAGACGAGGAGGACTATATGTTTGTAGACGCTGCATTAGGGAAATTTACGACAAAATCGGTTTCAAGAAAACTGGTGGCAGAGGAGGATAAGGAGGTAATACTATGCAAATGGATACACTAGCAGATGCCTTAATAGCAATTCTGAATGCGGAAAAAACTGGAAAGAAAACCGTCACTGTTAAACCGGCAAGTAAGATTATAGCAAATGTTTTACGAACAGTTCAAAGAGCTGGCTACCTAGGAGAACTCGAATACATCGAGAACAACAGAGGTGGTATGTTTGATATCCAGCTTCTAGGACGTATTAACAAGTGTGGAGTTATTAAACCACGTTTTCCTGTTCAGAAAGATGAGTTTGAAGACGAAGAAAGAAAATATTTACCTGCTCGAGGATTTGGAGTACTTGTAGTTACTACACCAGAAGGTGTTATGACTCATGAAGATGCCAAAGAAAAGAACATTGGTGGTCGTTTATTGGCTTACATATATTAGGTGATTAAATTGAAACAGCTATATCTTGAAAGAACAATTGATTTACCCGAAGATTTGAAAGTAACCGTAAAAGACAGAACAGTAACTGTAGAAGGTCCTAAAGGTACACTATCAAGGAATTTCGAACCTACAGATGTTGAAATCAAGAAGAAAGGTAAAAAAATTGATATTAAAGCTTATTACATCAATAAAAAACGAAAAGCTGCAACTCTTGCTGTTGTTGGGCACATCAACAACATGATTCAAGGAGTTTTACAAGGTTACACTTACAAATCAAAAATCATCTTTAGCCACTTTCCTATAACTGTGGAACCAGATAATAAAAAGAAAATTGTGACAATTAAAAATCTCTATGGTGGTAGAAAACATATAATTGTTCCAATTGTTGGTTCAGAAACTACTGTGAAAGTAGACAAAGACGATGTCATAATTGAAGGCATTGATAAACAAGCAGTAGGACAAACAACAACTAATATGCAAGAGGCTTGTAGGTTAAGAGGTAAAAGGAAGAAAGATCCTGAAACCTTTATGGATGGCGTTTGGTTGTGGGATAAGCAATAATTTCATTTCTTCTTTTTTATTTTTATTTTATTTTGTTGTATTTTTAAATTTCTTAACGATAAAAAGTATTAAAAACACCAGCAAGTAGGTAGCATAATTACAAGGTAACATTCTACCGTGAGTGCCTATGACAGTCAATAAAAAGAGATTGTTGGAAAAACGCAAGGAAATCAGTGCCCGTAGACCTAAGTTTGTACGTCAAGAAAGTTGGCGATACAAAAGATTAGGTAAAAGCTGGAGAAAGCCTAAGGGTATTGATAACAAAATGAAAGAAAAACGTAAAGGCGTTCCTGCAATGGCAAGCGTTGGTTATAGAGGACCAAAAGCTGTCAGAGGTCTACATCCTTCGGGTTATCAGGTAGTTCATGTTGCAAATATCTACGAGCTTGATGCAGTAGATAAAGAGACTGAAGCAGTTATGATTAAACATACTGTTGGGTCTCGTAAACGGCAAACAATTCTTGACACAGCAGCAGATTTGGGTTTGAAAGTACTTAATCCACCCGCTCGAATTGAAGAGTTTGGTGAGGTACTAGAAGATACCCTGCTTGAGGAAGAATACGAACTATTGGATGAAGATTTCGAGTTGGATGAAGATTTCGAGTTGGACGAAGACGTTGAATTAGATGAAGAATCGGAGGATGATTCTTCGTAGAACAAAACTAACGTGAGGTTAAGTTTATGGACGTAAAAACTCAAAGAAAAATAGCTGCTAAAGTATTAAAGGTCGGTGTTAACAGAGTTAAAATCGATCCTGAAAGTCTTCAAGATGTTGCTTTAGCGATTACTAGAGAAGATATCAGACGTCATATAGATGACGGTGATATCAGGAAACGAAGGGTTAAAGGAGTTAGTAGAGGAAGAGCTCGAGCAGTTGCGGCTAAGAAGAAGAAGGGTCAAAGAATAGGTCCTGGGAGTCGTAAAGGACCAAAGTATTCCCGTCTTCCAAGTAAGGATAGATGGATAGCTAAAATTAGAGCTCAACGAAAATATCTGAAAACCCTTAGAGATGAAGGATATATTGATACTTTAAATTACAGGAAGTTATATCTCCAAGCTAAAGGTGGCCTTTTCCGTTCTGTACGCTATCTTAGAAACTATATTGCTGAACATGGTTTAGCAAAGAAACGTCTACCTGAATTATAATAAGGTGATAGCAATGTCAAGAAGAAGAAAAAAAGGTTTTAAAAAGAAAAGACGGTTACAGCCAAAACGTCAAAGGTATGGACCACTATACAGAGTTCCATTTAGAAGACGTCGAGAAATGAAAACAGACTATGGACAAAGAAAAAGACTCCTAAAATCTGGAAAAATTCGATTTGTAGCTAGACCTTCAAACAAACAAGTTTTGGTTCAATTTGTAGAATCAAAAATTGGTGGAGATCAAACTTTCGTACAAGTAAGATCAAATGAATTGAAGAAACATGGATGGGATGTTTCTACTTCAAATCTACCTGCCGCATATCTAACTGGCTATTTAGCCGGCAAGAAGGCTTTAAAGTCAAAGATTAAAGAAGCTATCTTGGACGTAGGTACATTTGCTGTTAATCCTGGAACAAGAATGTTTGCTACCCTTAAAGGAGTAGTTGATGCAGGAGTAGAAATTCCATTTAATGATAAAATGATACCTTCTGAAGAACGAATCAGAGGAGAACACATCAAATCTTATGCCAAATTATTAGCAAAAGAAGATAAAGAGAAATACAATAAAGTATTTTCTAAATATCTTGAAGTTAATAAGAAACCTGAAAATTTACCCACTCTATTCAATGAGGTAAAAGCTAAGATTGATACAATTTAATGAGGTAGAAAAAATGAGTAGAGATATGTATTTAGATTTAGATGATTGGCAACCTCGAACAAGAGTTGGAAGACTTGTAAAAGAAGGTAGAATATCAAGCATCGATGAAATATTTCAACAAGGATTACCTCTAGTAGAGCCTGAAATTATCGATATGTTGTTTGGTGACACACTTGAGGATGATGTTGTTGATATTAGTCTCGTTCAGAGACAAACAGATGCTGGTAGAAAACGTAAATTCCGAGCAACTGTTGTTGTAGGAAATAAAAACGGTTACGTTGGCGTTGGAGAAGCAAAGCTAAAAGAGATTGGACCTGCTATCAAAAAAGCAATGATCAATGCAAAATTAAACATCAGACCTGTAAGAAGAGGTTGTGGATCTTGGGAATGTTCTTGTGGAACCCCACACACAGTGCCTTTCAAGGTTTCTGGAAAAGTTGGGTCAACAGAAGTTATTCTCTATCCTGCACCTAGAGGTTTAGGCTTAGTAGTTGGAAACACAGCTAAAACAGTTCTAGAACTAGCCGGAATTTCAGATGTCTGGAGTAAAACTTTTGGTGAAACTCGTACTACTTCAAATTTTGCAAAATCAACTTTTGAGGCATTAAAGAACAGTTACTCCATTATGGCTCCATACGATTGGACAAGGTAGGACAGTGATAGAAATGAGTCAAGCAAAAGATAAACCTGAATTGTTGGCAGTTATCAGATTGAGAGGAACCGTCAATGTTCATTATAAAGTTAAAGAAACTTTGAAGATGTTAAATGTTAGAAGAAGCAATTACATGACTCTTGTACCTAACACTTCTTCTTATATGGGTATGCTCAAAAAAGCTAAAGATTACCTAACTTGGGGAGAAGTTAGTCAAGAGGCTTTAGAGTATGTTCTTACCAAAAGAGGAGAAATTGCTGGAAGAAACAAGATTTCTAACAAATACTTGAAAGAAAATACTTCATATACAACAATTAAATCACTTTCCAAAGCATTAATCAATGGAGAAACTAGCTTAAATGAAATTACTGGAGTAAAGAAGTTTTTCAGGCTTCATCCAGCATCAAAAGGATACAAGTCTATGAAACGAGGTTTCGCTGAAGGTGGAGATCTTGGATATAGAGGAGAAGCAATCAACGAATTAATTGTAAGGATGGCATGATAAAAATGACAGTAAGAAGAAGAAAGAAGACAAGAAGAGAACGTGGGTACCGAACTCATGGTTGGGGAATCGTTAGAACCCATAGAGGGAGTGGTATGCGCGGTGGAGTTGGAAAAGCTGCTCCTATGTCACATCATTGGATTCAAACAGTTAAGGGACTTCGTCCACCTGTTGGAAAAAGAGGTTTTGTTAGACCCCCTGCTGTAACCAAAAAAACAACTCAAATTAACATTTCTCATCTTGAAGCTATGATGCCCTCATTGTTAAATGAAGGTTTAGCACTAAAGAAAGGAGAAAAATTTGAAGTCAAACTGGATGAACTTGGTTATACAAAATTACTTGCTCAAGGAAGTATAAGTCTCCCAATAAATATAACTATCAATGAAGCTTCTGAAAAAGCCATTGAAAAAGTCAAAAAAGCTGGTGGAAAAGTTAAGCTATTAGAATAGAGATTTTTTTCTATTTCTTATTTTTTTATTATTTTGTGAATTCGTATATATCCGAAAACCTTTTGTTTAAGATAATTAATCTGGGTTGAACAGCATGAAAGTTTTTATTCTGGTTGGTTTGCAGTTAAGCGGAAAATCATCCCATGGGCATAGATTAAGAGAAGAAGAAAAGATACCCATGGTTGAAACGGGTCATGCAGTTTATCATGAGTTAAAAAGACAAAAACTAGAGGTAAATCATAAGAATACCTCGAAAGTGATAATTGAGCTTCTTTCAAGAGATCCTATAGCTTTTACTCAAGCCATTCTAGAGTTTGAGAAAGAAAAGTATGAAAACTCTTCAATACTGATTCTAAATGGAGTTAAATCACCTGCAGAAATAAAATACGCGAAAGAAATGTTTGGTAAGGACAATGTATATGTTTTAGGTTTTCATGCAGGGCAAATAACTAGATTTAATAGAGTCACCAATCCCGATCGTTTTGCAGTTTCAGGAAGATATCTTGAAAAAACACAAGAAGATCAAGATTTAGCAAAGTGGGAGAATTTCAAAAGCAGAGATATCCGTGAAATAGGTTTAGGAATAGGAAATGCCATAGCCACAGCCAATAGCATTATAGTTACAGAAGATAACGATTGGCCATTTTATTCTTTTGAAGTTTCATACGAAAACTTCAAACAATATATTCTTACAAAGTCTGATTCATACGAAAACTGAAAAAAGTATTACTTTGATTTAGAACTTGGATATGTGCCTATTGGCATAAGAACTCTTTTTACACTTGCAAAAATACCATGATCAGAATTTTGAACACTTTCAGGTGTTAGTTGAATTTCTCCGAGAGCTACTAATTCGTGTTTAAGTGTAAAAATACCTGCCAATTCTCCCTTAATGAATTTTTCAGAGTATTTCGATACACCTGGTATTGCTAGAGGTGCACCATGACATAGTGAGTCTACTGTACTATCTTTAACAAATATCTTTGGTAGATGTTTAACTCCATATTCCATTGGCAAAATGATATTTCTCAAAGGAATTTCGTCTTTTTCTTCAAGATACCACATGTATGCGTCAAAAAGATCTTGTAGTGTTGAAAGATAATCTTCTTCTGTGAATGGTCCTGATCTTATCCTTCGTAATTCCTTCATATGAGCTCCACAGGAAAGGCTTTGGCCAATATCATGAGTATACTTCCTGATATAGGTTCCTGCTTGACAACTTACTCTAAACAAAACCTCCCTTTCTTTAATCTGGATAATTTCATTTTCATATATCTTTCTGGTTCTTAAAACTCGTTTAACACTAGATCTTAGAGGTGGTCGTTGATAAATTTCCCCGAGATATTCCTTCATTATATCTCTTATTTTTTCCTCTTCAACATCTTTATGCAACATCATATTACATACATACTCTTTTCCTGCAAGAAGCAGCGTATCTAAGATTCTAGTTGCTTTGCTTAGTGCAATAGGTAAAACACCTGTAACTTGAGGATCCAGAGTACCTGAATGACCTGCACGAGGGAGATCTAGTATTTTCTTAACATAACTGACAACTTCATGGCTTGTAGGTTTAGGTGGTTTATCTAAATTGATTATTCCATATTGAAGTAATTCTTCAATTGATCTAGCAATTGGATCTTTACCCCATCTAAAGTCTGTTGTATCACTTGACATTTCTATAAATTTATCTGATTCATTGTCTAAAACAATCTTAAGGGGGGAAAAAATTATCGTCATGTTACATCAGCTATTGAAAAAATGGAGATATAAAGGTTGAGGAAAAATAGGATTAAGGAATAATAACTTCTTCCATAAATTTCTTCAATTTTGCAGTTTCAATGGCTGCAGCTACTTCTTCATCTGTTGCATCTCTTTTGATGGAAACAACTTTATCTGTTGGTTCTAAATGTCTTATATTACATTTACGTCGACGAACTGAAGTTACTGATTTTGGACCAGTAAGGAGAACATAATTTGGGTTAATAACATCTACTATGATTCCTTTTCTTCCTGCTTCTCTTCCATTTGTCTTAACAATAACTCTTCCAATTTGAATTGCTGTCATTATTTATCACCTTTTATTTTTTTTATTGTATGCTGTCAGAATTATTTCAACACATTCTGTGACATTGAATCTATCTGAATTAATAATCAGATCATATATAGTTAGGTCAGTTATATCGATTTTATACAGTTTTTGATATCTGCCTTTTTCAGATTCTTCTCTTGTTTTGGTTTCTTTGATAATAATTTCGATCTGTTTGTTCTCTCTTTGAGATATTCTTTGAACTCTCACATCAAACGGAGCTGTGATATATACAAGCATATCTGCTACATTTTTGAGCATCCATCCTCCAAGTTGTGCATCTATAACAATGTTATCTCGGGTTTTACCCAACTCCAATGTTTTATTATCAATATATCTATCGATCTCTTCTTTGAGTTCAGCTTGTTTGCTGAATTCTTCAAGATTCATATCTTGTTTTTCTGCCATGTCTCTGAATAGTTCACCAGCTGATATGTATTCATATCCTAAAATCTCAGCAACATTTCTAGCTGCAGTGCTTTTACCTGAGCCATGAGGACCTGAAACTGCAATAATTGGCAATTTCCCACATCCTCGAATCAACTACGAACTTCAGCCTTAATTGCACTCTTCAAACAATTAGAGCACAAATGTCCTGCATGTTGTCTTGTTGGTAATCGCTCAGATTTAGACATTTTCTTTACTCTGTTTCGACTGCCAAAAGCTACACCATGTAGAATAGCTCTACAATTAGAGCAATGTGGCTTTTTAGTTCTTTTTTCAATTCTTCTTAGTTTAGTTTCAGATGGTGTTCTTCTCTTTCTTGTTTTTGCGACACGTAATGAAGGTCTAACCATTTTAAATCATCTTCCTAATATTTATTTCTTGGTTGTAGTTCTTTTCTTGGCTAATTGTTCTTTAGCAGTTGAAACTGGTGTTTTAATCTGTTTTTCCTTAACTGTTGTTGCTTTTGACTTAGCAGCTCCCGATGGAGTCACTCCAAAAATTCTTGAAATTATTGAACCAAATGCAAAGGCAGTAATGAAATACCAGGTTGAGAAGGGAACCTTAGAGAAGATATGATTACCATATGATTCAGATCCAAACCAAGGATTACTTCCTATAAATGGAAAACCACCCAAATTAAATGGTAACCAAGCATAGTAATGTGATACTGGATTTGTTTCAGAAACAGGACCACTTGGGAAAGCACCTCGGAGAATTGCGAAGATCAGTAAGAATGGAATTGTTGTAAAGAGCATTGGCTTCATTCTTTTAAACATCATAGAGGATTGCATTTTCTTGATTCTTTCTTCGTCCCTTTTTACGCTTAACCATAATTTCTTATCTGCAGTTTGCATGGCTTTCTTTCTTCTTTGGTTCCACTCATTGACTTTTTGCATACTGTCTTTTAATGCATCAACATCTGAAACCAATCGGGTTATTGTTGTCGATATAATAGCTAGTAAAACGGAGACTACAGCAATAACCCAAGCTGAGGTGGGTCTTTGGTTAAGTCCCTTTTCTATCATCCAGTTAGTTAATCCTTTAAACCAATTATCCCAGAAGGCCATAATTAAAACCACATTCTGTACTTAATAACATCAAAAATTATTTTCTTTTTAAAAGCTTTTGTAACTGGAGTATACTAAAAAGGATGATTTTGTGAAAATTACTTGTTTTGCAGTAAAAGAAAGAAATTGTCATCACCACCCTTCCCTCCCAATTCAACAAAATCAATAATTGAATAGTTGGTTGCATCAATAATCTTCAACAATTCTCTCTTACTGAAAAGATGATAATACCTTTCAGCAATAAGTTCTCGCTTTTCATTGTACCAAGGAAGATAAATATCTCCGTGTCTCCAGAATCTGTTTTGTTTCTTCTTATTCCGGTATTGAATAAGATCTAAGAACATCTGTTTTCTGGTTCCTTTTTTCCATTTTTTCCAGCACGATAGAATTAGAAAACTATCTTTCTTCAAAATTTCAGAAATATTACTGAGTACACGTAATACTTCTTCTTTATCTCTAAAATGATGAATTGTGGCAATACATAGGGTTAGGTCTACTGTATTGTTCTTTAAAGGAATGGAACTTGCATTATTATTTAGAAGAAAAAGTGTGTTGTTGACCAAAGTGATACTAGCTTTCAATAGCTCAAATGATATATCGGATGCAATATGCTGCCAGTTTTGTGATTCGAAAAGTGAGAGGTTTCTTGCATTTCCGCTCCCTACATCAAGCAATATCCCTGTTTTCGGTAATGAAAAGCGTTTTCTTATGGATTCTAAATATTCTTGAAAATCTTTCCAAGGTTTTTTCTTTAAATTGCTATACCTAGGAGAAATTTTCCTATATGCTTCAATTAATTCAAAATCCATTTCCGACAATATGTGAAAACTAAAACACTATACTTTATCAAGTTTCTTTTTCCTTCACTCCAATAAGCCAAATGAGAAATTTTATATATTTACTTCTCTTTACTCAAAATGAGGGAATCAATTATCTGACTTTAGGTGGAAAAATGGAAAAACTAAATGTAGGTGTGATTGGCACTGGTAGTTGGGGTAAGAATCATGCTCGTGTCTTCACTGAAATGGGCAATACAACACTTGCCGGAGTATTTGATCTAGATCAAAAAAAGGCAAATGAAATAAGTAAATTATACAATACTAAACTATATTCTAGCATTGATGAAATGCTTAAGGATGAAGAAGTACAAGCAATAACAATAGCATCACCAACTTCAACACATGCAAAAATTGCAATGCAAGCTATAGAAAATGGAAAACATGTACTAATAGAAAAACCAATGACAAGTACTGTTGAAGAGGCAGAACAGATAGTTGATTTGGAAAAAAGTTCAAACGTTGTAGTATCTGTAGGTTTCATAGAACGATTTAATCCTATAGTTTCCAGGTCAAGAACTTTAATAGAAAACGACGAATTAGGAGAACTTGTTTTAATCAGCGCAAGAAGACTTGGTCCCTATTGGCCTGACAGATTGAAGGATGTAGATGTGATCCGAGATGTGAGTATTCATGATATAGATGCTTTTAGATATATTGTTAATAAAGAACCTAAGTCAGTTTATGCGAGAGGAGGTAAGTTAAGGCACACTTATCTGGATTATGCAGAAATTTTGCTAGATTTCGGAAATGGAGTAACTGGTTTTATTGAATCTAATTATCTAACACCTCACAAGTTGAGAAAACTAATGCTAACATGTGAAAAAGGTATAGTTGAAGCAGATTACATGTCTCAAGATTATGTAATTGAGGATGAAGAATGGGTACGAACAAAAAAGCTTCAATGGAAAGAACCTCTAAGTGCTGAGATGAATGCCTTTGCAGAAGCTTGTTTGGGGAATGCTCCTCCTGTTGTAACTTCATTAGATGGTTTGAAAGCACTGAAAATTGCTTTGGCTTCAATTAAAAGTGTAGAAGCACATCAAATTATAGATTTGAGTTTTTAAAATTAGTAAATAAAAGAATAAAAAGGGAAGGAGTTTAGGTTCTATTTTAAGCCTAAGAATCCTGCCAATGCTGGAACAGTTTCACTTACTTGTTCGCTTGCAAATATCTCATAGTATTGTCGGAGAATTCCTGTTGTTAGTAGAATACCCGTTCCAGTACCTAATGCTCCTAAGAAATCCGCAAAAGCTGCTAGGACACCTATAAAGAATCCACCTAACCATGCTGCGGTAGGAATATATCTCTGAAGATATCTTTCAACAATCCTTGGATTTCTTCTAAATCCAGGTATTTGCATATTTGCATCAAGTAACTGTTTCGCTACATTCTTCGAACTCATACCTGCCGTATCTATCCAGATCCGTGAAAATATTCCACAGAGCGCAATCATCAACACAAGGTAGATTATTGCATTTACTGGATACTGCGCTATTTGCTCAGGACCATACGGCGCCGTAGTATACGACGCCAGACCCGTTACAGGAGCGAGTTGCTGATTCCCCGTACCTCCTGATATATCCTCCCACGTACCAAAGAATCTAACTAAGAAATATTTTATTCCTGACGCAGCACCCTTCCAATTATTCCACATTAAATTAGAAATGAAATAAATGTTAGCAAATAAAGCACTAACTAGAATTACTGGAATATTTGAGGTATAAAGGAATTTTATTGGATATCTAGCTGGCATTTTATATTGACTGTGTTGAACTGGAATTTCAATCTTAATTGAATCAACGTATATTACCACCGCAAATACTACGATCGTAGCCATCAAACCAATCAAATCAGGAGTTCTTCCTACTCTGCTGAATGGTACTGCTACAGACGCTTCGTCGTTGAAAATTCCTTGGAATAACGCTAGAATACATCCTCTAAAGTAAACAAATCCTCCTGAAGGTTCAGGGCTAAGACTAAACATTCCGTCGAATATGTTAAATGATACACTCGCCGCAATAAACAAACTGATACCGCTTCCCAGGCCGTAACCTTTCTGTATTATTTCATCCATTAAGAGAATGATAAAACCCGCCACCAGTAATTGGACTAATATAAGCATAGATGCCTCAAATCCAATATCCTCTCCGTAAGCTCCTCCTAAGATGTAAGCAAGGGCTTCAAAAATGGTCATTAATACAGCTAGAATCTTTTGAGTTCCTGTGTATAATGCTCTTTCTTCAGGATTCGAGAAATCAACCTTAATGATTTGTGATCCTACGAGCAGCTGCATAATAAGACCTGCTGTAACTATGGGTCCTATCCCCAGTTCAGCTAGACTTCCCCTTTGAGAAGCTAGAATTGCCCTCATAGCAAAGAATGGATCGGTACCTTCATCTTTAGGTACTCCTACCAGAGGTATATTTAACATCACTAAGTACAGGGCTAAAATTCCGAAAGTCCAAGCTATCTTCCTTTTGAAAGATAACTTCCTTGCAGGTTTTTTTACCTCAAAGGTAAAACGTTGAAATGGTTTGAATAGTAGTAGGAATTTTGACGTCATTGAAACCACCGGTTCGATTTCAAACTCAAAGAAGATGTTTCATTTATGAGTTTTTTTATGTATGTGTGTGAGAAAATGATATGAAAATAAGCACATAAGGGGTTATGCTTTGAATATACATTAGTTTCAGCATAAATTATCTTATCTTTGTAAAAATCTACTCGTTGAGTAAAACATCAATAAAGAAGAAAAAGAAACATTTTAAAACAAAACAAGTGTAGGAAGAACGTAAGCTATTCTTACAATTGCCAGGATACTCAAGCGGTATGAGGCTAGATTGGAAATCTAGTGCCTATTCGGTTCCGGGGTTCAAATCCCCGTCCTGGCTCCATATCCTATTTTGAATCAACATTACTGGTTTTTGTCTTTGAAGCAAATACTTAAAAAAATCATTTACGCTCTCAAGCTAAAGTCATTTGTGCAATTTAGAAAATGTTGGAAAGCACAAGGCGAAGCTCAATGGATAAAATCCTTGTTCTGAACTTTCAGAAATAAAGAGCACCACAACTTCGGGTTGTGGAATAGAAAAAACACAAAAGAGTGAAAATATGTCATTTCGCCATTTAGTTAGGATAAAGTCTACAGATCTTGAAGGAAATATGCCTGTTTCTATGGGTCTTTCAAGAATAACTGGAGTTAATACTCGATTAGCTCAAGCAATTACAAAAATACTGAACATTCCTACATCAGAACGTATTGGTTTTCTTACTGATGCTAAAATAAAGGAAATAGAAACTGTTATTGGTGATCCGGTTGCTGCTGGAATACCAGAGTGGTTGGTTAATCGAAGGAAAGATCGTCAAACAGGTGATAATATACACATCACTGAAGCACAGCTGATCTTGCAGACTAAGCAGGATATTGAAAGATATATCCGAATACGAAGTCGTAGAGGAATAAGACATCAATTTAAGCTTAAAGTAAGGGGTCAAAGAACCCGAACTCATGGTAAGAGGGGAACCACCGTTGGTGTTTCCAAGAGGAGAAGGTAGGGTGGAATAAATGGGTGGAATACGAAAATACAGAAAGAAAATTCTTACTCCTGGTCATCCTTATGATAAAGATCGTATTGAACGAGAGTTGCCTTTAGTTGGTGAGTATGGATTACGAAATAAAAAGGAATTGTGGAAAGCTAGAACACTATTATCAAAAGCAAGACAACAAGCTCGTGCTCTTCTAGCTTTAACACCAGAAGTTAGAGAACAAAGAGCAACTGAATTATTATCTCGATTAACTCGTTTTGGTATGTTGCCAAAGGGTGGAGATCTCGATTCTGTTCTTGCACTAGATGTTAAAACTGTACTCAATCGCAGATTGCAAACTGTGGTTTATAAAAAAGGATTAGCATCTTCACCTTATCAAGCAAGACAATTCATAACACATAGACACATCGCATTAAACAGAGCAGTTGTTACTTCACCTGGTATGCTTGTTAAAATAGATGAAGAGGAGAATATTGATTATGCTCCACGATCACCTTTAGTAAAGCCTGATCATCCATCAAGACCACAAGCACCTCCGACTCAAGTTGAAGCACCTCCTGTAAAGAAAGAAGGTCCAAGAGGTAAACCTAAACCTGCTCCTGAGAAGAAACCTCCAGCAAAACCCAAACCTGAAGTTAAAGAAGAAAAGCCCCCAGTTGAGAAGAAACCTCCAGCAGAACCTAAACCTGAGGTCAAGAAAGAAAAACCTCCAGTCGAGAAGAAACCTCCAGCAGAACCTAAACCTGAGGTCAAGAAAGAAAAGCCCCCAGTCGAGAAGAAACCTCCAGTTGAGAAGAAACCAGCTGCTCCTAAAGCTGATATCTCAGAAATTAAAGGTGTTGGAGCCAAAACAGCAATGCTTCTTAAAGAGCATGGTTTTGATACAGTCGATAAGGTAGCTAAAGCTAAACCTGAAGATTTATCCAAGGTTCCAGGAATTGGTCCTGCTACAGCAGC
>JAEOSZ010000079.1 GCA_016840095.1 Candidatus Heimdallarchaeota archaeon
GAAGTTAAACTGGTTTTCGCAATGAAAAAGAAAGAAAAAGATTCAATCTTTCTCACAAAAATGGAAGCTGATTATGAGAAAATAGCTGAGAGAAAAATGGTTAAGCTTTCAGATAATTCTGAAATTTTGATCTTAAACACAATAGCTTCTAGAAACAGTAATGATACATTCAATCTTGTAGTTATACCTGGTTGGGCATCTATTGTTTTAGGTTGGGATGATTTTCTTATGAGGGCAAAAGATCTCTTCAATATTTACTATATGGAAACAAGAGAAAAAAGTTCTAGTAAATTAACAAAGGATTCAAAATATACTGTTGATAGAATATCTTCTGATATTGGAGAAGTGATGGATTCTTCTAAACTATCTCCGGATAGAACAATCCTATTTGGATCTTCTTTTGGTGCAATTGTTATAGCAGACGCATTATCCAAAAAGAAGATAGATCCTTTCTTAACAGTATTAGTTGGACCTCCTGAGAAAATTGAAATGCCATTTGCTTTCAGATACTTACTATTTATTGTACCAGCATTTATTTACCGGCTGTTTGCTCCTATTGGTAAATTTTGGATTAAGAAATCTAAGAGTGAATCACCAGAACAAGCTGCTAAATACATTAGAGTCATAGATGAAGGTGATCCAAAGAAATGGAAAAAATTCTGTATGAGGCTAGCTTTTGATAAATATTGGGACAGTTATGCAAGAATAGAGAATAGGGTTCTAATCATTGATGAAAGTGAGGATAAACTCCACAGCTCAAAAATCACGAAAAAAATTGCATCAATTATCAAAAATTCTGAAATAGTTGATTTGAAGACCAATGAATTCACTCATTCAGCTGGTTTAGCAGATTTCTTGTATGAAAAAGTTACATAGTGAAAGAATCAGTTCGTGATTCTTTCTTTCACTACATCAAATGTTCTTTCCTTGGACATTTTAAATAATGTATCAAAATTATCATACAACTCATAATCTAACATTGGAAAATCTTTAGCATGATCTAAATCTTCTTTCTTACCCCCACTTCTGATAAATTTTTCCATCCATTTTATACATTGCTTCAAATATTTAAGCTGCAATTCCATTTGCTTAACATCAGTAACAGGACCATGACCTGGAATGATCTTAACGGGTGAAAGACCAATCATAGTTTGATATGCTTCAACCCATAGGTATGGATCAGCTGTTGTATCTCCGAAATATGGGATTTCTTCTGAAAATAATAAATCCCCAGCAATAATAATACTCTCATCTGGAACATATACGAAACAGCTACCTTTAGTGTGCCCATCAGTCTGAATTATTTTAAGATACTTATCTCCTTCTTTTATTTCGAATTCTCCTTCAAACGTTTTATTTGGTAAAATAATTTTAAGAATATCAAATTCCTCTGAATTTTCCTTTTTGAAATTCTCAATGTACTCATCAGTCCATCTAGTTTTAATCAAATTTTCAAGGAAATCCACAGTATCTTTAGTAGAAATGATTTCACAATCTTCAAAGAATTGATTTCCAAATATATGGTCTGCATGATGATGTGTGATGATTAAGTACCTGACGGGTAAGTTTGTAATCTCTTCCGCTTCTTCTTTGGCTTGTTTAATTATTTTTGGAAAATAACCAGAATCAATAAACACTATGCTCTTTTCCAGTTTTACAAATGCAACATGACCGAAAGTATCTCCTTCTGTGTGTGCCCATACTGAATCTGAGATTTGTTCAAATTTTACCATTATAACCAACATTTCCTAATTTTATACACTTAAATATATTTCACCCTTCAGTGACAAATATATATAAGACAGTATCATAAAATAACTTTAGTGAAACCTATTAGTTTCAAAGACAAAACTGTAAGAATAGTCTTTTCTTCAATTTTCATATTTCTTCTAATGTTAAATTGTATAAGTTTAAGCCAGAGAATCAACTACAAAGAAAGTGAGTGGAGTTCTGTTAAGTATTTTAAGTTAGATAATTATGTTGACGAATCTCTTGATAATAAGGTGTTTGAAGGGTATAATCTATATATCCTAGAAAGGAAAGATCATCATCTAAATGAGATCATTAATAGAACACTAATGATAACTGATTTGGATGGGAATATCTATTTTCAGAGAGATATTAGCATTGAAGGTTCACTATCACATGGTGCAGCTCGATTCTATAATTCAACAACTTTAATCTATGGTGATGATTATGGTGCTCATCTGTGGAATTTGGAAACTAATGTCACACAATTTGTAGCTGTTTCAATTCATCATGATTATGAAGTAAATTATGCAAACAATACTTACTTCGGATTATCAAGTTATCAACATATTAAAGATGATATAGAATATGGATTTGATTACATTAAAGAATTTGCAATGAATGGGACAGAGGTTTGGTCAAAAAATCTTCGAGATTTTATCAATTTGTCCTCTTGGTGTCCTTTTGAGGATGGCAGTTATTATAATAGAGATATTACTCATTCAAATACACTGTTTTATGATGAAGAAGAAGATGTGATCTTTGTTAACTGTAAGAATCTAAATACATTTTATAAAATAGATCACAAAACTGGTGATTTGATTTGGGGACTCGGAGAATATGGGAATTTCACTCTCTTTGATAAGTATGGAAATGAAGTAACTAGTTTGTTTTATCATGCTCATTCATTGGAGATGGTTGACAACAAAACCTTCATTATTTTTGATAATGATTATCATAACCAGACAGATGCTACCAATTTGAGTTCTAGAATAGTTGAAATAACTGTTGATGAATCTATGATGTATGCAAACACCACCTGGGAATGGACTAGAGGTCAAGAGTATTTCTGTCTTTACTGGGGTGACGCAGACAGATTACCAGAAGGTAATAGATTAGGGACTTTTGGTACTCATGGACATCCTGATACAGATTTAAGTGCAAGAATAGTTGAGTTAAATGAGGAAGGAGAAATTATTTGGGAAATGAGTTTTCCGAGAGTTAGCTCTGAAACCTTTGGTATGTATCGATCAGAGAGATTTAGATTTGCTCCAATTGTATCAATTCCTATTTTTGTAGAATTGGGTCCTAATGACAGTTATGTAGAATGGGATATTTGGTATAATTTCAGATCCAGAACAGAATTCATAGGAAATTACTATATCACATTAGACGGAGAAACTGTTGAATATGATACTCTAACCTTCCCCCGTTTTTGGCAACCAATCAAAATAAAATATTTCATAGATATATCTGAATTAGAATTACATGAAATTGCTCTAGTAGTTTCTGATGAAGCTGGACATCTATCCAATGAAACAGATTTGTACTCATCGTCTGGTTCTCTATATCTCAAACCTTTGAATAAGAGGTCACTGATAATTGGGCTTTCGGTTTCAGCTGCTGCTATCAGTACAATTGGTATCGGAGTACTTGTTTGGTTTAGATACAGTAGTAAACTCAAAAAATGGATATCTAAGATTTTGAAAAAAGTCCTTTGAGATTTCTTTATACAACAAAAGATTTTTTACAATAAATATAAAACATGATTGTGGTTACAATGGATGAAGGAAATTTAGCTAAAACCATATATGATGAAGTTATGGATGAGATTGAAGAAGAAATTTTTGATGGTCTAGGTGAACTAGTAACAGAAGAAAAATTGAAAGAAATTGTAAATCAAGTCCAATCATCTGTAAAAGAGAAAATTATCGAATTAATCCCTCAAGATATCTCTGAAGATATTTCAGAAGTAAAGAAATTCATTATAGGTGAGAAAATAGCAAGAGTAGTTACAAAAGATGCCAAAACTCGACTAGCTGATCTTGTGTCGGAAATTGTTGAAAAGACCTATGAAGTTCTTTATGAATTGCGAAATGAAATCATAGAAGAATTATTTGAAGAAACTGAAATAGAAGAGGAAGAAGAGGAAGAAGAGGAAGAAGAGGAAGAAGAGGAAGAAGAGGAAGAAGAGGAAGAAGAGGAAGAAGAGGAAGAGAGCGAAGTAGAATCAATTCCTGAGTTCTAGGCTCAGTCAAACCTTCTTTTTATTTTTCTATTTTATTTACCTACTCTTATATAATGGATTAACTTTCCCTTTTTTATGAATGATAGTCAAGATGCTGAACAGACTTTATTGAATCGTTTTAGTTTGAAACTATTCAAACAGCCTTGGATTCTGATTGTCGTTCTTTATGTTATATTAGCAATAATCAGAGGATTCGGTGTATTTGGATCTGAAAACATTCGCATTTTGATAATGATTGGATTCATTTTGATGTGGTTTTTGCCTTTCATTTTCTATACTAAAAGTGGATGGAAACGTATAGGTTTGACAAAATTGAAGAACCCTTTATGGTTACTTTGGGGTTTTTTGATTGGAGGAGCAGCTGCTCTAGGTGTATTTGGTATAGGCATGTTATTCACACTTAATGGAAAAGAGCACTGGTTCGTCTCTATAATTAATCAAGCAATGTCTCCTGAGATGAGAGAATTATTACCTTTTGCATCAGTTTTTTTCATAACTACAGTACCTTCGATGATCTTTAGTCCTATTGGAGAAGAATTGTTTTTTAGAGGGATGATTCATGAAACAACAAAAGAAAAGACGAATGAATTTCATGCTAAAGTAACTAATTCACTTGCATTTGCAACTGTACATATAATGCACTATGGTTTCATTATTGAAGGTGCTACTATAGAATACTTGTTTGGTTCAGGATCTGTTTGGTTCTTGCTTATGTTTGGTTTGTCTATGCTTTTCTCACTATGTAGACAAAAAAGTGGAAACATATTCTCAGCAATTATAGCTCATTCATCATTCAATCTAATAATGTGCATAACAACTTTTTTCATTCTTGTATAACAGGAACTGCAATAAGTTTTTATGAATAAGCTGTTTTACACACTTGGTGAAAAAAAATTTACTCAGCAGCATTTGAAATGAGTATAACCTGCCCTAAGTGTGATTCTTCTATAATGATTCATGGACCAGTAAGAAAAGCTCACTGCAACGCATGTCAAAATAATATAGAGATTCCAGTAAAATATTGGAAAGAAAATCTGTATGATGCTTTAGGGTGGATAGTAGAAGATATGAAGGAAGGAGAAATCTACAATCTAGTTCAGTTTGGTCTATTTAATACTAAATGGAGTGTTATTGAATTAACCCCTAGATGTAATGATTGCAATAAGAGACTTGATATCAAGAAAGTAGATAGAGATAAGGAGTCCAAGACCAAATGCACAAATTGTGGAAAAGAAACCAATGTTGTTCCAGCTCCTAGTTGGTTAAAAAAAGTACTTCCAACAGCTGATTATTTCGTTAATGTACAGATGCATGATGAGCTCAAAGACAATGAACCTGCAATATCTGGAGGAATAGCCTTGAACTGTCCTCAATGTAGTGGATCATTAATTATAGATGGTAAAGATCGCTTAGTTCCTTGCAAATACTGCGGAGTGAATGTTTATCTTCCAGATGATTTGTGGTTAAGACTTCATCCTGTAGAAGTAAAAACAAGATGGTATCTAGTTTATGATAAAGAAGAAGTAGAGAAGATAAATTTTGATGCTAATTGGGAAGAATAAAGTTTGAAGATGTGTTTAAATTTACACAAGCACTTACATCAGTGCCTCTATCTTGTAACAACCATGAAAAACGAAAACAGGATAAAAATATCTGCGATTATTGAAAAAATATTTCTAATCCCGTCATTATTATGGGTATATTCTCCAATTATAGCAGGCATTTTATTTGCCATGGTATGGATGTTTCCTGCTGCTTTTACTTCTTGGTGGATATTTGCTTTTCTAGGTCAAAAAGATTGGCTACTAGGAGTGATTACTGTAGATGAGACAATGATAGCTCTTATTGTTGTAGAATTCATCATATTCTTCATTGGATTGTCATTATTTATTTGGGGAATCATCCTTATTGCTAGAGCTAGATTGAAGAATACTGGTTTAGTAAAAACTGGACCTTATAAATTCTTAAGACATCCTCAACATCTAGGATTAATTCTAATGTCATTATGTATCTCTCTCTACATACCATGGACACAAGATGAGTTCATTAGAATTGGAGAAATTGTATCTTGGTCATTCTTTTCGCTAGTTTTAATCATTATGTCAGATTTTGAAGATAAAAAATTAGCAAAGAAATTCGGTGAAGAATTCGATCAATATAAATCAATTACAGGATTTTTCTTTCCAAGAATTATAATAAAGGAAAAAGATAGAAAAACCGTTTCTGAGATAAAATATTGGCAGAGATATCTAATTCTGGGAATAGGCTATTTAGTTTTTGTTTCTCTAATCAGTCTTATAAGTTACATCTTAGAACTCCCAAAAGTAGGAGTAGTAGGGCATATATTTGATTTCTTATCCAAAGAATTTTGGTATTTTAACATAATTTGTTTAAGTTTTTTTGCTGGATACATAATAATCAGAAAATATAGAGCAAAGATGAACAGCAATAAGGAGTCATCTTAAATCTCACTCAATATTCTGTTTTTTATTTCTATTCCAACTTGCAAACAAACTTTGTAGGAGTCTTTTCATACTCACTCATGTCCCAACAGAAAACAGTCTGGGGAATCACTTTCCAAAAAGGTGGAGGATGGAAAATTTCATACTTCAATTCATATGCAGAACCTAGAACTTTATTCAAATCTTCGTCATCAACAATTTCCACATATCCTTCAATAATAACTACATTCTCTCCACTTTGTGTATGAACTGATACGTTTGGAATTTCTAGAAGATTTCGATATGTTTTAGTTTTATTACCTCCACCAAAGTAGAGAAAATTCTCTAACCAAATTCCCCAAACTGGTCTAGAATGAGGTTTAGAATTAGGTTTGGTTGTGCTAACCCAGTAATTCTTTTCTTCTGATAACCATTTGTCTACAGTTTTCCAGTTTAGAAGACCTTCTTCTCCTTCAGTTATCCCATATTCGGGAATATGTGGTCTAGTTGGATTTGAAATCACTAATTTTCGTTTCATTTCATGTTTCACTCAATAATTTGAATTTTTCTTCTACTATTCTATAAAATGAATCAATTGTCATTTTTAGCCATCTTTGATTAGCTTCTTTTGTAAAAGCAGGTAATTTATCATATTTCAGTATTTGATCTTTGGATATACCTTTTTCATATAGATTCTCAATAGTTTGAATCATTTCCTTGATTAACTCTTGTCCCTCTTTTATGTCTTTAACTGAACCTATGTGACCATGTCCTGGAATGACTATGTTAGGTTTAAGATCAATCATCTTTTGAAAAGCATCAACCCATAGATAGGGATTAACTGAAGGATCCCCTGCAAAGGGAAACATATCTGCAAAAAGTAAATCACCAGTTAATAGAATACTCTCTTGAGGAATATAAACAAAAGCACTTCCTTGCGTGTGCCCATGAGTTTCGATGATTTTGATGGTTTTGAAATCATCCTTAATCTCATACTCTACATCAAATGTTACATTGGGTAATATGATATTTTTATCTTTATAGTCCTTCTCAACCTTCTTCTCTAGAATTTTCTTAGTACTTCTTGTTGAGATAATGTCACAATCCTTGAACACATTAGTTCCAAAAGTGTGATCACCATGATAGTGAGTAATTATAACATACTTAAATTTGAAACCTGTTTCTGTTTCAGCATAATCTCTGATTTCCTTAGCTGTAGTTTCGTCATATCCAGTATCTACCAGTACTAAGAATTTATCCATTTTGATAAAAGAAATATGAGATGATGTCTCAGTTTCTGAGTAATCCCAAACTGAATCAGTAAACTTAATGATGTTTTTCCTCTTCATAACTCAACTTTTAGAAACCAATATTAAAATCTAGTTAATGAAGAATCTTTTTACAAAATAAAAGAAGAGTTCCCTTGTTTAATTTGAGATCTCAAAGGATTTTTTCTCTTTTCTGCAGATTATTTGTGCAACAGTTCTACCCGTCATGAACGCATTAGGAACCCCACCACCAGGAATAATCCAATGACCAATCATGTAAAAATCATCTAGATTTGGGAGTTCCTTTTTAATGGGTCTACTGGCAAAGAGATTCTCATTAGCCCAACCTTGAGTTGAACCATTCCAATTGTTTGTATATCTGTAAAAAGTTGCAGGTGTTGCTACATCAATCATATCAACATTCTTCTTTAAGCCTTCAAAATGCTTATCTAAAACATCAATAATTTGAGATGAAATTTCGTTCTTTAATCGATTATATTCGGATTTATCATTGGATCGGAGATTATCCCAAAAATCAAGATTCTTGGATAGAAGTTCAACTATAAACAGGGTTTTACCTTCTGGGATGAGTGGAGTATCAAAGTTAAACAGCCTTGTTTTCAGTAAATCATATTGATTGCCATCTGGTGTTTCTAGATGTTCTTCTATATTTATGAAATAGGTTGATGACTTTTCTTTAAATTCCTTGTTTACCCCAATTGAAACTAAAATCATAGATGGATTCAGATCAGCTTTTTTATAGACACCTTCTAGCTTTTCATACATATATTTACCATCTAACAATTCAAAGAGAGTTGAATAACCATCCATTGCACTTACAACAATATCCGCATTATGAGTTTCTCCATTTTCGAGAGTAATCCCTTTGACAATATCTTTCTTCTTTACATTTTGCACTGTATTTATTTTGGAGACTTTTGTCTTATAGTGAATTCTTCCTCCTAACTCGAGATACTTTTTTTCAAATTGCTTACTAAAGTTCAATGATCCAGCTACTGGGTATCCTGAACGCTTCAAATCCATCTCTGTAAGAACTAAAATATCAAACAATA